>JAQGOE010000268.1 GCA_028293725.1 Gammaproteobacteria bacterium | reverse complement strand
ATCGGTGGCGCCTTCGGGGGCGAGAAGGACACCGGCGGTGGCCGCGAATCGGGCTCCGATGCCTGGAAGGCGTACATGCGCCGCCAGACCAACACGATCAACTGGAGCCGCGAGCTGCCACTCGCCCAAGGGATCGAGTTCAAGGTCGAGTAGTAAACCGTCGCGGGCGGTAGGGTTTGCGTCCCTACCGCCCCGGCAACTTCAACGAAAACCTAGCCCCACCCAGCGTCGAGGCATCGATACTCATCGACCCGCCATACAAGTCCACCGTGTCATGAACCATCGCCAGCCCCAGCCCGTGGCCCGGCACGCTCTCATCCGCCCGCACTCCCCGCTCTAGCACCCGCGCCCGGTTTTCCTCTGAAATCCCCGGCCCGTCGTCCTCAACCGCAAGACTCAACCGCTCACGCGAGCCCGCCTGAGGATCGACCGCCACGGTAACCCGCACGTGACTGCGGCACCACTTGCAGGCGTTATCGACGAGGTTACCCAGCAACTCGGTGAAGTCTCCGCGATCCCCGACAAACTGGCTCTCCCGCTCAACAACCAGCTCAATCGACAGGTCCTTGCCGGCATACACCTTCAACAGGGCGGCCCGCAGGTCGACCGCCACCTGCATCACATCAACTGGCGCCTGCCCGAGGAGCGCGCCACCCGAGGCCGCCGCTCTCTTGAGCTGATGCGCGATGATGTCTTTCATCCGGTCGATCTCCGCTCCGAATGTCGCCGCCGACGCTGCCGATTCGTTCGACAAGTTCGTCTGCATGACGGCGAGCGGCGTCTTCAGGCTGTGGGCGAGATTTCCCAATGTATCGCGATAGCGAGCGACGCGTTTGCGCTCGCCAACGAGCAGTGTGTTGAGATTCCTCGCGACACCGCTCAACTCACGCGGATAGCCGTCGCCCAGGACCTCGGCGCGCCCCTCCTCGACCTCATGAATCTCGCGCTCGAGTCGGCGCACTGGCGCCAGCCCCCAACGCAACAGCGCCGCGAGAGTCAGCAACAACAGCAACATGAGGCCGCTGAACGACCCCAGCATCTTCTGCCTGAAGCGCCAGAGCTGATCCTCGTAGGGCGTGAGACTCACGGCCACACTGAACGTCAGAGAGCGCGTGTTTTGCGCGTCATCCTCGAACTGCAGCCCACGGCTCTCGATCGCGACCCGGTCGTGGCCGAACTCGGCTTCGGAATAGCTGCGCTCACCCTGCGACAGCAGCGGACCAAAATTGATGGCGGTCCCGGCCGTCGAGGGCGAGCGCCACTGGTGTTTGATGGAGCGGATCTGCGCGAACAGTCCCGAGCGCGGCCGGGCCAGCCGTGCATCCATGTCCTGGTTGGGAGGCGCATAGCCGCCACCCGCCTGCGGCTCCGCCGCCGCAACGAGAGCGACCATCTGTGAATCGAGCAACTGGTGCAACGTGCGATCGGACAGGGCGCGGAAGCCCGTATCCAGAATGAACATCATCACGCCGAAGAACAGCGCGAGCGGCACGGATAACGAGAGCAGGAGCCGCCGGCTGAGCGAATGCACGGTTAGTCTACGGGTGAGCTGTGCGGGGTGTAGGCCGGATGTGTCGATCGGCTGTGTGCATGGAAGTCAGCGGCTCGCCTGATCACGCGCCAGCGCGAAACGATAACCGCGCCCTCTCAACGTCTCGATAGGCTTCAACTCATCCTGCGGATCGAGCTTGCGCCGCAGCCGCCCCACCAGCACCTCGATGACATTGCTGTCGCGCTCGAAATCCTGGTCGTACAGGCGCTCCGTCAACTCGGTCTTCGAAATGACCTCGCCCGCCCGCAACATGAGATGCTCGAGAATCCGGTACTCGAACGTCGTCAGGTCGACTGCCGTATCAGCGACCTTCACCGTCTGCGCGCGCGTGTCGAGCATGATGGGTCCGCACCTCAGCTCCGGGCTCGCCCAGCCCCCCGCGCGGCGCAGGAGCGCTTGCAGGCGCGCCAGCACTTCCTCGAAATGAAACGGCTTGGCGACGTAGTCATCCGCGCCGGCCTGCAGGCCCTCGACCTTGTCCTGCCAGTTGTCCCGTGCCGTCAGAATGAGGATGGGGTAGGTCTTGCGCGCAGCGCGCAGGCGCCGGATCACCTCGAGCCCCGGCAACTTCGGCAGCCCGAGATCGATAATAGCGACGTCGAGCGGATATTCCAGGCCCGCGAAGACACCTTCCTCGCCGTCCTGGGCCACATCGACCGTGAAGCCGGCCTCGACGAGACGCGCCTTCAGCGTTTCCCGTAACACCGCCTCATCTTCAACCAGCAATGCCCTCATTCCCGCCCCTCCAAAGATGGCGCGCCAGGAGCCTACGACAATTCGTTACAGGATAACTCCGTTTGTGGCGTCGACGCGCACAGTCCAGACATGTCCCGCCTCATTCAGCAGCTTCAGCACATAGATCGTGCGAACGCCGTCGTGTTGCGCCTCGGCGCGCACGACACGCGCCTTATAGCGTTGCTCGGCCATTTTTACCGCCTGGTCCATTGAGACGCCGGCCGTGGCCGCGACCACCCTGCCGGGGGGCTCAGCGGCGAGCAACGCGCGAGCCTCCAGGACGACACCCGTTGCGAGCGCCGCGATGAGGACAGAAGAAACATAGACCCGCAAAACACCCATCACAGCACGATAGGCAGCAGCCCATGAATGCCGCCTGAATGGCGGATGGCGCCATGTTAAGCGGCCCCGGCCCCCCGCCGCTCGCGCGCCTTCGACTCCTCCCAGAGTGTTTCCCACTGCTGCGGGCTCAAGTTTTCTAAAGTCAGGCCACGCGTGCCGGCGAGCGTCTCCATATCCCGAAACCGGCGCTCGAATTTCGAATTCGCCGCGCGCAACGCCTCTTCGGCGTCAAACTTCAGATGCCGACTCCAATTAGACAGCGCGAACAATAGGTCGCCCATCTCCTCAACGACAGCAGGCGAAGCACCCGCGCCGGCGCTACCTCCACTAGCCGCGCCCGCGTCGTCTCTGCCGGCCGCCCTCGCAACGCCCGCCGCGTCGGCCAGCGCCCCATCAACCTCCCGCAACTCCTCCAACACCTTTTCCCGCACCTGCGCCGCATCCGGCCAATCAAATCCAACACGCCCCGCCCGCTTCCCCAACTTCGCCGCACGCACCAACGCCGGCAATCCCCGCGGAACATCCGCCAGAGCACTCACACCCTCCGCCCCGCTGGCAGCCCCGGCAGCAGCCCGCTCCCGCGCCTTCTGCTCCTCCCAATTGCGCGACAGCTCCGCGTCACCACCGACCCTTTGCTCTCCAAACACGTGCGGATGCCTTCGTACCAACTTCTCATGAATCGCGCTCGCCACCTGCGCGAAATCGAACCAGCCGCGTTCCTGCGCCATCTGCGCATGAAACACAACCTGGAACAACAGATCGCCCAACTCGTCGCGCAGCTGCGTGGGATCTCCTTTCTCGATGGCGTCCGCGACCTCGTACGCCTCCTCGATCGTGTAAGGAGCGACGGTGGCAAACGTCTGCTTCTGATCCCAGGGACACCCGCTCTTCGGATCCCGCAACCGCGCCATGAGGGCGATCAATGCGGTAATGGCACTCTCGGCATCACTCATCCCTCACCTTCCTGAAGAACGTTATAGAGAGTGAGAAGCATCCCGGCGGTCGCTCCCCAGATATTGCGATCGCCGTAAGGGATGTCGCAAAGCTCGATTTCCGTCTCGCCAAAGCCGAAACGACGGCGCCGGACGCGATGATTGGCGGGATCGAACACGAAGCTCAAAGGCACCTCGAAAGTATCCTGCACCTCCTCGGCATCGAGCAGCAGCTCGAACCCGGGTCGCACGAAGGCCACCACGGGCGTCACCCGGAAACCGCTGATGAGCACGTGATCGGGGAGGTAGCCAATGACCGACACAAAACCCGCGTCGAGTCCGATCTCCTCGCGAGCCTCGCGTAAGGCGGCGGCCTTCGTATCGGCATCCGAAGGCTCGATACGCCCGCCCGGAAAGCTGATCTGTCCGGCGTGGTTGCGAAGTTGTGTTGCCCGCTGCGTGAGCAGCACGGTAAGCCCTTCGGGCCGCTCTACCAATGGCACCAGGACCGCGGCCGGAATCGGCGTCGCGGGAAACAGCGAGCGATACTTCTGAGTGTCCTCAGAGGACAGACCGGGCACCAACCAGTCGGCGACCCCGTGACGGGGCTGTGTGTTGGACAATTTCGCGACGATGCGCTCACGCCAGTTACTGGAGGTCGCTCCTCCCATCTCAGCCATCCCGGCGCCCGCGTCCCAAGAGCCCGAGCGCGGCAATGGCGGCAAGCGCGTCCGCGGGAACCCGCCGCTCGCCCCCGCCATCTCGCTCGGTCCATAAGGAAGTCGTCATGAGGCACTCCGCGGTATGCGTTATCATCCAAATCCTAGCACTTCGAGGCAATCCGTAACGCATGTCAGCGAGCACCCGCGACGTTTTGTCAGCCGTCGACGCACTTTCGCCGGTGGACGGTCGCTACCGCGCCGCCACCGAGCCGCTGCGTGGACTTCTCTCTGAAGCCGGCCTCATCCGCGAGCGCATTCGGATCGAGGCGCAGTGGCTCCTGCATCTGTCCGCGTCAGTGCCCCAACTTGCCGGCGCCACGCTCAGCCCGGAGGTTGTCGCCCGTGCGCGCCAGCTCGCGAGCGAGCCGGATGCCGACGCCGCCACGGCCGTGAAAGCGATCGAAGCGCGTACAAACCATGACGTGAAAGCTGTTGAGTACTACGTGCGAGAGCAGTTGTCCGCTGCGGGAGCCACCGAGGCGGTGCTCGAGCTCGTGCACTTCGGCTGCACTTCCGAAGACATCAACAACCTGAGCTACGCGCGCATTCTGCACGCCGCACGCGAGAAGCTTCTCGAAACATTCGAAGCGCGAGTGAAGGATATCGGCGCGCTCGCACACCGCTATGCCGACACGGCGATGCTCGCGCGCACACATGGGCAACCTGCGAGCCCGACGACGCTCGGGAAGGAATTTGCGAACGTGACGGCTCGACTGCGTCGCGCACAGAAGCGCTGGCAGGACGTTGCGATTCTCGGCAAGTGGAATGGCGCAGTGGGCAACTTCAATGCGCACGTTGCCGCGGTTCCCGGCGCCGACTGGCCGACGATCAGCCGGACCTTCGTCGAATCGTTGCAGCTCGAGTTCAATCCCTACACCACACAGATCGAGCCCCACGACTGGATCGCCGAATACTGTGACGCGCTCGCCGCGGCGAACGTGATCCTCATCGACCTGTCGCGCGACTGTTGGGGTTACATCTCGCTCGGCTATCTCCGCCAGCGCGCGGTCGCGACCGAGGTCGGTTCCTCCACTATGCCGCACAAGGTGAACCCGATCGATTTCGAGAATGCCGAAGGCAATCTCGGAATCGCGAACGCTCTCTTGAAACATTTCGCTGAGAAGCTGCCCATCTCACGCTGGCAACGCGACCTGACGGACTCCACGGTGCTGCGCAACGTCGGCGTCGCGCTAGGTCACACGCTCATTGCGTGGCGAGCGTTGGGAAGAGGCCTGGACAAAGTGGCGGCGGATCCGACGCGCATCGCCGCTGATATCGACGGTGCTTGGGAGGTACTCGGCGAGGCGGTGCAAACCGTGCTGCGCGCAGCTGGGGTACCCGACGGCTACGAGCGCCTTAAGGACTTCACGCGCGGCCGTACGATAGACGCACACGCGCTCGCGGAATTCATCGACACTCTGCCCTTGCCGTCGGCGGAGAAGACGCGCCTCAAAGCACTCACGCCGGCCAGCTACACAGGGATCGCTACGCGACTCGCACGCGAGATCTGACGAGCGCCTTTCGAAGCGCTTTCAATGGCGCGCCGCGCACACCAAATCGCATCGCAGCACCGCACAAAACCGTCGCCACCTCCCGACAGCGCGCCGGCAAAATGCGAACTGCACCGCGATTTCACCCTGATCAAACCGACGTGCTTGGTCAAAACGTGACCAATTCGGCAACCCGCGCGGGAGTGCGTCACTAAGATCGCCGGGCCTGCCGAATAAGCAGGTGATGACGGCAGGCGCCGCGTGGCTATATCCGGGGAATTAGAAGTAAACAGCGCACTCGCACAGCTCGCTAACGCGCGCTATGTGTCCGAATCCGTGACCGGTAGCGGCACGGGCAGCGCGAACCGTCAGGGTCCTGAGACCCTAACTGTTCTGACATCGCTGGCCGAAGTGCGGGCTGCTGTGAACGAGATCGCCGCGACCGCGCAGCGTCTCATTTCCATTTACACCCCGGATCTGGAGCCCGACCTCTACGACCAGACGGCTTTTCTCGACGTCATCAAGCACTTCGTTCTCACGCGCAGCTTCTCGAAGGTGCGTGTACTCCTCGCAGAGCCCACCCGAGTCATGCGCGACAGCAACCGCTTCGTCGCGATGGGCCGGCGCCTCTCGAGCTGCATCGATATCCGCTACGTCACAGCGCAAGCGCCGCAGCGCGCCTCCGCGTACCTAATTGCGGACGACCGGGCCATCGTCTACCGCATGCGCTCGGACACTTGGGACGGCATCGCCGACGCCAATAACCCCCCTGCAGCCAGGCTCTACCTGCAGGAGTTCGACAACATCTGGAACGCCAGCGCGGCCGAACACGGCCTGCGAGTCGCCCGCCGCGGTTGAGCTCAGATGGCTGCAGTTCTCGAGCCCGCTATAATTGTCGAAATGCCTCGCACGCCCGACATCACGGTCGCCGCTGTTACGGAAACCGATGGCCGCTTCCTGGTCGTCGAAGAGCGTATCAACCGCCGGCTCGTCTTCAACCAGCCGGCAGGCCACGTCGAGCGTGGCGAAACCCTTCTCGCGGCGGTTGTCCGCGAAGTTCGCGAGGAGACTGCCTGGGGCTTTAACCCGCAGGCTCTCGTCGGCGTCTATCTATGGCGGAACCCGAGCTCTGGCCGCTCGACGATGCGTTTCGCGTTCACCGGCACCGTGGCGGACCACCATGCTCAGCAGCCGCTGGATCGTGGGATCGTGTGCACGCACTGGCTGTCCCGCGAGGACCTGGTTGAGCGTGAGCAGCGCCTGCGCAGTCCGCTGGTCCTAAAGTGCATTGAAGATTATCTGGGCGGCACCCGCCGGCCGCTAGAAACGGTCGGAGACCTGGACCTGCAGACCGCAACAAGCGTCGCGGCCGTAACCGTCTAGGCAGCCCTGCTGGGGTACAATTCCCCACATGGCAACCCCTTCACGAGACCGCGTCGTCGTCGGCCTGTCCGGGGGCGTGGACTCCGCCGTCGCCGCACTCCTGCTCAAGGAACAAGGCCACGACGTACACGCGCTTTTCATGAGCAATTGGGACGACCAGGACGACTCCTACTGCACGGCTGCGCAGGACTTTCAGGACGCACGCGCCGTTGCACGCGAACTCGCCATCCCCCTGCACCGAGTAAGTTTCGCCGCGCAGTACCGGGAGCGCGTATTCGAATATTTCCTCCGTGAGCAGCGCGCCGGCCGCACCCCGAACCCCGACGTACTTTGCAATCGTGAGATCAAATTCGGGGTCGCGCTGGACTACGTGCGCCGACTTGGCGGATCACGCTTCGCAACGGGGCACTACGCCAGGCTGGTCACCGCGGCCAGCGGCGAAACGGAGCTCCATAAAGCGCGCGACGCCGCCAAGGACCAAAGCTACTTCCTGCATGCCGTCGCCGCCGAGCACCTCGCCTGCTCGTTGATGCCGCTTGGAGAGTTGGAAAAAGGCGCGGTCCGCGAACGCGCCCGACGTGCGGGACTTCCGGTGTTCGACAAACCCGATAGCACGGGTATCTGCTTCATCGGCGAGCGCCCCTTCCGGGAATTCCTCGAGCGCTTCGTCGCCCCAACGCCAGGTCCGATCGAGTCTCCCGAAGGCGAGCTGCTCGGGACCCACCAGGGTCTCGCGTTCTACACGCTCGGCCAGCGCGGCGGCCTGCAGATCGGTGGCCGACGCGGCCATTCGGAGCAGCCCTGGTATGTGGCCGCCAAGGACGGGCGACGCAACGTGCTCGTCGTGGTGCAGGGGCATGACCACCCTCTTATGGCCAGCTCTGCGCTCACCACAGAAACGATGCATTGGCTCACGACGCCCAGGACTGAGCCTTTTCGGTGCACGGCGAAGGTGAGATACCGCCAGGCCGACCAGGCGGCACTCCTCGAGCCCCTACCGGACGGCACCGCCCGCCTCATTTTCGACCAACCACAACGCGCGGTCACACCAGGACAGTACGCCGTCGTTTACGATGGAGACCGCTGCCTCGGTGGAGGAGTGATCGAGACTGTCATATCTGCATACACACAGCAGGCAGCAGCCTAATCCCTCCACTGAAATTGCCGCAGGCAATTTCGGCCAATCGACCGCTGAAATTGCCGCAGGCAATTTTAGCCAATCGACTATAATCCGCGCGCTTTTTACCGCGGAGGATTCATGACGAACAGCTTCAAGGCGCGTTCGACGCTCAACGTAGGCAGTCGCTCGTACGAAATCTGGAGCATGGCTGCTCTGCCGCCCGAAAAGGTGGCGCGTCTGCCCTACTCATTGAAGATCCTCCTCGAGAATCTTCTGCGCTTCGAAGACGGCGTCAATGTGACGCGCGCAGACATCGATGCGTTGCTCTCCTGGGATCCGAAAGCGACGCCGTCGTATGAAATCGCTTTTACACCCTCCCGCGTCATCCTCCAGGATTTCACCGGAGTGCCCTGTGTCGTCGACCTCGCGGCGATGCGCGATGCGATCGTACGCCTCGGTGGCGACCCGGATAAAGTCAACCCGCTCGCTCCCGCCGAGCTCGTCATCGATCACTCAGTGCAGGTCGACGAGTACGGTTCACCCGGCGCTCTCGCGGCAAACAACAAAATCGAGTTCGAACGCAACGGCGAGCGGTACTCCTTCCTGCGCTGGGGCCAGACAGCCTTCCACAACTTTCAGGTCGTGCCACCCAACACCGGAATCGTGCATCAGGTCAACCTGGAGTTCCTGGGCCGCGTGATCTTCGATGCCGAAACCAACGGCGGGTATCGGGCCTATCCCGACACCCTGGTCGGCACCGACTCGCACACGACGATGATCAATGGCCTCGGCGTCCTCGGTTGGGGCGTCGGTGGCATCGAAGCCGAAGCCGCCATGCTGGGCCAGCCGGTGACCATGCTCATCCCGCAGGTCATTGGATTCCGCCTGAAGGGTAAGCTCCCGGCCGGCGCCACCGCGACCGACCTGGTACTCACCGTCACCGAGATGCTTCGCAAGAAAGGCGTCGTCGACAAGTTTGTGGAGTTCTTCGGCGACGGCCTGGCGAACCTGCCGCTGGCGGATCGCGCCACGATTGCCAACATGGCTCCCGAGTACGGCAGCACCTGCGGCATCTTCCCGATCGATGAGGAGACCATTCGCTACCTCGAGCTGTCGGGCCGCTCGAAAGAGCGCATCGATCTCGTCACCGCCTACGCCAAACACCAGGGCATGTGGCGCAACCAGGGCCAGAAAGACGCCGAGTACACCGATGTACTCGAGCTCGATCTCGGCACGGTGGAGCCCAGTCTCGCCGGCCCGCGCCGCCCGCAGGATCGCGTGCCCCTGAAGAGCGCCAAGAGCGTCTACGAAACCAACGCGAAGAAATCCTCCGAGGAGCGCGCTGTCAAGACACCTGCCGCGAAAGGCACGGCGTCCGTAACACTCGATGGCAAGACTTTCGAGCTCAAGGACGGCGCGGTGCTCATCGCGGCCATCACGAGCTGCACCAACACCTCTAACCCCTCCGTCATGCTCGGCGCCGGGTTGCTCGCCCGCAAGGCGAACGAGAAAGGCCTGAAGGCCAAGCCGTGGGTGAAAACCAGCCTCGCTCCCGGCTCGCGCGTGGTGACCGACTACTTCAAGAAGGCCGGCGTGCTCGGCGACCTCGCAGCGGTCGGCTTCGATGTAGTCGGTTACGGCTGCACGACCTGTATCGGTAATTCCGGCCCGTTGAAGGCGGAGATTTCCGCCGGTGTGAAGGCCGGCGATATCACCGCCTGCTCGGTGCTCTCCGGCAACCGTAATTTCGAAGGCCGTGTGCATCCCGAAGTGCGGATGAACTTCCTCGCCTCACCGCCATTGGTCGTCGCGTACGCGCTGGCGGGCTCGCTCGATGTCGATCTCACGAAAGAGCCCCTGGGCACCGGCAAGGACGGCAAGCCCGTTTACCTGGCCGACATCTGGCCCAGCGATAAGGAAGTTCAGGACCTTCTCCTGACGTCCATCAACTCCGAGATGTTCCGCAACAGCTACGCGAGCGTATTCACCGGCGACAGCAACTGGAGCAGCATCAAGGTGCCCGCCGGTAAGCGCTACACGTGGGACGAGAAATCGACCTATGTGAAGAACCCGCCTTACTTCGAAGGCATGACTATGACGCCGGCCCCGCTCGCCGACGTCAGCGGCGCGCGCGCCCTGGCAGTGCTCGGCGACTCCGTTACGACGGACCATATCTCGCCCGCAGGCAACATCTCGAAGAGCAGCCCGGCCGCCCGTTATCTCATCGAGCAGGGTGTGCAGCCCGTCGATTTCAACTCCTACGGCGCACGGCGCGGCAACCATGAAGTCATGATGCGCGGCACCTTCGCCAACATCCGCCTGCGCAACCTCCTCGTCCCGGGTGTCGAGGGAGGCGTGAGCATCCATCTGCCGAGCGGCGAGCAGCTTTCGATCTACGACGCGGCCATGCGTTATAAGAAAGAAAACACGCCGCTGATCATTCTCGCCGGCCGCGAGTATGGCACCGGCTCCTCGCGCGACTGGGCCGCGAAGGGCACCATGTTGCTCGGTGTGAAGGCGGTGATCGCTGAGAGCTTCGAGCGCATCCATCGCTCGAACCTCATCGGCATGGGCGTCGTCCCGCTGCAATTCCACCAGGGACAGAATGCGCAGTCGCTCGGTCTCACGGGGAAGGAAGTGTTCTCCATTGCGGGCCTCGGCAGCGGCGATGCGAAGGAAGTGAAAGTGACGGCGAAGGCGGACGGCGGCAAGCCGATCGAGTTCACCGTGCGCGTCCGCATCGACACGCCGAAGGAGCGGGAGTACTTCCGCCACGGCGGCATCCTCCACTACGTCCTGCGGCAGTTGGCTTCGCAAAAGTCCGCGGCATAAGTAAGCGCGCCAAGCGTACTGAGACCAACGATCCTAAGGCCTGCGTCATCGCCAGTGGCGCAGGCCCGCTCGACGTACCGATGCCAGCCCAACTCGTTGTTTTCGATCTCGACGAGACCATCACACGTCACGACACCCTGCTGCCCTATGCAATGGGCTTCGTCATCCGTCGCAAGCCCTGGCGCTTGCCCCTCTTCGCAACGGTCGCGCCCCCGACAGTTGAATACCTCCTCGGTCGCACCGACGAGGGACGGGTCAAAGAGGCCTTCATCAAGGCCGCTCTCGCCGGCAGCCGCCGCAGCGAAATAGACGCCTGGACCAGCCGTTTCGTGCCCCCGCTCATCGCTCGCGGCACCTTCGCCGACGCAATGGAGCGAATAGCCGAGCACCGCCGCGCCGGGGACCACCTGGTCCTCATGAGCGCGAGCACTGACTTATACGTCCCCACGATCGCCCGCGAGCTCGGTTTCAACGAGACTATCTGCACCGGTGTGCGTTGGGACGGCGACCGCCTCAACGGCTCGCTCACGACACCTAACCGCAAGGGTGAAGAGAAAGCGCGCTGCTTCATCGCACTGCGCGAGCGGCATCCGGGACTCGACACGACGGCCTACGGCAACTCCTCCACCGACCTTCCCCATCTGCGTCTCGCGACTCACGGGTTTCTGGTCAACGGCTCGGAAAAGGCCCGGCGCACCGCGCAGGACCTCGGGGTCACCTGCGTCGACTGGACCTAGCAAACCCCTGCCGCTGCAAGATGCAACCAATTGGTTGCTCTTTACGGATCATCGAGGTAATATGCAACCCGGAGGTTGCATATGCCCACAAATACCGATCGCATCGAGAAACAGGTTCTTCTGAAAGCCCCGCCAAAGCGGGTCTGGCGCGCCCTGACCCACTCAGCCGAATTCGGCGACTGGTTTCGGGTGAAGCTCACCGATCCGTTCGTACCCGGGCAGTCCATCTCGGGCCCGATACTGCATCCGGGCTATGAGCACCTGACCTGGACGGTCACGGTTGAGAAAATGGAGCCCGAGCGGCTGTTCTCCTGGCGCTGGCGTCCCAATGCCATCGACCCGAATAAAGACTATTCACACGAGCCCACGACCCTGGTGACCTTCGAGCTCACCGAGGTGCCGGGCGGCACTCTTCTGAAAGTCACGGAGTCCGGCTTCGACGGCATTCCGCTCGACCGTCGCGACACCGCCTATCGCGGCAATTCGGAAGGCTGGGGGATCCAGATGGGTAACATCGAGAAATATGTCAGCCAGCACCCTTGATGACATCCGCGGCTCTGCGCCGGTTTTCTCCGCCCTCGGCGACAAAACCCGGCTCGAGCTGGTGGCCCGCCTGTCCTCAGGCGGGCCACTGTCGATCTCCCGCCTCACTGCAGGCTCCGTCGTCACGCGACAGGCCATCACCAAACACCTGACCATCCTTGCGGAAGCCGGCCTCGTGCGCGACATCCGCGTGGGTCGCGAGCGTTTGTGGAAGGTCGAGACGCGGCAACTCGAAGGAGCCCGCCGCTGCCTGGAGCGGATTTCGAGTCAGTGGGACGACGCACTCGCGCGTCTGAAGTTCGCCGTCGAAGGCGCGGAGCATTGAGCGTCGTGGCTACATCGAAGTCCGGATCTGCCACAACTCCGGAAAGAACTTGAGCTCCAACGCCTTCGCCAGGTAGGAGACCCCACCGCTGCCGCCGGTACCGGGCTTGTAGCCAATGATGCGCTCCACCGTCTTCAGATGGTGGCAGCGCCACAGCTGAAAGTTGTGATCGAGATCGACGAGCCGCTCGGCGAGCTCGTAGAGATCCCAGTCTTTTTCGGCATTGTGGTACACGCCGAGCCACGCGCCCGCGACTTCTTTGCTGGCACGATACGGCTCGCGGAAGTCGCGTGTCAGGTAATCGTCAGGTATGCCGTAGCCGCGGCGACTCAACAGGCGCAGCACCTCGTCGTACAGCGACGGCGCGTCCAGCGCCCGCTCGAGTGCCTCGTAGGCAACGGGGTCGCGCCGGTGCACGGCGATCATCTCCGCGTGCTTGTTGCCGAGCATGAATTCCAACATTCGATATTGAAACGACTGGAATCCTGACGAGCGCCCCAGAGCGTTGCGAAACGCTGAGTACTCGAAGGGTGTCATGGTCGACAACACATCCCAGGTCGCGATGAGCTGCGTCTGCACGCGCGAGACGCGCGTGAACATCTTGAAAGTAGGATCGAGATCGTCACGCCGGATACACTCCAGCGCCGCCGACAACTCGTGCAGCATGAGCCGCATCCACAGCTCCGAGGTCTGGTGCACGATGATGAACATCGTCTCGTCGTGCTCGAAGGAGAGCGGCTTCTGCGCATCGAGTATCTTCTCGAGATGCAGATACTCCCCATAGGACAGCGACGAGCCGAGCTCCCAGTGGATGCCCTCGTCGGAGAGATCGACCTGATCTGTCTTGTCAGTCGTCACTATGGCCTGTCATTTTAGTCGTCACTAAAAACCCATGACGGTACCCGCCGCCAGCCGTCGAGTAATTCCCGGTCGAGACTCTCATACTCCGGGCAGTGTCGGGCGACTCGTTGCCAGAAGCGGCGCGAGTGGTTCATGTGCAGCGTGTGCACCAGCTCGTGAATCAGCAGATAGCGCACCACCTCCGGCCGTTGAAACAGGAGACAGCAATTGAGACTGATGGTGCCGCGAGTCGAGCAACTTCCCCAGCGCGTGCGCTGGCGACGGATAATTATCCGTTCGAAGCTGAAACCCAGCTCGCGGGCGCACTCTTCCAGTGCAGGCCCCAGGACCTCATGCGCGCGCTCCACCAGCCAGCGGCGCAGTAAAAGACGCATCGAGTGCTTGTTGCGGGCATCGCCGCTCAACGCCAGCAAACCGGGGCCGATGACGCTCACTCGTGCGCGGCCGTCGCCGCCCGAAGGAAAGACTCGCCAGGTCTCTTCGCAAGCCGCCAGCTCTATCCGCGGCGGCGGGAATGGTGTATCCGGTACTGCCTTTTGCCGTGCTTCATGACGTTTGCGTTCGATCCAATCACGATGACGCTCGAGAAAATGTTCGACCGCACGCGGCGAGGTTCGCGCGGGCACGACCACTTCCACGCGCCCCGTGTGGAACACGCGTACGGTAAGACGACGGGCGCGAGTACTCTCTCGAACGACCCACGCCTCGGCGGCATCCTTGTCCGACCACAACGGCAACTGTGGCGTTACCATATCGGTGTAGCTCACGTGACCCATGATACCAATTCTCGAAGTCCGTAATCTGATCAAGCGATACCCCACCGTAAACGCGGTGGACGGGGTTTCATTCAGCGTGCCTGAAGGAGTCTGTTTCGGCCTGCTCGGACCCAATGGCGCCGGCAAGACGACGACCATCGAAGTCATGGAAGGCATTCTCACCGCGACCTCGGGCGAGGTCCTCTATCGCGGCGAGCTTCAAGGCTCTCGATTTCGCGAGGAAGCCGGAATTCTGTTCCAGAAAACGTCGCTGCAGGATTTCCTCACTGTGCGACAGACCCTCACGATGTTCCGCTCGCTTTATGACCGCGGACTCGACGTCGAGGAGATCATTCGGCTCTGCGCACTGGAAAAACTCGCCGGACGCGATAACCGCAAGCTCTCCGGCGGCCAGCAGCAACGGCTGCTGCTCGCCATCGCGCTCGTGAACGATCCCGCGATCCTGTTCCTGGACGAGCCCACCACCGGACTCGATCCCCAGGCGCGCCGCAATTTCTGGGAACTCATCCAGTCCATCAAGGCGCGGAAAAAGACCATCATTCTCACGACACACTACATGGACGAGGCGGAACTGCTCTGCGACGACATCGCCATCATGGATGGCGGGCACATCATCGCCCAGGGCGGCCCGCGCGAACTCCTGCAGCAGCACTTCGAGGAGGTCCTGCTGGAACTACCCCGACAGGATTTTCCCGAAGCCGCGCGCCAATTGCCCTTGAAGATCATTGACTCGAGCGACCGCATCGAGATCGCCACGCAGGATCTCGAGACCACCCTGCGCACGCTCCTCGATGCCCATGTGCCGTTGAAGAATTTGCGCATCCGGCCGCCCAATCTCGAGGATCTCTTTCTCGAGCTCACCGGCAAGGAGTTGCGCACATGATCCGGCGCCTGTTAGCCGTCTGGCACGCGCGCAACCTGGAGTTCATACGTGACCGGGCCACGCTGATTTTCACACTCCTGCTGCCGATCAGCCTGGTCGTCGGCATGGGCTTCGTATTTGGGGGACCCGCGCGGCCGCTGTTCAAGGTTGGAGTCGTCGCCTCCAGCATCGACAAACAGGCGCACCCGTTCCTGCAGGAGCGCTACGTCGACTTCGTTCCCATCGCGAATGAGCCTGACGGACTGCAGAAGATCACGCACCAACAGATCGATCTGCTCGTCGATCTCAAGGGTGTGGTCCGTTACTGGGTGAACACTGATGCGCCGAAAGGCTACATCGTCGAGAAGCTGTTGCTCGCCGCGGCACCCGGCGCGCAGCGCCAACCAGTCACCGGCGCCGCGATGCGCTACGTCGACTGGCTGTTCCCGGGCATTCTTGGAATGAACATGATGTTCAGCTGCCTGTTCGGTGTCGGCTACGTGGTACTGCGATATCGGAAAACCGGCTTTCTGAAACGGCTGCACGCGACACCGCTCACCGCTTTCGAATTCCTCACCGCGCAGGTGCTGTCGCGACTGTGCCTGATCCTCTTTGTCACCACGGTTCTCTACGTGGGTGTTGGAACCATCATTCACTTTCACTCGGCCGGCAGTGTCGCGCTCCTGTTACTCCTCGCTGTCTTGGGCGCCCTGTCGATGATCGCTTTGGGCCTCACGATCGCCGCCGGCGTTTCGAGCGAGGAGCTCGTCGGTGGAATGCTCAATCTGCTGACATGGCCGATGATGCTGGTGTCGGGCATCTGGTTCTCACTCGAAGGCTCGCCACGCTGGGTACAGTGGGCGGCTCACATCTTTCCGCTCACTCACGTTCTCGAAGGCGGCCGCGCCGTGATGCTGGACGGCGCCGGCATCGCGCAGATCGCACCTAACCTGTTGTATCTCGGCGTGACGGCGCTCATTTTTCTGACCTTTGGCGCATGGTCATTCCGCTGGCGCGTCGAATAGGAGCCCCATTTTGCGATTTTTCAGTGATAACACTGGGACGGCCTCCGCGGAGATCCTCGCGGCCCTGTCCGACGCGAATCACGGCCTCGTCTCGGCGTACGGCAATGACCCGTGGACACGACGACTCGATGACTGCCTGAGCGCTTATTTCGGCACGCAGGTCCGCGCATTCCCGGTGTCGACGGGTACCGCGGCGAACTCCCTGAGCCTGGCGACATTGACTCCCTCCTATGGAGTGATCTTTGCGCATGAAGAAGCCCACATCGCGAACGACGAGGCCGGAGCACCCGGCTTCTTCTCCGGTGGGGCACAAATCGAATTACTCCAGGCGCCCGACGGCAAGGTGACGCACGCCGCATTGGCCGCTGCCCTGGAGGCCCATCCCGTTTCCCTCCATACGACTCAGCCGACAGCCCTGGCCTTATCACAGGCAACCGAGCTCGGGACGTCCTATCGCCCTGATGAGCTCGGTGCCCTGTGCAAGCTCGCCCACGACCATGGCCTCAAGGTGCAGATGGACGGCGCACGCTTCGCGAACGCGGTGGCGTTCCTGGATTGCCATCCAGGTGATGTCACCTGGCGAGCAGGTGTCGACATTCTGTCATTCGGTGCCACCAAGAACGGTGCGCTAGCCGCCGAGGCGGTGGTGTTCTTTGACGGGACCCTGGTGCGGGACTTCGAGCTACGACGTAAACAGTCCGGCCATCTCCTTTCGAAGTCACGTTACGTGTCGGCGCAGCTCCTGGCTTACGTAGAAACGGGACTGTGGTTGCGTAACGCACGACGCACGAACGACTTCGCCCGGAAAATCGGCCGTGCGGGCGCAAAGCTGCTGATGCATCCCGTCGAGGCGAACGAAATCTTTCTCGCGCTCGGCCAGGAACGCAAACAGGCGCTGCGCCAGGCAGGTTTCGAATTCTACGACTGGAATGCGGCGAGCACCGGCGAGACCCGCTTCGTCGTCTCGTGGGACCAGCGCGAGGAAGATGTTCTCGCGCTGTGTGCCGCACTCGAGAAGCTGTCATAACATCCGGCCGCGCCCCTTATGTTGAATCGGCGCCCCGCGACGCCGGTCCGGTAGTCAGGAACGCCTTCTGTGCTTATGATCGGCATGCGCGCCGCAGAATTAGAAAGACAGCATGCCCCGCTTTAGCTCGCACGGATCCTGGCGACCCTTTCGGATACTGCTCTTCCTCGCCTGGGTCATATTCCGACTCAATGCCGCGCATGCCACCGCGGTCGCTGTTGATTCCCTCAGTGTCAACCTCGATCCTCTGATCGACAGCGCGGCCCACGACCGCAATCGTTTCGCAGTCAACATCCCGCACCCCGCTTCGACCTCGACGCAAGGACGCTGGATGCGCACGGGATCCACGAGCACGTGGACCTACAACGTGCAAGTTCCCACCGCGATTTCGCTTTCTTTCCACGCATCGCACCTCGCCCTACCGCCAAGCGCGGTCCTGACGGTAACCGCTGGTTCCACACGTGCGACCTACCAAGCGCGGGATGTCAGTCGCGGTGGCCTGTGGTCGCGCCCTCTAATCGGTGACACGCTCGAAATCACCGTGTCAGTCAATACCAACGAGGCGAGTCGCGTGGAGCTGGAGGTAGACAGCCTGCAGGCGGGTTATCGGGGCCTCGGCGGCGGTGTAGCCGATCACCCGCATTATCGGCGCATCATGGCATCCCAGGCGGGGACGACCGGCACCAACTGCACTCAGAACTACTCATGCAGCGCGACTGCCGCGAATCAGGGTCCGGCGCAAGCGACAGTCGCCGTGCTCATCGGCGACCAGTACCAATGCACCGGCACGCTTCTAAACAACACCCGGGGTGATGGCACACCCTACGTCCTGACTGCCAGGCACTGTCAGACCGGCAAACTGGGGGGCGGCGATCCCAACGCAGCCGAATCGGTCGTCATTTATTGGGACGCTGTGAGCGCCTGCGGGCAAACCCTGCAATCGATCTACTTCGGCGCCACCACCACACAGAGCGGCGCGGTCACGGTCGTGGAACAGCAAGACGCGTGGCTGATAAAACTCGACGCACCCCCGGCTGCCAACGACGCCTTCTACGCGGGATGGGATGCGAGCGGCAGCGTATTCGCCGGCGGCTACTCCATCCATCATGCACTCGGCAATGACAAGCAATATGTCAGCTGGTACGGGCCGGCCCTGCTGCAACACATTTCCGCCGCGACCCTGCAGGTCGGATATAGCTCGACCTTCTGGGGAGTCGTCAATCAACAGGGCGAAGTCGGTGCCGGCTCCTCGGGCGGCGCCCTTTTCGACCCAAACAACAATGTCGTCGGCAGCGGCAGTCTCGCGAACCTGGCGGACGGCGTCGGCTCGGCCGGATACTGCCCCGTCACTCCGTTGGCTGCCGCAACCGACAGCAACGTCGCCGCACAGTACACCGCTCTCTCGAGCGTTTGGACCTCGACGGCCGACACGACGAGCACCACGGGCAACGTCACATTGCAGTCCGTTCTCGATCCCGACAATACCGGTCGGATGTCCGTGACGGGCTTCGGCCTGGTGCCCATCACCGTAACCGTCGATAACACAGGACCCGCACTGGGCGAGACGGTGACTTTGAGTTGGAGCGTCGACGGCGCGCAGTCGTGCACTGGCGTCGGCGGTACCTCCGGCGACGGTTGGGCCGGTACCCACGGAGCCGCCGGCGCACTCCCCATTACCAACTTTACGCCCGGCTATGTCACCTACTCGTTGACCTGCAACATCGGCAACATGCAGGGTCACGGCAGCGTCGATGTGTATTGGAACTTCGTAGCGGCCACGAGTGGCCTGGTCGGACCGGCCGCGCCGGTCATGGTGGGCGGAACGTTCTCCGTCGGCTGGTCCGCGAACGTAACCCCGTGTGTCGCCACCGGCGGAGTCGCCGGCGACGGTTGGGCCGGGTCAAAAGCTGCTTACGGCCTACAGAATGTTCTGGCGCCTCACGCGGGGACGATGACATACACATTGTCCTGCGGTAGCGGCGCCCGAGCGGCAGCCACGACGATTACGGTGTACGTGGTGCCCCCTTACGTCGCGCTGTCAGCCAATGCCAATCGGATCAGAACCGGACAAAACATCACGTTGCAATGGGCTGGTGGCGGAGCGTCGGGCGGACAGTGTGTCCCCAGCGGAGGCGCGTCGACGGATATCTGGACCTCGAGCAGTCCCGCAGTGACCGTTACTGGGTCCGCGACACTGACGGAAACAACGGCTGGAACCTACACCTACACTCTGACCTGTAGCGGGGATGGGCAATCGGCCAGCTCGAGTGTAACCGTCGTGTTTGTCCCCGACTCGCCGGCGATCTCGCTCACCGCGGTCGCACCCCAACAGCAGATCTACAGCACCACCGCACTAGCGGGACCGGGCTCGCCGGACCTCCTGTGGAGCTCGAACATCAGCGGCTGTTATCTGCTCGCCACGGGACCGAACGGGCAGCGACTCGTCACCCTTGAGGGGCAATTCCCGGCCGGCTCGGCAGCCGATGTCGTCTACACGCCCGGGCAGTACACCTACACCCTCCAGTGTGGGATCCTGGGTGGGGCCTTGACAGCTTCGACAACGATCAACTGGGTCGCCACACAAGCGCCCGGAGCTCTGACGGCGTCCGCCACCCGCTGGGTCGCCAACTCGCCCTACTCACTTTCGTGGTCTTCCGGCACGGGTCCCTGCATTGCTGCAGGAGGCACCGGGAGCGACGGTTGGGCAGGCGCAAAGAGCGCTGCCGGGACACAGACATTGAGTGAGTCCGCCCAGGGCACGTATCTCTTCACGCTAACCTGCGGATCGGGAGCGTCGGCGTCTCAATCGCAGGTTGCGGTGATAGTCGCGGCACCGGGCATTACCCTTACCGCCTCCACCAACTATCTCACACAAGGCAATCCTACGACTTTGTCCTGGGCCTCGACGGTCTCGCCATGCACATACCTCGATGAATCGCTGGGAACGGCAGCAACGCCTGTCTCGGCAGATCCCATCGGCTCGGCGACGAGCACCCCGGCGAGTTGGGGCACCTACCTCTACACAGTCACCTGCGGCAGCGGTGCGCAGGTGATACAGGCGACGACCCAGGTCAACGTCCAGCCATTGACTCTTCTTACCGCCAACCCGACCAGCGCCACCGTCAACACCCCCATCACTTTGACGTGGAGCGCTCCAGGCTCGGTGGTTTGCATTCCCAGCGGTGCTGCGGCAGACGCCCACTGGCAAGGCACGCTGGGCAACTCAGGGTCGGTAACGACCACCTCGGGAACTGCAGGAAAGGTGACTTACCAGCTCGATTGCAACAACGGAACGGCGTACGCCGTTGTGAACTACAACGTCCCCGTCGCTACCTCGGCCCCGGACCCGGGAAATACCGCGACGCCACCGGATTCCAGCTCGAGCAACACGACTACTAACTCGACATCCGGCGGCAAGGGCGGCGGCGGCGCCCTGGACCCCTTCTGGCTGCTGCTGTTCTCTATCCCGCTGGCCCGGCGTGTAACCTACAGCTCACGCAATCCGACGGTGACCGGTATTCGAGCCGCGCGAACCGCCGGGAACAAGCCGCCGACAAACCCGATGGCCAGCGCCCACTTGAGTCCTCCCCACAGCAAAGCGGGTGAGACCTTGAAGGCAAACACCACCTGACTGAAATTCGAGCCCAGCGTCGAGGCGGTGTAGTCGTCGAAAATGGCCCAGGCGATGCCCGCCCCGAGCACGCCGCCCAAAAGGGCTAACAACATGGTCTCGATGAGCACGGACACGATGACCGGCAGGCCCCGAAAACCGATCGCGCGCAGTGTTGCTATTTCACGGGCGCGGGCCGCGACCGCGGCGTACATCGTATTGAGAGCGCCGAAAATCGCCCCAACCGCCATGATGACCCCGACGGTGATCCCCAGGACCCGGATGGCCTGCGTGATGCCCTCCGACTGCTGGTTGTAGTAGGTACGGGTGGTG
The DNA here is from genome assembly GCA_028293725.1 of Gammaproteobacteria bacterium. The sequence goes on along the minus strand of JAQGOE010000268.1, from coordinate 13,855 downwards.
GTAACGTCCACCTTGATCCGGGGGTCGGTCGTCAGCGCCGCCTTGATCGCCTCGAACGCATCGACGCCGGTCAGGCGCATGCTGACCGACGAGGTACTGGCCCCGCGCCGGTACGTTGAGGCGACGATATCGGTATCGCCCCACAGCTCCGAGTCGTGGGAATCATTGGATTCGAACACGCCCACGATCGTCCAGGACTGTCCGTTGAGCCTGAGGCTCGAGCCGACGCTGAGGTTGCGAAATTGCCCAGTGGCGCGCTTACCAGCCATCAACTCACGCAGTCCCGGATGAAACTTGATGCCTTCGATGACTTTAATGTAGGGCCGCAATTCCCAGGCGTGTTCTCCCACGCCACGGATCTCCACGTTGCCATCGAGTCCGTCACTCATCTTTGGCAGCGACGCGATGACCACCAACTCCGGTGAAGCGATGGGCTGTCCCGCCGGGTTATGCAGAACCTGCGCCGCCTGCGACACCACTACGGCCGTGTCGTGATCGACAACCGAGTTGAGTTCCGTCTGCGCGCCGGCGCGCATGACAATGACCGTGTCGTCCGTGCCGGTCGCGCGCAGCGTGCTCTCGAATCCCGCGGCCATCGACAAGAGAGCCACCAGAACTCCGACGACTCCCGCGATTCCGACGACGACCACCGACGAGGACCCGAGCCGTTGCGGGATGGTCGCGATACCGACCTTGGTCACCGACCACGACTGTTGTCCGGTTCGCGTGAGAGCCATCCACAAAGCCAACAACAGCACGAACGCCAGCACGAGCCACCACGGCGACTCGGTCAGCAGGATAACGGGCACTACGACCGCGGCCATCATGGCCAACCCGAATCCCAGCTTTCCCATGAACGAGTTCATGTCAGCGACCCGACAGCGCATCTACGATGCGCAAGCGCATGCCCCGCACTGCCGGCAGTGCGCCGACGACGAGCCCGATGAGGACCATCAGCGCCAGGCCACTGAGCCAGATGGACGAGTCCAGGGGCGCCAGGGGCAACTGGTCCCCCAGCCTCGCTCGCACGACGTTCACGACGATCCCCGAGACGGCGACACCGATGCAGCCACCGAGCAACAGCAACAGCACGGACTCCGCCAGCACCAGGCCCAATACGCTTTGATTCGAGAATCCGATGGTCTTGAGCACCGCCAGCTCCGGCACGCGCTCCCGCACCGCCTGTGCCATGGTGTTAGCCGTCAGTAGCACCAGGGTGAAAAAGACCGCCGCCATGATCGCCCCGACAATGAGTCCTATATTGGCGAACTGACTCACCAGGGCGGTGGTGAAGGACTGCTCGCTCTGGGTCTTGGTCTCGTGGTCCGAGTCAGCCGACAACCGGTCCACGGCCTGCGCCACCGAGTCCGCCTGGCCACGATCGGCGAGTTTTTCCGCGTACCAGCCGACCGTGCTGTTACCGGCGAACCGGGCCGCCTCGTTTAAGTAATCCCAATTGAAGAACATCACGTTCTCCTGGCCCTTCAGCTTCTCATCGCGCACGTGATAGATCCCCACCAGGTCGAAGATCCAGGTGTTGGAGCCGTCCTTCTTGGGAAAAATAGTCGCCTGCAGCGGGATCTTGTCGCCCAACTTCCAGTGGAAGCGGTCCGCCAGGCTCTGCCCTACGATGGCCCCCGTGCGGGTCGCCTTGAACGCCTTACGTTGCTCCGCCGGCATGATCCATTCCGGATACAGGTCGAGGAAGTTGTCCGCCACGGCCTCGTTCGGAAAGAAATTCCTCGGCTCCTGGTAGACACCACCGAACCAGTTGGCGTAGGACACCTCCGCCACGCCCGGTACCGCCTCGATCCGCGGCAACAGGCTCTTTGGCAACGACAACGTGAAACTGACCTTCGACATGGTCACGAGGCGATCGGCGCCGACGATGCTGCCGCCAGCGTTCGCAAACGCCATGCGCACCGAATCCAACAGGCCGAACAGCAGGAATGCGGCAAGGATCGACAACAAGGTGAAAAGCGTCCGCGTCTTGCGCCGGAACAAGGCCGCCCAGACGAGGTGCAGGTATTTCATGCAGGCACGGTATCGGGCCGCTCGACCAGGGTGCCCTTGTCCAGATGCAACACGTGACGCGCATGCTCGGCGGCCTTCGGATCATGCGTGACCATGATGATGGTCTTACCGTGCTCGCGATTCAGCTGCTGCAGCAGGCCCAGGATCTCCTCCGCCGACTGACGATCCAGGTCGCCCGTCGGCTCGTCGCAGACCAACAGTGTCGGGTCCGACACGATAGCGCGCGCGATGGCTACGCGTTGCTGCTGTCCGCCCGAGAGTTCGCCGGGCTTATGTGCCGCGCGATCCGAGAGCCCGACCAGGTCGAGGGCAACGCCGGCGTTGCGTTTGCGTTGCGCCGACCCGAGGCGGGTCAACAGCAGCGGCAACTCAACATTCTTCCGCGCCGACAACATCGGCAGCAGGTTGTAGAACTGAAACACGAAGCCCACGTTCGAGGCGCGCCATTTCGCCAGCGCCCCTTCCCCGAGGTTGTCGATCCGCTTGCCGGCAACCGAGAGGGTGCCCTCGGTGGGGGAATCGAGCCCGCCGATGAGATTCAACAGGGTGGTCTTGCCGGAACCCGACGGGCCCATGAGAGCCAGGAAGTCACCCTGCTCGATGTCGAGATCGACGTGATGCAGGACCTCGATCTTCTCTTTGCCCCGCTCGTAGACCTTGCTCAGCTTGCGAATTTCTACCAGAACGCTCATGCCGTCCCCTCACTGTTTGTTGACGACGATCCGGGCTCCGTCGGTCATCTCGGCCGGAGGCGCTTTCACGACGCGCGCTCCGCTCGCGAGACCTTCCACTTCGCGCAGGTCTCGGTAAGTCTGGCCCGGCGTCACCGGGGTCGCATGGGCATGATCACCCTCGATTGTGAACACCATGCTGCGGCCGTCCCGCTCGACGATCGCTCCGGAAGGCACGAGCAGGCCCCGTGGGCCCGCCGGGCTCTGTGTCCCGCCCGCCGCCGCGTCAGTGCTCTTCGCCGCCTCCTCGAGGAACGACACGCGCACGCCCATATCGGGAAGAATGCGGGGATCTTTCAGGTCGATCGCGATCCGGACTTTCACGGTGGCCTTGCTGCGGTCCGCTGTCGGGATGATGGCAATCACGTGTGCCGGTATCGTCCAGTCGGGATACGCGTCGAGGACGGCCTCCGCCGGTTGGTTGGGCCGGACGCGGTTGATGTAGGCCTCGTTGACATCAACTTCGATTTCCAACGAGTCCATGTCCACGATCGTGCCGACACCGGTGCGCGTAAATCCGCCACCTGCGGAGATCGGCGACACGATCTCGCCCGCCTGCGCCGCCTTCGCGGTCACGACACCTGAAAACGGCGCGCGCACTGTCGTGTAGTCGAGTTGCACCTGGGCACCGCGCTGCGCGGCCACCGACAACTCGACTTGTCTGACTTGAGAGGCAACGAGCGCTTGCTGGGTCAGAACCGCCGTATCGGCGGTCTCCAGCGCCTGCTGGGAAACGAGATGCCGGTCGATGAGATCCTGGTTGCGCTTCAGATCGCGGCGCGCCTGCTCGAGTTGCGCCTGCTCCTGCACGAGAACCGCCTTTGCAACCTCCACCTGCGCGGCGCTTTGCGCCAGGGCCGCGCGCTGCGCTGTGTCGTCCACCTTGGCCAACACCTGGCCGGCGGTAACACGCTCGCCCTCCTCGATGAGAACCTCTTTGAGCGCACCCGTGATCTGCGCGGAAACCGTGGCTTGCCGGCGCGCCGTAACATAACCGGTGGCCTGCAATATCGCTGTCGGGCCAGCCGAGGACGCGGGCGCCGCCGCGGTGGCCGCCTCAACCTCGAAACGAGGCCCCCGCAACACGAAGTAGGCAACAGCCGCGCCCACTAGAACCACGGCCACCACAACACCCGCGGTTATCCACAGTGTGCGGGACGATGTCGTCTCCTCGTCGCGGTGCACCGGGTCGATGCGCAACTGTTCCAACAACTGGCGTTTATCGGGATCGGGAGGCATCGAGTCATTCAGTCCTTGTGAGTCGCGCAACGATACCATGCGGCACTGTCTTGTTGCCCCGTCATAACTGACGGATCGGCGCTTGCAATGCTCGCTTCAGCCTTCCACCGGCCACGCTGTGAACGGATACGGCGCCAGCTCGGTGACAAATGTCAGAAATTCGATCACCTGACGCGCGTAACGTGCCAACGAAGCCCCGAAACGCGTGAGGTCCGGATTCGGGCGGCCGTTTAGGAGTCTTACGATGAGTTGCACTACGGTGCTGGCAGCCAGTATCCAGCACAGAGCCCAGAACACCACTGCGAACAGCAGCATGTAGATCACGCGAATACCGAGGTCCGGCGAAGCCGGCGGGTTAACCGGTTGGGGGACATTCATCGCGCGAGCCCTCCTATACGTGCTGTTGCTTGATTTAACCTGACGTGATGGTGGCGAGCAACCGGTGGGCCTGTCCGAATTCAGGTGCAATGAGCAGCGCCCGTTCTAACGCATCACGCGCCTCGTTGGGGTTGCCGATATCGAGATAACACCGCCCCAGCCACATGTAGGCTTCCGCGGCACCCCATCCCGGCACCTGGTCGACGTCCGCGCGCTCTGCATCGAACAACGCCGCCACCGTTTTGAACTTTGAGCAGGGGTGCTCAGCATCACCACCGGGCCCTTTCGCATGCTCGTAGTCACTGATCGCATCGAGCAACAGCACGCGTGGATTCTTCGGAGCGATCCGCAACGCCTTGCGCAGCTGAGTGGCGCTTTTGGGCGCGGCGAGCGGTGCCCGCCAGGTGCTCAGGTCGGCCAGCATGCCCAGACAGGCGGACTGCAGCGCCAGCGCCTCCGCGAAGTTGCTTTGGACTTCCAGGGCCTGGTCGAGCGAGCCGACGCAGCGCTCCACCGTCTGGCGCGCCTCGTTCTTACTGCGATCGTTCCTGCGGATGGGGGGCGGCGCTTTGCCGGTGGCGGCGGATTGATCTGCCTGCGCCTGCGCCAAAAGGGTGAGCCGGTACGCCAGCAGTCCCGCGTAATAGCTTTTCAGCCGGTCGTGCGAGTCATTGGAACCGAGCGGCTCCACGAGGTTGTGCAACGACCGCGTGTCTTCGGTGAAATAGCCGTACTGGATGCGGCTCTCGATGTCGAGCCAGTTCAAATCCGCTGCGGGCGCAGGCGGCGCGGCCGCCAGAAACCCTGCGATGAGCAGGAGCAGCCAGGAGCGGGCGGATTTATTGCGCGCAGGATCCAAACACATTTTTTCGACGGTTCCGCGTTCAGTAGAATGCGGGTGGCGCATGACGAACGATACCACACCCCCCCTGCCTCCGGCCTCGCCCGCGCTCATCGACATCGGAATCAATCTAAGTCACGACAGCTACGACAGCGATCGGGACGCCGTGATCGCGCGCGCTGAGGCCTCAGGCGTCGTACAGATGATGGTGACCGGGGCGAGCATCGATGGGTCGCAGAAAGCGCTCGAGCTCGCACGCTCTCGCCCGGGCCGGCTGTTCGCGACGGCCGGCGTCCATCCCCACCATGCAACGGAGTTGACGCCCGACTCGCTCAGCGTGCTCGAAGAGCTCGCGCGGCAGCCCGAGGTCGTAGCCGCCGGGGAATGCGGTCTCGATTACTACCGGGACTTTTCGCCCAGGGCGGTACAGCAGGCCGCGTTTCACCGCCAGCTCGAGCTTGCCGCCCGAGTGCGCAAGCCCGTGTTCCTGCACCAGCGTGATGCGCACGAGGATTTCCTCGCCATCCTGAAGGAGCACCGCTCGACGTTGATCGGTGGAGTCGCTCACTGCTTCACGGGCGCCGCCCACGAGCTCACGGCATACCTGGAATTGGGCTTTGCCATTGGCATTACCGGTTGGATCTGCGATGAGCGCCGCGGCGCTCACCTGCTACCGCTCATGAGAGAGATTCCGGCTGAGCGCCTGTTGTTGGAGACGGACGGGCCTTACCTGTTGCCGCGCGACTTGCGCCCGAAGCCCGCCTCGCGCAGAAATGAGCCCGCGTATCTGCCGCACATCGCGGCGGTGGTGGCGCGCGCACGAGGCGAGACGGTCGCGACCCTCGCACGCTTCAGCACGGCTGCGACGCGGACGCTCTTCGGCCTTCCATCTATTTGATTTTCTTACATTTCGGAGACTGCCATGGATCTCGAGCAGCTGCGTAAATCGGTTCGCAAAACCTGGGATGAGTCGATTCTCGAACGCCTCGTCGCCTACGTCCGGATTCCCAACAAGTCGCCGATGTTCGATCCGAAATGGGAGAGCCACGGGCACATGGAGGCGGCGGTGCAACTCATGGCGCAGTGGTGCCGGGTCCAGCCCATTCCGGGAATGCGCGTGGAAATCAAGCGGCTCCCCGGTAAGACACCCCTGCTCCTGGTCGACATCCCCGGCGAGTTGCCCGGCTCCGTCCTGTTGTACGGCCACCTCGACAAGCAGCCCGAATTCACCGGCTGGCTGCCCGGACTAGGCCCTTGGGACCCGGTCGTCCGGGACGGCAAGTTGTATGGACGCGGGGCCGCCGACGATGGCTATGCCGTATTCAGCTCTCTCACCGCCATCGCGGCCCTGAAGGAGCAGAAGATCAAGCTCGCCCGTTGTGTACTCCTCATCGAAGCGTGCGAAGAAAGTGGTAGCGTCGATTTGCCGGCGCACCTCGACGCGCTGGGCGACGCCATCGGCAATCCGTCACTCGTCGTCTGCCTCGACGCCGAATGCGGCAATTACGACCAGGTCTGGTGCACTACATCGCTGCGAGGAAATCTCACCGGCCGGCTGCGCGTGCGCGTGTTGACTGAGGGTGTGCACTCCGGCATGGCCACAGGAATCGCGCCCACCCCGTTTCGGATCGTGTCGCAAATTCTTGCCCGGGTCGAAAACCCGGTGACGGGCGATCTGCTGCTCGAAGAGCTGCAGGCGAGCATCCCGAAGGATCGGCGTGCGCAGGTCACCGCGGCCGCGCGGGTTCTGGGCGACACGGTCGCTGGCAAATTGCCGTGGGCCGAGGGTGCGCAACCGATTTCCAACGACCCGGTGGAGCTCATCATCAACAGCACGTGGCGCGCGACGCTTGCGGTAACGGGCGCGGACGGGCTGCCGCCCGTCGGCTCGGCGGGCAACGTGTTGCTGCCGGAACTGTCCTTCAAACTCTCACTGCGACTCCCGCCAACGACGGAGCCGGCGCGCGCAGCCAAAGCGCTGAAGGAAACTCTCGAGCGCGATCCGCCCTATGGCGCGCAGGTGACGTTCGAGTCCGAGGGCGGGACGGCTGGCTGGAATGCGCCGGCCTTCGCGCCGTGGCTCGAGGAGTCCATCACCCGGGCCTCGCAGAAGGTCTACGGGCGCGACGCCGTACACACCGGCTGCGGCGGATCTATACCGTTCATGGGGATGTTAGGCGCGCGGTTCCCACACACCCAGTTCTTCATCACCGGAGTGTTGGGTCCGCACGCCAACGCACACGGCCCGAACGAGTTCCTCCACATCGACTACGCGACTAAGCTGACGGCCTGCGTGTCGTTGGTGTTGGCCGACCACGCCAAGACGCTCTAGGATAGGACCCTAGCGCATGTGCGCCATGTAGCTGGGCTTCACCGCGCCTTTCACCTTCTGCCACGGCTCGTGGTAGCGGGTGAGAGCGCCAGAGTCGATGTCGACTGACGGAAACTCCGCGCGCAGAGAGTCCACCATCAACGTCCACTTCGGCAGTCCCTTCGGAAACTTGCCGCGGCGGGTGAAGACGATGCGCCCCTCTACCGGCACCTCGCCCGCGACCGCCTTGACGGCGGCGATACGGTCATAGAGCGAGCTCTGTGGGTTCGTGAACGTGAAGCGCCGCGGGCCGTCCATGACGGTCCAGTCGGCCATCTGATCGCCGCCGAAAATATTCCCCTGCACGTCGCGCAGATCCACGATCAGGATGCCGCGGCCCGTGAGCAGCAGGAAGTCCACGTGAAAGCCCCCGCCCATGCCGTCCGGTACCAGCATATCGACGAGGTTGTCCGAGCCGGCGGCTGTCACCGCCGCGCGCAGCGCCTTACGGGCGCTGTAGTTTCGGTACCAGCGCCACAGCCACGAGATTCCGAAACCGACCGCGGCCGCGCCGCCGATCATGACCCACGCCGTCGGTGGAAGGTTGCTCAACTCTTCCAAGATGGATTCCTCCGGCCCAGGGCGGCACGCAACGCGGACAGGTCAGCATCGATTTCGGTGCATTCCGTCGGTCGCGCGAACAGTTTCGCCAGCGTCTCCGGGACCGGAATTCTGTGGCCAATGAGCGGCTCGACGATCTCGCGGAATTTCGCGGGGTGCGCGGTGGCCACCAGTACCCAGCGGCCCCGCTTCCGGGGCGCCCCTTGCCGGGCCGCGGACATTCGCTCGTAAGCTTCCGCGGCGGTTGCCGTATGCGGGCACCACACCTGTCCGAATTCCTTGAATCCCGTGCGGATGCGGGCCTGGATGGCATCGTCGGTCACAGTGAAAGCACTCACAGCGCGGCGCATGTCGGGCAACTCGGGGAACAACGCGCGGAGCCGCTCCATGTTGCTTGGGTTGCCCACATCCATGGCCGAGGCCAAGGTGGCGACGCTCGGACGCGGCTGCCAGTCGCCGCTTTCGAGATAATCGGGCACCGTGCGATTCGCGTTGTGGGCGAGCACGATTTCGCCGATCGGCAGGCCCACCTTGCGTGCCCAGATACAGGCCGCCGCGTTACCGAGATTCCCGCTCGGGATGACGAATGAGGCCAACTCGCCGTAGCTACGCCAGATCGCCAGGCTCGTCGCCGCGTAGTAAACGGCCTGGGGCAGCAGCCGACCGAGGTTGATGCTGTTAGCCGAGGAAAGCTCCGTCTGCTCGCGCAGTGCGGAATCCATGAACGCCTGCTTCACGAGGCGCTGGCAGTCATCGAACGTGCCGCGCACCGCGAAAGACTTTACGTTATCGCCCCAACAGGTGAGCTGCCGCTCCTGGGTCGGCGACACCAGACCTTTCGGAAAGAGGACGGCGACCTCGATGCCGGGACGACCGTGGAAAGCCGCGGCGACTGCCCCGCCCGTGTCACCCGAGGTCGCTACAAGAATCGTCAAAGGCCGCTGGTCCGGCTTACGCAGCCGTGACATGCACGCCGCCAGAAAGCGCGCGCCGAAATCTTTGAACGCAGCCGTGGGACCGTGGAAAAGCTCCAACACGGACAAGCGCCCGTCACTGCCCAGCGGCACGAGCGGCGCGGGAAAATTGAAGGCATCGTGGGTGATCGCCGGCAGGGATGCGGCAAGCTGATCGCCCTCCGCGAAGGGAGTCAGCAGGTGCGTGGCCACCCCCGGCAGGTCGCCCTCCTCCCCGAAGTCCTCAGGCGCGAGACCGGGCCAGGTCCGCGGCACATACAGGCCGCCATCGGGCGCCAACCCCTGTAACAGGGCCGCGGCAAATCCGGCGGTCCGCGCCGGGTCACGAGTGCTCGTAAATTCCATCGCCGTCACCGGAAGCTTCACTTGTCGATCAGATGGGCGCCTACAGACTGTGCGTCAACAATCCACTCATCCAGTGAGATCGAATGCCGCCCGAATTCGCGTCGCATGGTCGCCAGTACCGTTTCCGCGTGATCCGCGAGCGCCCAGGCGAACATCGTCGGACCCGCGCCCGAGATCGAACAACCCAGTGCACCCGCAGCCATCGCCGCCTGCCGCACATCGTTAAATCCAGGAATCAACGCCTGACGTTGGGGTTCGATGACCACATCCTGGAAAGAAGCGCGGATCATATCGAGATCGTTGGTGTAGCAGCCCGAAATGAAGCCCGCGAGATTCGCCGTCTGCCACACGAAATCGGACAACTCCACGGTGCGCTTGAGGATGGCGCGCGCCTGCTTCGTCGACAGAAACATGTGCGGATGGACGATGACAGATTTGATGCCCGCGGGCACGGGAATCTGTTTTACCCGCGGATGATCGATGCCGACCGTGAGCACCAGGCCGCCGAACAGGGAGGGCGCGATGTTATCCACATGCAGCGAGCCGCTCGCCACCTTCTCGCCCTGCATGGCGAACTTCAGCAATTCGAGCTTGCCGCACGGCTCCGACAACAGCGCATTGGCCGCGACCACCGCGCCGACCGCGGAGGCCGCCGAGCCGCCCAGCCCCGAGCCCAGGGGAATGCCCTTCTGGATCTGCATCTCGAAGCCGAAGCCGGGATTGAGGGCCTCCTGCATCGCCATCAAGGCGCGGCCGGCGGTATTGCGCTCCGCCTCCAGCGGCAACTCTTCGGGCACCCCGCTGATCGCCGTGATGCGCACGCCCGGTTGGCTGCTGCGACTCACGGTGACGCGATCGCCGAGGGCGTCCACCGCCATGCCGAGGATGTCGAATCCAATTGCAACATTGCCCACCGACGCGGGCGCGAATGCCGTGGCTCGATGAAGTCCCGATGGCTCGGGACGAGAGGCTACCGTCACAAGCGCGCCCCCAGATAGGCCGCTACCCGTAACAGGTCGGCGAATACGCCGCCCGCGGTAACCTCCGGACCAGCGCCCGGACCCTGCACGATGAGCGGATTGTCGCAATACCGTCGCGTGGCATAACGCACGACGTTATCGGTGAGCGCGATGTTAGCGAACGCATGTTTCACGTCGAGTTCGTCCAAACCCACCGTCGCCTGGCCTTCGGATGTGACCTTTCCGACGTAACGCAACACCTTACCGCGCGCACGCGCCCTGTCGAGGCGCTCGCGCATGGCGGCGTCGTGACGCGGCAGCCGAGTCATGAAATCCTCGATCGAGCCGGTCTCGAGGCCGGCCGGGACCAGGCTCTCCACCTTGACATCGGACATCTCGAGACTCAACCCCATCTCGCGGCCGAGAATGATCAACTTGCGGGCCACATCCATTCCGGAAAGATCGTCGCGCGGATCCGGCTCAGTGTAACCGCGCTGACGCGCATCCCGCACGATGTCGGAAAATGGCGTCTTGCCGTCATACACGTTGAAGAGGTAGGCGAGCGTGCCGGAGAAGATACCCTCGACGCTCAACACGTCGTCGCCCGTCTCGCGCAGATCGCGCAGCGTCTGCACGACAGGAAGACCGGCACCCACCGTCGCCTCATACAAGTAGTGCGAGGACCCCTTGCGGCGCGCCTCACGCAAGCGGCGGTAGAACGCGAGGTCCGCACTGTTCGCTTTCTTGTTGGGGGTGACGATGTGAATACCCGCTTCGAGCCACTCGGGATAGTGGCTGGCGACTTCCGAGCTCGCCGTGCAATCCAGCAACACGGTATGCGGCAGATAGTCGACGCGCACGTGCTCGACAAAACGCTTGAGATCGGCGGCGGCCGTACTCTGCTCGTACTGCGAGCGCCAATGAGCGAGGTTGAGGCCGGAATCCGACAACAACATCCGCTTCGACCCGAGCAAGCCGCGAACCCGCAGGTCCACGTTGAATTGCTCGCGCAGGCGGGCGGCCTGGGACCCCATCTGTTCCAACATCACACGGCCCACGGTGCCGGGTCCGATGAGGCCGATCGAGATGGTGTGCGGCGAAAGGTACAAACCTGCGTGCACCGCTCGTAGAGCGCGAGTGGCATGACGGCCATCGATCACCACGGAGATGTTGCGCTCGGACGCGCCCTGCGCGATGGCGCGCACGTTGACGTTCGAAGTACCGAGAGCGTCGAACACTTTTCCCGAGACGCCCGGCTTGCCCGCCATGCCGTCGCCCACCGCAGCGAGAATGGCGAGATCCGAGTCAATGTCGACAGCGTGGATCTGCCCTTCTTTCAGCTCCCGCTCGAACGCGTGACGCACGACCGCCGCCGCACGCTCCGCCTGCTCTTGCGGGATCGCGCAACAGATGGAGTGCTCCGAGCTGCCTTGAGAAATGAGAATGACCGAGATGTTCTCTTCGCGCAGCGCGCCGAAGAGGCGATGCGCGGTGCCCGGGACACCGATCATGCCCGCGCCTTCGAGGTTGATGAGCGCGACGCGCTCAATGCTGGTGATGCCCTTTACGGGCAGTGTCGAAGTGGGTTTCGCGCAGATGAGCGTCCCGATCTTCTCAGGGGCGAACGTGTTGCGAATCCAGATGGGGATACCACCGCCCACGGCCGGAGCCATGGTCTGCGGATGAATCACCTTCGCACCGAAGTAAGCCAACTCCATGGCCTCGTTGTAGGACAGCGAGTCGATGACAGTGGCATCGGGCACGCGGCGCGGGTCGGCTGACAACACGCCGTCCACGTCGGTCCAGATCACAATCTCGGAGGAATCCAACAAGGCGCCGAAGATGGAACCCGAGAAGTCGCTGCCATTACGGCCCAACGTCGTCTGTACGCCGTTGCGCTTGGACGCGATGAAACCGGTAATGACCAGAGTGCCTTTGAAGTCCCGGTCGACGAGATCGTTGAGGTTGGAGCGCGACTCCTTCCATTGGATCGCCGGACCGAGCGCACCCCACTCGACGATGACGACACGGCGTGCGTCGATCCACTGCACGGGACCGCGCCGCCCGCCACGCTCCTCGAGAAAGCGGTGAAACAGCTTCGTGGACCAGATCTCGCCATAACCGGCGATGAGATCGACGACGTTGTGTGCCGCCTGCCGGGTGAGCTTCACCGTGTGGAGAATCCCCTCCAGATCGTGACAGTCACGATCGAAGCCCGCCAGGTAGAGTCGGGCGGAGTCGGCCGTGAGCAGCGTCTCGGCGATCGTCGCATGCCGGGCGCGCAGCGCCGTAATCTCCGAGCGATAGGTGTCATCCTGCCGCTCGGCGAGCGACACGAGCCGCAACAGCGCGTCGGTCACGCCCTTGCAGGCGGAAAGCACCACACCCACGCGCGGGGCCGGGACGGAGTCGAGAATGGCAGCGACACGGCGGAAGCAGTCGGCGTCAGCAACGCTCGACCCCCCGAACTTGTGCACGACCCAGGGATCGGTATTGGCCATCGAAGTGAGATTTTCCGAAAAAAAGGCCGTGCGACTCTACTGACCAGCTCGAGTGCACGCAATGACGGATTTCGCGCGCCGAGCGGCGCGTGCCATCTAATTTCCCGATATTGATATCTTAAAGGGCCGGCGATCTGAAAGACCGGCCGCCCTTTAGTTCGAGAAGGCGGCGGATCCCGCGCCGCGGGCGAGGAGCTCGGCGGTGTGATGCAGAAAGCGTTCGACGAACTTCTCGTCGTTGCACACGCCAAACACCCGAGTCGTGAGCGGAAGCGTCAGGAATGGAAAGATCGCGAGGCTCACGATGGACAGGACCAGCATGCGCGGATCCAGATCGGCGCGCAGCTTCCCCGCCGCCATCTCGCCTTCCACCAGCCGCTCCACCACGGGTGTGAGGCGCTCTGGAAACTCCTTCAGAAACATGGCGCGCATCGGGCCGTCCGGCGCCAGGACCTCACGGACGACGAAGCCGGCAACCCACGGATTGGCGGCCCAGGAGCGAGTCATGTTCTCCAGAACGTCGGCCAGACTCGGAGGGGAATGCGCGGCGCTCATCTCGTCCAGCGTACTCCGTGCAGGTTGCAGCACTCCCTGCAGCATCTCGCGGTAAAGCCCCGGCTTGCCACCGAAGTAATACCGGATCATGGCGAAGTTCACGCCGGCGGCAGCGCCGATCTGCCGGCTTGAGACGCCACGGTAGCCGTACCGTGGGAAAAGGTCTCCGGCAGCGTCCAGCAGCTTCTTACGGACGTCCTCGGCCTCGCCCGCGCTTGGGCGACCCCGGCCGCGGCGCTTGCGGGCCGCCACGGGCACCAGCGCCGGCGCTGAGTGTTCCACGGCCGGCGCATGGGCTGGTGATCCCAATTTATTCACCATGGGTGTAATTAGACGGCGTCGAGGGGTACAAGCACATCTCCCTAA
>JAQGOE010000254.1 GCA_028293725.1 Gammaproteobacteria bacterium | reverse complement strand
CCGCTCGATCCGGAGTTGTAAGTCGAGCGCAAGAACTGGGTTGAAATCCCGGCCCAATTGCCCGATTTTAGGGGTAGCTCGAAACTTCCGGGAACGCCATCATGGGCCAGACAGCCGACCAGTATTTCATCTTCCAAACCGCGGGCATCTTCGAAACCGCAGGCGGTTTTTGTGGGATTGCGTGGAATGATGTTGGCATCAGGCGTTTCCAGTTGCCGGCGCGCAGCCCTGAGGCGACTGAGCGAAACCTGGTGCGCCGGTTGCCTGGCGCGCTACCCGGAACACCTCCGCCGGAGGTCCTCGAGGCCGTCAATGCCGCGAAGCGCTATTTCGCGGGGGAACAGATCGATTTCTCGCGTTTCCAGCTCGACCTCGATGAGCAGGACGATTTCTTCAAGACGATCTATGCAGCGGCGCGGCGTGTCGGTTGGGGTCATACGACCACCTACGGCACCTTGGCGAAAGAAGTCGGCGCCGGTCCCGAGGCCGCTCGCGATGTAGGCCAGGCCATGGCCAGAAATCCGGTGCCGCTCATCATTCCCTGTCACCGGGTGTTGGCTGCCGGTGGCAAGGTGGGTGGTTTCTCGGCGCCCGGAGGCTCGGACGCGAAGATCCGGATGCTCGAGCTGGAGGGCGTTCGAATCGGGCCACCGGAGTCCGCACAGCAGTCGTTGGGCCTGTAACCTTCGGTGAGGCGCGGGCGTTTAAAACGAGAGTAACCGACAAGACGCAGGTCGATAAATTGACCGATGGTGCCCGGGGGTCCTCGACAGTGCGAAGGAGTTTTTTGAATGGCAATTCCGGGTGCGATCCTGGGAGCCCGTAGCGGCGCTGCCCACGTGATGTGCGCGATGCGTCCGATCGGGGCGCTGCTTCTGTTGGTCTCAATGATGTTCCAGTCCGTGGGCTCGATAGCGAACGCTGAGGAAACACCTATGAAGTCATGGGTGTCTTACCGGACGGTTAAAGTAGATGGGCTTTCAATATTCTATCGGGAGGCTGGACGAAAGGACGCGCCAACCCTGCTCCTGCTCCATGGGTTGCCCTCGTCGTCGCGAATGTTCGAGCCTCTCTTCAGCCGGCTGTCGGATCGTTACCATCTGATTGCACCGGATTATCCCGGGTTCGGACACAGCGACTGGCCGGATCCGAAGAAGTTCGCTTACACCTTCGATCACCTGGCCACTGTCATCGAGCATTTCACCGAGGCGCTCGGGATATCCAAGTACACCCTTTACATGCAGGACTACGGCAGTCCCGTGGGATTCCGCATGGTGTTGGCGCATCCCGAGCGGGTGGAGGCACTGATAGTTCAGGACGCCGTGGCACATGACACCGGTCTCGGGGCGAACTGGAAAACGCGACGCGAGTATTGGGCGGATAGGGCGGCCAACGAGGCGGCGCTGCGCACCAACCTGTTATCGTTGGCGGCCACCAGGGCTCGTCACGTCGGCAACGATCTGGACGTCGAGCGACATGATCCCGATCTCTGGACCGATGAGTTTTACTTTCTGAACCAGCCGGGACAGGCGGACATACAGTCCGATCTGTTTTATGACTATCGTACCAACGTTGCTGCGTATCCAACGTGGCAGGCGTGGCTGCGCAAGACACAGCCGCGGCTGCTCGTGATCTGGGGCAAGTACGAGCTTTCCTTCGATCCATCCGAGCCCGAGTCCTATCGCCGCGACGTGCCGAAGGCGGAAATCCACATTGTCGATGGCGGTCATTTCGCCTTGGATACGGCGGCGGACGAGATTGCGAAGCTGGTGGCGGCCTTCGTGAAATAAGACCGCCGTGAAATAAGACTACAGCGCGCCGCTCGAAGCCAGGCCTGCTGCGCTCATCTCTGACACCAACGTACGCACGAGATCGGCGGCGGGCAGCGAACGCGCGAGGGGCGCGCCTTGCCCGGCCCATTGCGCGCCGTAGCCATACTCCGATTTCGCCCGGGCAGCGGCATGCAACGCTTTACCGGCATCGTAGGCAATGGGATAGGAGGGTATTTCACTGGCGGCAAGCGAGTCGCCCAATGCCGTAAAGCGGTTCGCCAGGCTTCGAGCGCGTCGGCCCGAGATAGCCGCGGTCATCTGAGTGTGAAGCGCAGCATCACTCTTCAATGCGGCACGAAAGCCTACGTCGGCCGAGGACTCTGGGCAGTCGACAAAGGCCGTCCCCAGTTGTGCAGCCACGGCTCCCAACTTCAGCACGGCGGCGATTCCGGCACCGTCCATAATTCCGCCGGCGGCGATGACAGGGATGTCGAGGCTACGAACGAGCAGGCGAGTGAGTGCGATCGTCGTTAGGCAATCATCGTGCGCGGCAGGATCGAACACTCCCCGATGGCCGCCAGCCTCGATGCCCTGGGCCACGACCGCGTCCATCCCGCTGGCCGCGATTGCTCGGCCTTCTGCTAGATTTGTTGCAGACCCCATCAATACGACGCCGGCTGCACGCAAAGCCCGCAGCTGCGTTGGGGTCGGCAACCCGAAATGGAAACTGACGACCCGCGGTTTCAACTCCAACAGCACTTCGAGCATGGTGTCGTCCGCGACGAAACTCCCGTAGATTTCCGACAGCGACGCTGGGGGAGTTGCGCCGTATCGCGCGAATTCCGGGCGCAGCCTTTCGATCCAGGCGTTTTCGACAGCCTTCACACTGGTAGCCGGGCGGTGAGTGAACACGTTCACATTGAACGCACGGGTTGTCAGTGCCTGGGTAGCCAGGATCATGCGTTTCGCGCCGTCAGGTTTTTCGGCGCCCAAGCCGATCGATCCGAGCGCTCCGGCGTTCGATACAGCGGCCGCCATGGCGGGTGTGGACACGCCGGCCATGGGCGCCTGGATGATGGGGTAGCGTAGGTCGAGGTTTTTCAGGAACATGACTTCAGACCTCGCGCTGGTGTGACCTCCGTCAGGACAACTCGACCGGCTTTCCGTGGGGTGTTCGGTGATACGCGGCGCTCCACGCCTCTTTGCGCTCCATCAGTGCGACGGTGTCCGCTAGACCTTTCGTTACAACCAGCGTTTCGAGCGCTTTCAGCCAGTGGTTGTAGTAACGCGAGCCGTCGTCGACCTCACCGCGATCGGCGACCGACTTCACTTCGCGGGCTAGAGCCGTCGTCCATTCGTTCCAGGTGAAGTAGCCCTGCTCGGACAACTTCAGGGTCAACGCAAAAGCGCGAGCCTGCCAGGGCTCGGCAAACACAGGCTCATCTGGCGGCTTCAAGATAATCGTCCCATAAGTCGACGTAGACGCAGTCCTGCGGCGCCGTTTGCTCGCCCCACAACTCACGTGCGGTGAAGCGCACTGAATACAGGTACTGTGGGTTCTCGCCCTTGAAGTGAGCGTTCGTGTCCGGAAACACGAAGACACCATGGATGGCGTCAATCGTGCCTGACTTTGCGCGTACGTAGCGTGGCAGTCGCGTGTGACCCACGGGGTTCATGTTGCGGGCCCGAACAATTTGCCCGGGCTGAAATCGGGGCGCGACACGGACCTCTCGATTGTAGGGCGATCCTCTGGCTGTGAGCGGAGCCACTGCCTCTGCTGGGAGCGCGGGAGTCGCCTTTGGAGATGCCGGTGATGCTCGCCCGCTCTCGACCTCCGCCCGCGTGACCAGGCCCTTGTCGATCATGAGTTCGATGAGACCCGCCAGCCATTTTTCGTAGTAGCTCATCCTCAGCCACTCGGCCGGTGGGATCAGCTCGCGCTGGTGTCTGGAAGCGTCAATGTTCCATTTGCGCCACGCGCCCATGGCTCGCACCATCGCGTACACGCGCGCTTCCCAACGTGCATGAAAGACCGGCTCGTTCTTTTCGGGCTGGATGGGCCCCATGCCGTGCATACCGCCCAAATCGTGTATGCCGTTCATGGCGTGCCGGGCGGCGGAGAGGTGAGTGCCAGGGCGACACCGATCATGGCGTCGCGTGTCACCAAGGAGGCGAGTTCCTTCTGGCCCAGGTTGTCAGTTCCGACAGGGCGCTCGGGTAACACCAGGTAGCGTATTTCCGCCGTGCTGTCCCAGACGCGAACTGCGGTGTCCTGCGGAAGCTCGAGTCCGAACTCGCGCAACACTCCGCGCGGATCGATCACGGCGCGGGAACGGTAGGGGGCGGACTTGTACCAGACCGGTGGCAGACCCAGAACCGAGTACGGATAGCAGGAGCAGAGGGTGCACACGACGAGGTTATGCACCGTTGGAGTGTTTTCCACCGCCACCATGTGCTCGCCCTGCAAGCCGCCAAATCCAAGTTCCGTTATCGCGGCCGTCGCGTCGGCCAACAGACGCGCCTTGTATGACGGATCTGCCCAGGCACGTGCGACGACCTTCGCACCGTTGCGCGGGCCGATCTTGTGCTCGTAGGTTTCCACCAGTACATCGAGCGCGGCCGGATCGACGAGCCCCTTTTCGACGAGCAGCGACTCGAGCGCGGTGACACGAAGCGCCAGGTCCGAAGGGATGGCCTTGTGAGTCTCGTCGTGCTCATGATCCGAATCGTGCATAGGTCGAAAAGTACCACTTTTTACCGGAGGTTTCTCAGGAGACCTTGGTTGTCGCAGACCGGCCCGGTAGACTCGATGGCGCTGCTGGGCTGGAAGTGGGGAGGCCGGTCGTGAGTCATCCGTTGCAATGCCAGTGCGGCACCATTCAGGGTGTGGTCGCCGATCCGGGCAATTCAAATCACTGCGTCTGCTATTGCAAGGACTGCCAGGCTTTTGCGCACGTTCTTGGCAAGGTCGATGCCGTTCTGGACGAGCGGGGAGGGTCGGAAATCATTCAGGTTCTTCCCAGGAACCTGACCTTCACCCAGGGCATCGAATCGCTGGCCTGCATGCGGCTCACGGAGAAGGGGTTGCTGCGTTGGTACGCGACCTGTTGCAACACCCCGATCGGCAACACGCTGGCTACGCCGAAACTCTCGTTCATCGGGCTCGTCCACAACTGCCTGGAAAATAACGCCCCGCCGCTGAACGATTCATTCGGCCCGGTGCGTGCGTGGGTCAACACGAACGGGGCCAAGGGTGATCCAAAGCCCAAGGTCGCGGGACAAGGACCTGTGATCTGGTGGTTTCTCACTACGGTTCTGAAAGCTCGTTTCAACGGTGACTACAAACGCACTCCCTTGTTTAGAGCCGACACGGGCATGCCGGTCGTGACCCCGCGAATATTGAACAACACAGAGCACACGGGTGTGATGAATGCCGTGCGCGCCGCGACAGGCTGACTGCGGCGAAGACGCTTTCTCAGCGGTACTTGAACCATGCGCCGAGCGCCACTGCGGCCGGTATGGCGAACACCAGTAAAAAAATCGGGGCTTCGTCCGCGAAGGAATACCCGGCGCGTTTGATCCCGAGATACATGTTGACACCGGCACCTATTGCCCACAGCGGCAGAAAGATCAGCGCCGCTCGGTTTACGCCCGCCGCACCTGCCACCCCATATCCGACGGCACCGCAGGCAAGCAACAGTGCGAAGCCTATGCCTATGACTTTCAGAGTGTGCATGTTGGAGTCGTGTTGATGGAAATGCTCCGTGGGCGCCGTTGTTACCCGGCCTGTCCGATATCGAGGCGCTCGATTTTGCCAGATAGTGCATTATCCCGGATCCGCTGGTTGCATGTCATCTGGTTATGAGTAGCGAGCCGATCTCTTCAGGTACCCCTGCGTATCGCAAGCTTGCGGTAGCGCTCTTGATCGCCGGCTTCGCGACCTTCTCGCTCCTGTACAGCGTGCAATCGCTTCTGCCGGTTTTTGCCCGGAGTTTCAATGTCAGCGCCGGCGAGGCGAGCCTGGTGGTGTCGCTGGCAACCGGCGCGATGGCGCTGACGTTGCTGGTCGCGAGTGTCATTTCAGACAGAATCGGCAGGCGTCAGATGATGACTGCCTCACTTTTTGCCGGATCACTGCTCACCCTTTCGTCCGCGGTGCTCCCGGGCTGGCATACGTTGTTGGTTACGCGGTTCCTGACCGGCATTGCCCTTGCGGGTATTCCGGCTGTTGCCATGGCGTACGTCGCTGAGGAGGTGAGCGGCAACTCCATTGGGGCCACGATGGGACTCTATATCGCTGGATCGGGGCTGGGAGGAATGGCTGGGCGTTTGACGGCAAGCGTCATTACGGATCTGGCCGGCTGGCGTGTGGCGCTCGTGGCGGTTGGTGGCTCCAGTCTGATAGGCGCGCTGGTGTTTTGGCGAATCGCTCCGCCTTCCCGGGCTTTCGTATCACGGCGGCACGACTGGTCGTCTTTCTCCGCGAGTATGAAAATCCTCAGAAGCGACGCCGCGTTGCCTTGGCTCTACAGCGAAGGCTTTCTGCTGATGGGCTCTTTCGTCACGGTCTATAACTACGTGTCGTTCCATCTGCTCGCTCCGCCGTACTCCCTGAGTCAATCCGCGGTCGGCGCGATCTTTCTTTTCTACATCGTGGGGTCGTTCAGCTCCACCGGGTTCGGTTACCTGGCGGGGCGGCTGGGCCGGCGCCGGGTCTTCTGGATGCCCGTCCTGGCGCTGCTGGGCGGTGTCGCCCTGACCGCAGCCACGCCATTGATCTGCATCATCCTGGGTATCGGCGTCGTTACCGTCGGCTATTTTGGCGCGCATTCGGTGGCTTCCAGTTGGGTGAGCCGTCGCGGGGGCGCCGCGCGTGCACAAGCCGCTGCGTTTTATCTTTTCTTTCTGTACGTGGGCTCCAGCATTCTTGGATCCGCTGGCGGCATCGCTTGGAGTCGCGCCGGCTGGCCCGGCGTCGCTCTATTTACGGGCGTACTGGTAATGGCCGCGCTTTTGATAGCCCTGCGCCTGATCGCCGTGAAGCCGTTGCCGGAGAATATGGTCTAGCGCCCGGCCTGCCGCGCGCAGGAGGGGGGTAGCAGCCGCCAAAAGTTCGTATATACTTCGCGGCCCGTCGCGAAAGGGTCGTGAAAGCGCGGTGGATTTCGGGAAGCGACCTCATAGGTCCTTGTTTTTAAAGGACTTGTCCAGAGGGGCGCAGCAGGCGGTAACGCCTTGCGGCAGCCACGATCGCTCCGCTCGAGTCTACCGGGCCCGGAAGACTGTACGATGGGCAGGTCGATGGTGGGCGTAGCTCAGCTGGTAGAGCCCCGGGTTGTGATCCCGGTTGTCGTGGGTTCGAGTCCCATCGTCCACCCCATCTTTTAATGATGGGCCGTTAGCTCAGTTGGTAGAGCAGGAGACTCTTAATCTCTTGGTCGTAGGTTCGACTCCTACACGGCCCACCAATTCAATGACTTGCGACGAGTGTGAATCACGAGACCAAGTGATTTCTCGACTCTTGGGTCGTAGGTCCAGGTCCTACGCGTGTCACCCATATAAGTCTTTGACTCTCCTCGCAATTCTTTGCAGCGAGGCCCCGTCGCTCACCTCCGTGTTCTGGTCCGCTGCTACCGTTCTGCTACCAAAGGGCACGCGGGCCATATCGGCCGCGGTGCTCGACAGCCAAACCGCCGCCGACGGCGGCTTCCGGCGACGCGTTGAGTAGAAGGACAGAAGACAGAGGATACTTCTCCTCAATACGCAGCCAACTGCTTGATGAGCCGATAGCTGAATTCGAGGGACTGGTAGAATTCAGCGACGCCGACACGCTCGTCCTTTCCGTGCGCACGCAGGTCCGACACATCGACGA
>JAQGOE010000224.1 GCA_028293725.1 Gammaproteobacteria bacterium | reverse complement strand
TCGAGGGGGACGAGCTCGTGATCGATACCGACGGCTTTCGGGCCGACAACACGCTGCTGGACTCGGCCGGTATTCCCCATAGTGAGAAGCTTCATCTGACCGAACGACTGCACCTGAAGAGCGGCGGCGCTCTGCTCGAGGAGCGCATCCGCGTCGAGGACCCGATCACGTTCACCCATCCTTGGGAGACGGTGGTTGAGTTCAAACGCTTACCCGCCACCTATGAGATCCCAATGGATATTTGCCTGGATCGGACTGATGCGGGCAAGCCAGCGGTGGATTGGTCGAGGCCACCGTCTCCATGAGGAATGTGCGCGGCAGGGGCGTCGCCGCAAGTCGCCTGCTCGTTACGGCTCTTGCGGTCTTGGGTGTCGAGTTGGCCGGATGCAACGAGAATCACGGGAAGCTCGAAGGGGTGTGGAAGCTCGAGTCATCCCAGGCGGTGCTCAAGCCGGCCAACCCCACACAGATCCCCTTCACAGCGCAGGGGCGCGCGGCGCTCGAACAGAACATGGCGGCCGCGGAGAAAGGCGATTACAGCTTCGATCCGACGCAAATGCGCTGCGCATCGCCAGGACTGCCGCGACTGATGCTGACGCCCATGCTGATCAAAATCTATCAGCGGCCGCAGCAGGTGGCGATGCTTTTTGAGTGGAACCGGCTGCTGCGCGAAATCATCATGGAAGGCGGCCCGCAGCTGAAGAACCCCATGCAGGAAGGGATGGCCACCGGCGGGGGGGACGTGGGCACGGCGAAGGGCACGACCACAGGACATTGGGAGGGGGAAACGCTCGTGGCGCATTCCACGAAGTTCTCAGAGCAGAAGCTGCTCGATGAATTCATCCCGAGCAGCGAGGACCTGCAGCTAACCGAGCACCTTCGCTTGAAGGATAGTGACACGCTCGAAGATCGCATCACGATCGTCGATCCGCAGTACTTCACGCAGCCGTGGGATGCCGTACTCACGTACAAACGCCAGTCCGACACTCTCTACCCGTTCCACGAAGACGTCTGCCTCGATCGCAAGCATGCCGGCGGGCTGCCGCTGCCCGCTGCTGTGGGCAAGCCGGGAGCTATGGGTAAATCGTGAAGTAAAAAACAGATAAGAGAATTGACTATCGATACTCGCATTTATAATTTACAGCGACATCAAGGCCTTGCGCGCAGCCGGTGCACGCGCGATGACGGCCAGGCCGCCGAATGACACTGATCACCAGCCGAGAACCGATTATGCGAAAGATTCGTCCCGCGATCGCGGCGCGAACAACTCAGCGTTGGAGCCAAAGGTGTTGTGCCGCGCTTTTAGTGGGCTCGACAGCGCTGTGGACCCTCCCATCGTATGCGCATCACTCGTTTGCCGCTTACGACCAGAAAATCACCAAGACGGTCGCGGGCACCCTCAAGGAGTTTGATTGGAACGCGCCGCACTCGGGAATGACGGTCGTCTATATGAACGAACAGGGCGCAGTGGCGGAAGTTTCGGTCACGACGGGGTCACCCTCGGTGATCTCCGGGCAAGG
The DNA here is from genome assembly GCA_028293725.1 of Gammaproteobacteria bacterium. The sequence goes on along the minus strand of JAQGOE010000224.1, from coordinate 5,052 downwards.
CTTCAAACCCAAGGATTTCCGGCTCGGCGCGAAAGTGACCCTATCGTGGCACCCGAACCGAAACGGACTGCCAGGCGGGGAGCTCGTGGAGCTGAAACTCGAGGATGGACGCGTGTTGCATGGGGGTTTTCCGCCCCCGCCGGGGACCAAGTCGGAGATTCAAAAGTGACTCGACGCGTTGAGTTCTCCTGTTACCGCGCGTGGCGCGGCTTGCTGGCCGCGGGGCTGGTGTTGGTCGCATTCGTGAGCACCGCGCAGTGCGCCGAAACTGCGGGTCCGGAGGCCAACAAGACATTGGTGCTCGAATTTTACGCGCAGCTGGATCGTGCCGAGGCCGCGGGTCAGTTGCGTGCGCGGGTCAGTGAGATCGCAGCGAAATACATTGCGCCGGACTATATTCAGCACAGCGAAATGTTTGCCCGCTTCGGGTCGGGGAGAGAGGGCTTTATCCGGGCTCTGGAGCAAGCGCCCGCGATGCCGCCCGATCCGGGTTCCAAGCCAGCCACGGTCGTTACCGTGATGGCCGAGGGCGATCGAGTGATGCTCCTCACGAGCCGCGACGTCGTGAGTCCGGACGGCCACAAACAGCCGATATATATCTTCAACATGTTTCGCATACACGACGGCCGGCTCGCCGAGCACTGGGATATCATGCCGGCCGGTCTGGCTCCCCCTGCCGGAATGAGTGCCCCGGGCAAGCAAGACAATCCGACACCCACCGCACGGCCAACTCCTTGACAGCGACGGCACCAGGGGCGAGCGCACTCGAGACCGTGGAACCGATCACGAAAATCTCGGAGTTGAGAACACGACTGGCTGCCGTCGCGCCGTCGAGGTTGAATTACAACCACGTGATGGTGTTTCTCGACGTCGCGCAAGCCGGAAGTATCAACGGGGCGGCCGATGTGCGCTGCGTCGCCCAGTCCGCAGTATCTCGCATCGTGCGCGAGCTCGAGCTTTCGTTGCAGACCCCACTGCTACTACGTCATGCAAGGGGTATCGAGCTGACTGAAGCCGGCCGAATCCTTGCCGAGCTTGCACGGAAGATACGCGCGGAGGGCAACTCCGCTTGCCGCGACTTGGCTCTCGTGCGCGCCGGTAGCCGCCCGTTGTCACTCGCCGTAGGCGTACCGCCCGGGCTCGTGGGATTCATACCCCCGGCTCTGGGCCGTTTCGCGCAGCGAGTACCGGGCTGCAGAATCGTTCTTCGCGAGGGTCCGAAGGACATTCTATTCGCGGCGGTCGGCGCTGGAGAGCTCGATGCGGTGGTCTGTCGAGTCGGTAACGACGAGCTGCCTGAGGGTTTGACGGAGGAGTTCATCTATCGTGACGCCCTCGTGGTGCTTGCGAGTCGGGACTACCGAACCGCCGACAGCGGTGGGTTGTTGACGGCCGCTGACGTGCACGCGGGCTCCTGGGTTCTACCCCCGCCCGACAGTGCCCCCTACAAAGATGTGGTTGCCACCTTACACGCGCTGCGGCTCGAGATGCCCGCGGCGAAGATTGAAACCACGTCCTCCATGCTGATCAAAGAGCTGTTGCTCACCGGCCACGATTGGCTCGCGGTCATGCCGCGAGGCCTGTTCCGAGCCGAACTTCGTGCGCGCCAGTTGCAGATTCTGGGCAAGCCAACGGAGTCGATCGTTCAACCGATGGGTGTCGTCCTGCGGCGCCGCGCAAGCACTGCCGAAGCGGGTCATATCGAGCTCTTCATCGAATGCCTCACGCAGGTGAGTGCGGCTGGAGAAGTGCGCAAATCATAACTCCAGCGGATGCCGACAGAGCTATTTGTGTGTCAGGTGATACACAAAAATTGAATAGCTGCACTGAGAATGCCCGGCTAATGTGACTGGAGCTGCGCTTTCAAACAATTCACGTCGCCGGTCGCGGCATGAGCCGATGAGCGCGGGTCGTGTAACCACGAGTTGGGGGGGGTCATGGCAGGCGAATTGCGATTGCGGGTTGCTATGTGGGTTCTGGGTGGCTTTTTCTTCGAATCGGCGAGCGCGGGTGAAGCGCTGCCGCCGAGCGAGTCCACGCCGTCCGAGAGCGAACTGGTGAACAAGCTCGAGGAGGTTGTCGTCACGGCGCAGCGGCGCGTTGAGGATGTGCAAAAGGCCGCCGTGTCCATCAGCGTACGCAGGGGCGAGGACCTGCTCCAGGAAGGACGCTTCACTCTGCAAGATATCCTGGAAGACGTTCCGGGCGCTGTCGGTGGCGCTGCGGGATCGCCGCTGGCCAACATTGGCGGTGGCACGGATGTCATCGGAGCGGGCATCACCATTCGCGGCATACAGTCAAACGTGGGAGCATCGGGAAGCGATGTCTCGGTGGCTCCGGCCACGGCAGTTTACGTGGATGGCGTTTATGAAGGTGTGGGGAGCCAATACGACATTGACCATGTCGAGGTACTGCGCGGGCCGCAGGGCACGCTCTATGGCCGCAGTGCAACTGCCGGCGTGATCGCAATCCACACCCGCAATCCAGACCTCGAAGGGTTCGGCGGCGACGCCACGGTGGAGTTTGGCGATTATGGCTTGCAACACTACACCGGGGCGGTCAACATCCCGATAGTCGAAGACAAGCTCGCGCTGCGGGTTTCCGGTAACGAATACAAGCGCAAGGGTTTCTACAATGGGGATGACGGCGCGACCGAAAACACCGCTGGCAGGGTGAAGCTGCGCTATCAGGCTACCGACGATCTGTCCATCCTGGCTGGGCTTGCGCTGGAAGACAATACGCAGAAAACCGGGGGCCTGGTCTCCGTGGCCTCACCCGACCCCCACAAGGTTGTTTATGGCGCGGCACCGGTGGGTCAAGGAAACAACAACTTCCGCCAGGCTTGGGCGCAAATCGATTGGGATCTCCACTTCGCGACCTTGACGTACGAGCCCGCCTATCGAACGTGGTACCAGAATGCCACTGTGGTCGTCTCCGGGGGGTTTCTGGGCAATCTCAACAACCCGGAGCGCACGCCTTCGGACAACTTCATGACGCATGAGCTGCGGCTGACCTCGAAGGCAGGCTCCAAGCTCAGTTGGGCGATCGGTACGCTGTTTTATGACAACCACTTGGAAAACTCGGACTCGATCGTCTTCGCCGTGTCCAACGCTTTCGGCTTTGGAGAGAATGTCAGCAAGAGCACCAAGGCAGGCGGAGTGTTTTCCGAGGTGTCCTACCCAATTACCGATACGACGCACCTGACGGCGGGGCTGCGTTACGACTACACGCGTGTGCAAACATACGAAGAGTATATCTTCAACGCGAATAACAACGGCCTCCCGGGCACGCCGACCTTTCATCAGCCCGAGATCCTGCTCAGCTCCACGCTCTCCGGGGATGCCGGCCTGCGGATCTATCACGACACCACTTACAAAGTCCGCCTGGAGCAGAACCTCGCGCCTGAGAACTTGCTTTATGCACAGCTATCAACCGGCTTCTCGCCAGGCGACGTATCGCTATCGACGTGCGGTACGCCCCCGGCCGCCTGTGTGCTGCCTCTGCAGGACGAGACGCTCAAAGCCTACGAAATCGGTTCCAAAAACCGTTTCCTCGACGATCGTCTCCAGGTCAACGCCGACGTCTATTACTACAACTATGGGGGGTATCAGCTGCAGAACGTCAACGTCTCGGCTAACCCTTTTGCGGTCCTGGCGGGGGCGTTCAGCGTGCCGGTTCAGGCGTACGGGGCGGAAATCGAGACCCTCTTCCAGCTCAGCCCGGCGGACCGTATCGCGCTCAATCTAGCTTATACGAACGCGTACTACGTGCATAAGCCGGCCCTGTTCGCCCAGTTTGTCGCCGAGGACAAAGTATCCAACCTCGCTAACGGCGTCCCAACGGGTGCGGTGCCCGTTACGGTCAATGGTGTGTACGTTCATCAATTCAACCTGCCCGGTGGCTCAACGATGGAGCTGCGCGCGGATGGCCGCTACTTGTCGAACCATTCCTCAGACTTGACCCAACAAATGTACCAGGACGGACTGGAGCCCCTGATCCGCATCCGTGCACAGGTCATTGGCGATGTGAGTTCCACCTGGACGTCGAGGAATCGCAAATTCTCGCTCACGGGATACGTCCGCAACGTCAGTGATGATCGTTACGTCACAGGAATTCAGCCCTCGCGCACGACCCCATACACCTATATCCAATACCAGTACGAGCCGCGCACCTACGGGTTCATCGGTACGGTTCACTTCTAATGCGCACTTCCTGGAAGCGATGGATTGTGCTGCTGGTGCCGGCGATTATAGGTGCCCGGCTCGCGCCGGTATCTTCGGCTGCTGAGTTGCCTTCTACTCTCGATCCGCCGGGCGGCGCTGGCTTTGCTGCGGCGCTGCTGAAAGCGGAGATGCCGCCGCTACCCCCCGATGCGGGGAAGCCCGCGTCTGATCCCCGCAACCTGGAAGGCACCTGGTTCCACGATCAGCTGCTCGAGACTCGCATCGAGCATGATATGTACGGCAATCCGCTGCCGTTTAGCGCGAAAGGTCAGCGCATTCGCGATGACCGGGTGAAGGCCACTTATGTGGACCAGTTGCCTTACGCGAACGCCTCGGCCGAGTGCATTCCGCCGGGCCAACCGTGGCAGATCGATTTGAACTTTCCGTTCCAGATCTTCCAGTCAAAGGACGCTGTCACGTTCTTGTTCCAGGAGTATCACGGCGTCTGGTCCGTCCGGCTGAATCAGCCACACCGCGGCACCGGTCCGGTCGAATATATGGGTGACTCCGTCGGGCACTGGGAGGGGGATACGCTGGTCGTGGACACGCGCGGGTACAAGCGCGCGCTGTGGCTCGATGTGGACGGTACGCCGGCCTCGACCAAGGCACACCTGGTTTTCAGAATACGCCGGATCGATTACGGCACACCGCGGCTCGAGGTCATCACGACGGTCGATGATCCGGAGTTGTACACGGCCCCCTGGTCCATGGTGCGCACCTATCGGTGGCGGCCGGACATGACCGACTTTGTCGAATATAACTGCGAGTATCAGGTCGGCACGTCAGCAGGTGTCAGCCGGTACGGGCTGACACCCGAGCCGCCCGCAAA
>JAQGOE010000165.1 GCA_028293725.1 Gammaproteobacteria bacterium | reverse complement strand
GCTGCGCCCGTGCGATGTTCGCCCTGCAAAATCAAAACGCCCCCAAATGGACGTGAGCCCGCTACAAATTGATATCCCTACGCGCCCAAATGCCATTAGTCGCGGTTCGCAAACATCAGGACAATGGGCGGCTATGAGGCAATCCACCGCACCCAATGCCGCTCACGCGCCGTAGTCCCCTGGGTATTACCCCGGCGCTCGTCCTGGCCATCGCCGGGAAATTCGCCCTGGCTGCGCCACTGGCCGTGCTCGATCGCGGCGGCAGCCAGGTATCGATCGAGAGCTACGCCCCGAACATCGTGCGAATCACCATCAGCCCGGACAAGGATCTGGCGCTCGCAGCACCAGGGTTTGGCCTCATCGCTGCCGCGGATGACACCGGATGGAAACATCGGACCACGGCCTCGGGCGATGAATTCTCATCCGAGGTCATGTCCGTCGTGGTGAAAGCCGCGCCGTCGCCCGGTCCGCCAAGCCAGATGGAACGCTACTTCGCACCCTCCCTGCCACCCGTATCCCTCACGGTCAGCAAGCCCGGTGGTACGCCCTTGCTGCGCATGAGCGGCTGGGAAATGGCGCCGCACACGGTGAATGGCGAAAAGACGTTTCGAGTGGGCGCCTCTTTTGACTCCCCTGCCGATGAGCACTATTACGGACTGGGACAGAATCAGGAAGGCATACTGGATTACCGCGGCCGCACCATCGACTGCAAACACTCCTATGACGCGCCCGCCGGGGAAACGGTGTGTGTTCCGTTCATGGTGACCAACAAGGGCTATGGAATCGTCTGGGACAATCCTTCCGACACCGTGATTTCGGCCGGCCTGCACGGCCAGACCACCTGGAAGTCCGCCGTCGGTGAGCGTGTTTCCTATTTCGTGATTGCCGGCACGACGCTCGATGAGTTGTATGCCGGCTATCGCAAGCTCTCCGGCGCGACCCCCCTACCCCCCAAGGCCGCGTTTGGCTACATCCAGAGCAAGGCACGCTACGAAACGCAGCAGCAGGTGTTGGATGTTGCCGAGGGCTATCGCTCACGCGGCTATCCGCTCGATGTCATAGTCGTCGACTGGTTTTACTGGACCCGCATGGGCGAGCTCGATATCGATCCCAAAGCCTTCCCCGATCCGCAGGCCATGAACCGGAAACTGCACGAGCAGGGCGTGCACACCCTCATCAGTGTCTGGCCGCGGTTCGAAAGAGAATCGCGCTACTTCGATTACCTGACCGCCAAGGGCTGGCTCCTCGCGGACAAGAATGGCAAGCCGGTAGACGGCCTCCCCGAGCGTAGCGACCGTGCCGGTGCCTTGATCGACAGCACCAATCCCGCGGCCCGCGAGTGGTATTGGGACCGGATTCGCGACAACATCGCCAGCCGTGGCTTCGACTGGTTCTGGCTGGATGAGACCGAGCCCGATCTGGTGCCCGACGGCTATTTCTACAGCATTGGCTCCGGCGATCGTTATCACAATCTCTTCCCGCTGCTGCACACCGAAGGTGTGGCGGAAGGCTCGCGTCGCGACCGCCCCAATAAGCGGAATCTGATCCTCGCACGCGCCGCCTACCTAGGCTCACAGCGGTATGGAAGCTTGTTCTGGTCCTCGGATATCCACGCGACGTGGGAAGCGTTCAGGCGTCAAATTCCCACGGGCTTGAACTTCACCGCTTCCGGTCTTGCGTACTGGGGCAACGACATCGGCGGCTGGCAGCCTCCGCCGCAATCACACTCGGTCGAACGGCCGCCGCTTCTAGACTCTTCCGACGCGCGCGCCGTCGTGGGCCATAACGATGACTACGCCGAGTTGATCACGCGGTGGTACGAATACGCGACCTTCACACCAACGATGCGGGCGCACGGCATGCGTAAGGCAACCGAGGTCTGGTCGTATGGCAAACAAGCTGAGGCCGTAATCAGTCAGTACCTGCGCCTGCGGTACACTTTACTGCCCTACATCTACTCGCTCGGAAAACAAACATACGACACGGGAGCGCCCTTCATGCGAGCCCTGTTCATGGATTTTCCCAACGATCCAAACGTTGCCAACGTGGGGGACGAGTACATGTTCGGACCGGCCTTTCTAGTGGCCCCGGTCACGGAACAGGGACGCGAGTCCCGGCAGGTGTACCTACCCGCCGGACGGGACTGGTACAACTACTGGACCAACGAGCGATTCGCCGGCGGCCAGACGATCACGGTAGCCGCGCCCATCGACATCATTCCCCTATTTGTCGCCGCTGGCTCCATCATACCGATGGGAAGCGCCATCCCGAACACCTCGACACCGCAACAGCTGACGCAGATCCGTGTCTATCCCGGGCGGGCCGCCGAATTCGCGCTCTACGATGATGACGGAGAGACCTATGCCTACGAAAAGGGCCAAGGTCGGCAGACCCGCCTGCGCTGGGACGACGAGCGCGGACAACTCACGACCCAGGGTGATGCGCTGAAGTCATCGATCACCCAATTGACCCGGGTCGTCCGTTGATCTAACAGCCATGAAGGGCCGTTACCGTACCATCGCTTGGGCTTGCGTTACGCTGCTTGGCCTGTCCGCGGGGCCTGCGAGGCCCGCTGCGCCCAGCTCTTCCCACTACGTCTGGAACAACGTAGTGGTAGGCGGTGGTGGCTTCTCACCCAATATCCTCTTCAGCCCCGTCGAGCCGGGACTTGCGTACCTGCGTACGGACATCGGGGGGATTTATCGTTATGACCACAATCAGCAGCGCTGGATTGCACTTCAGGACGGTATGCCCGAGGGAAACTACTTCGGCGTGGAGAGCGTTGCTCCCGATCCCCGCAATGCCCAGGTCGTTTACGCCGCGGTTGGAATGTACAGCTCCGGGCCGGCAGCCATCCTGCGATCGGACGACCGAGGCATGACATGGAATGTCTTCCCCGTGCCATTCCGCATGGGTGGCAACGAGGATGGACGCGGCCTCGGCGAGCGCCTCGCTATCGACCCACACGACACGAATATCCTCTACTTCGGCTCGCGCCACGATGGCCTGCAACGAAGTGCCGATCGCGGCCGCACCTGGTCGCGCGTGACAACCTTTCCCGCTCCGGGACTGGGCCGCCCCGCCCGTCACCAAACGCACGCGGGCGTCAGTTTCGTGCTGTTTGATCCACGCAGCGGCGCCCATGACACTCCAACGCCCACGCTGTTCGTAGCGGTCGCTGATCCTGGACAACATCACTTGTTCCGCTCGGTTGATGCGGGTGCAAGCTGGCTGCCGGTGCCGGGGGAACCGCGCACCGACCTATTGCCGGTGCGCGCCCAGCTCGCCTCCAACGGCGTTCTGTATCTGACTTACAGCAACGGCGTCGGACCGAACGGCATCACAGACGGTGCGGTGTTCGCGCTCGACACCTCGACTTCAACCTGGCGCAACCTCACCCCGCCCAGGCCTGCCGGTGGTTTCATGGGCCTGGCCGTTGACGCCCAGCACCCAGATACCCTCCTCGCCGCAACTGTGGATTGCTGGTTAGGCCGGGACACGATCTGGCGAAGCACGGACGCCGGGCAACATTGGGAAAGCCTGCGGCCGCGCAGTGACATCGATCCCAGCGCTGCGCCGTTTCTGCGTTGGGGCGCGACCGACGCCGATTTTGGCTGGTGGATGGCGGGCGTCGCCATTGACCCCTTTAACTCGAATCACGTCGCCTACACCACAGGTGCAACGGTGTACGCGAGTGAGCAGCCCCTATCGGGAGCCGGATCCCGGCATATCCTCTGGCAACCCTGGGTCAGTGGCATCGAGGAGACGGCGATTCTGACATTGGCGAGTCCTCCTCTAGGTCCCCAACTGTTATCCGGCTTTGGAGACATCGGCGGCTTCGCGCACGAGAATTTGCAGATCTCGCCGCCAACCCTGTTTACCAATCCCGTATTCGACAACACCCACACTCTCGACTTCGCCGGTCGCAGTCCGAACATCGTCATCCGTGGGGGCCGATCGCAGCATAGCAGCCTCGCCATAGCCGCCTGGTCGCAGGATTTTGGCAGGACCTGGACACCTTTGCAGTTGCCGCCGGACACGCACAGAGCTACTCCTCCCGCGTTGACCGGCTACTATCGCGACGAGGCTGACGCCGTGATGGCAGTCTCCGCCGACGGCGCGTCGTTCATTGCCATGACCCGGGTACCGATGCTCACACGCGATCGAGGCCAACATTGGACCGCGGTACGCGGCCTGCCGGACTTCGCGCGCGTGGTGGCCGATCGCCTCGATCCGCAGCGTTTCTATGCGCTCGATTTTGAGCGCTCGCGCGTTGCAATCAGTGAAAATGGCGGCGAGAGTTTTGCCCTCGTCTCGAGCAAGGGCCTGCCGGAACAGGCCTGCGCGGTGCAACCGAGGGCTTACGACCCGTGGCCGCTTCTCGCAGCACCGGGCAGGGCCGCGGATCTGTGGTTGGTCTGCCGTGGGCGCCTCTACCACTCCAGCGACGGCGGCCGCAATTTCGCCGAGCGGCGCGGCGAGGTGGCCGTTACGGCGCTGGCGTTCGGCAGGCCCAGAACCGACGGCGACTATCCAACTCTCTTTGCGATCGGCACGCGTGGCGATCTCGAGGCGATCTGGCGCTCCGATGATGCCGGCGTGAGTTGGGTACGCATCAACGACGCCGAACACGAGTACGGCAGACGCTTTCGGGTCATCTCCGCCGACCAGCGCGTGTTCGGTCGCGTCTACGTCGGAACTGACGGTCGAGGCGTGATTTACGGCGAGCCGTCCACGATAGAGTCACGGCCCGGCCGTGCCCGCCTGCTCCCCTCACCGGCGTTGCGTTAGCTTCACCAACACAATGTCATTGCTATTCATGGGTACCGCGATAGAGATCGTTCCATCCCCCGAGCTGCGCACGACGCGATCCGCCTCCGGCAGGTCTCGCGTGAGATTGTTGAGCTGCTCGATCTGCGTTGGAGTCAAATCCCCGGGAGATCCCATCTCGATATAAGCCGAATAGGCATCATTCGCGTGGTAGCCGGTGCGATACACCTCCAGGCGATAGGCTGTCCCCGGCGCGAGATGGGTCACTTGCACCCGCGCGGGTGCCGCCGGTTGCGCAGGAACCAACTTCGTATAAAACGGCCTGTTGCTGACCTTCTGCTGCGGCTGCTCGAAGTCCCATATCACGGCCGCGATACGGCCGTCTTTGGCGGCGGCCATTGCCTGGGGATCGCTCGTAGCGAGGGCATCTCCCTCGAGCGCATGCAGATATTTATAAGCAAAGAACGCCGGCTTGCGAATGCCCTCCCGGTTCAGGAGCCCGAATCCCCCCTGAAAAGAGGCTGAAGGCGGTCCGGGCTCCTCGAACAGATCGGAGTAGGTCCAGTAGCTCATCCCCTGAGCCAGCCCCTGGCAAGCTTTGAGCTTGCTCAGGATGTACGGCGCACTGATGTAGGAATCATGCACAGCGTCGCGCGGCGTGTAGCTGGTACTCCACTCGGAGATGTACAACGGAAGCTCGGGAAAAGGCGAAGCCGCAATTTGCTGGCGCACGCGCCGGACGTCTCCCGTAATTGCGTCGGCAGATGGAGAGAGCTTTGTATCGCTCTTGCCGTCCTCGTCGAGGAAGCCGCCATCGACCCCATACGTATGCGTCGTCACGAAATCCACACCGGCGCCGCTGTGTGCAACGTGCGCCAGAAACTCGGGAACCCACGCCGCTCCAGCGGTGGCGGGACCTCCGACCCGCAAGTCAGGGTCGATGGCCTTGATCGCCCTCGCGGTCAGATCGTAGAGCTCGAAGTAGGCCTGCTGGTCGGCTCCCTCCCAAAAACCGGCGAGGTTGGGTTCATTCCAAACCTCGAAATACCAGGCGCGCACTTCGTCTCGACTGTAGCGCGCTTCAACATGGCGGATGAAGGCGGATACCAGGTCTCGCCAGAGCGCCGGTTGCGGATGCGAGGTGTTGCCCTTCCAGTAAAAGATACTGTTCCCAGACGTCGCGAGCGCCTGTGGGGTGAACCCCAATTCCACGAACGGCTTGACGTGCTTTGCCAGCAACCCGTCATAGAGCTCGTCGAGCTTTGACCAGTCATAAGTCAGATTCCCGTTCTCCATGCGCGCCGTTCCCAGCACGTCGTGGAAAATCGCATGGAAGCGTACGTAGCGAAATCCGAGCTCGTCCGCGACCCGCTGCAACTGCGCCTGACTGTCAGGACGGCGCAAGGTACCCGGGAAATCCGCACCCACCGACAGGTCAAAAAATCGATCGACGGCCCCAACCGGCGCGCCGCTATCCACGATAATGTGCCGAGCCGGTATCTGCCGCGCGCCTGCAGCAACGGCCGGCCCCGAAGTGGCCACAAGGCAACCCACGGCGAGGCTCGTGAGCCATCGCCCCCGAAAACCGGCTGACACCATCGTTTGACCCCCAATAATCGGGTCCAAAGGTAATGCATCAGATCGCCGGCGACTATTGCCAAACCAGACAGGAGACATATCGAAACGACATGTCGGCTCCCGAAGTGCCAGCGCGCATTCAGGCAGGCCTTTGCCGGCGACCCGCAACCCGCCCGCTATCCGCTACGGCTTGGACTCCACCACCACTGACTTCAGCCGCAGCACCCGGCTGGGATGATAGACGTAGTCATCACCGGTCTCCCGTCGCAACTCATCGACCCGGCTGCGCAGATGAGCGGTCAACTCCTCGTAGCCTGGCTTCCCATAGAGGTTGTTGTTTTCCTCGGGATCCGTCTGCAGGTCGTAGAGTTCGTACTCCTGCGGCTCGGTGAAAAAGTGAATGTACTTGTAGCGCTCGGTACGGACTCCACGGTGCGGCCGGACGTTCTGGAATCCCGGATATTCGTAGTATTCGTACAACCAGTCCTTGCGCCAGTCCGCAAGGGATTGTCCGCGGGCGAGCGCCAGGAAGCTGCGTCCCTGCATGGTATCCGGGGCCTCGATGCCGACGAGATCCAGCAAAGTCACCGGCGCGTCGATGTTCAACACCATCTCATCGCGCACGGTGCCCGCCGCTATCAGCTTTGGATAGCGGATCATCATGGGTATCCGGATGGACGGCTCGTACATCAGCCGCTTGTCGTAAAACGTGTGCTCTCCGAGGAAGAACCCGTGATCCGAGCTCAACATGATCGCGGTATCCTCCAATCTGCTTCCCAGTGCATCGAGCACCATGCCGACATGCTCGTCATTGGACTCGACGCCGGCATAGTGATCCTTCACCAACTCCTCCAGTGAGCGCGGATCATCCAGGAACACCTCCGTGGTGCCAATCTTGTTATCCGCTTCGGCGACCGCCCGCGCCTTGCCGGGATAGCCCCTCAGGTCGTCATCGAAGTTGTCAGGCACAGCAATCTTGTCACCGTTGAATCGCTGCAGCATCCGCCGCGGGCGATAGAATGGTGCGTGAGGCGCGTAGAACCAGAGAAACAGGCACAACGGCTTGTCTCCCCGACCTTTCACCCACTCCACCGCCTTGCGTGTCAGCAGATCGTCCACATATTCGTTGTAGACCTTCGGCTCGCCGTAGTGGCCGTCGCTGCCCTCCACGATCTCCGGCTTCAGATAGTCCGCCTGACCCTTGAATCCAAAGTAGTAGTCCCACTTGTGATCCAACAGGGCACCGCCGACGTGAGATTTTCCAATGAATGCGGTCTCGTAGCCGCGCTCGCGCAGCACGTCGGTGACGAGCTTGAACCGGGCCGGTACCTGGTTGTCATCGTTGGTGGTCGCGCCCGTCGTGTGGGAATAGGCGCCGGTGAGAAAGCTGGCGCGCGAGGGCAGACACAGGGCATTGGTGACGAAAGCATTGCGGAATCGCACCCCCTCGCGGGCGATGCGATCCATGTTGGGAGTCCGCAGCAGCGGATTGCCGCTGAAGCTGAACTCGTCGTGCCGTAATCCCTCGCCCAGGAAGAAGACGATGTTCGGCCGGCGTGTCTCCTTCTTCTCGAGCGATCGGGCAGAGGCGGCGCCCGCCGCCGCTGCGGCCAACAGGCCGCCAAGAACAACGCGCCGGTTCAGCGGACTGTCATTCATTGCACACTCCTTGGCCATCGCGATCCGTCCCGCCTCCAAGCCATCAGAACAATACGCTGACCGTCGCGCCAAAGTATCGGTCCGCATCCTTCGGCACGGTACCCACGAGGCTGTTGGGAAAGACAGTCGCGGAAGTCAGGGTCGCGGCGCGTCCTATCAACGTCACGTAGTGCTGGTTGAATACGTTATTGACGAACAGCGAAAGCTGGTACTTCGAGTCGCGATCATGCACGCCCACGCTCGCATTGGCGATCGTGTAGGTGTTCTGGACGGTCAGGGGATCCTGCTCGATCGTGAAGTTGTACTTCGTCTGGCTCGTGACCTGACCCTGGATGAACCCCCCCAGCGGCAGCCCGGGAATGTCATGATCGAACCGGGCAAGCAGATCACCGCGCCATTTGGATGCCTGTGGCAGCACTCCACCGTGGATGTTCTGGATCGAGCTGGCGGTCGCGCTGGGTTTGTAGCACGTGTTCCAGGGAGCGCCGCTCGTCATCACGGGAGCGCTCGCCTGCGCCGACAGCGGACACTGCAGGCCGTTGATGTCGACGCTCGTCTCCAGGTAGGTCACACCTCCACTGAAAGTCAGCGAGCTCACCGGCCGCGCCTGGAACTCCCACTCCACGCCCTTGGTGCTGGCCGAGCCGGCGTTCGTGGGCGCGAAGAGCACAATCCCGAGGTCCGCGTTGCCTCGGTTGGCCTGAACCTGCAGATCCTTGTAGTCGGCGTAGAACACCGCAGTGTTGAATCTCAGGCGACCATCCCATAGCTCCGTCTTGTAGCCGAGCTCCCAGGTCTTCGCGGTCTCCGGTTTCACCGGCTGCTCATTCTCGAACGTGGAGCCGAACTCGGTGTTGTAGCCAGCGCCTTTGTAACCGGTGGACCACGTGAGATAAGCCTGCGCATCGCGGCTGAACTCATATTTCAGGCCCACCTTGCCGGTGGCCGCCGTATCACCGCTACTGCCGCTACCGGAGGACGCCGTGACGCCCACCAGTGGCAGGTCTCCCGGGACCAGGGGAGTATTCGCCGGCCGCACGCCCCAGAAGCTCACTCTTTCGTGCTGCACGCGCACGCCGCCGAGAGCGGACAGTCCTCCAATGAGTTTCAGGTCACCCTGACCGAAAGCGGCGACATTCTTGTCGTGGTTGTTGGAATGGAACCCGCCCTGGGAGCGATACAGCGCGACGTTGCAAGGTAACCCATACGCGAGCGGAGCGCCGCCGGGCGCGCAGCCGCCGGTGCGGCGGATGAAGTCGCGGTTGACGTTGAGGTCGAGATAATAGAGTCCGGCCACGTAGTTGAACCGCCCTCCACCGGGCGAGGTGAAGCGCAGCTCCTGGGTGAACTGGCCGACCCAGAATGGACCGCCATTGATATCGAACGAGCCGTTGGTCACCGGCAGGTAAAGCGGAGTCGGCGTGTTCAGAGAATCGATCGGCTGGTTATTGTTGAAATCGAATGCCTGGTAGGCGCTGATCGAAGTCAACGTTCCGTAGTCGAGGTTGAGCTCCCCGGTGAGCGCTATCGTGGTCTGTCCGGTGTCCTGCTGCGTCAGCGTATTCTCGCCATCGCTGCGATTGTTGAACCCGGGAGTGATGCCTTCGGCCGCCAGGAGCTGCCGATAGAGGGGATTCTGGGCCTGCAGAACGGTGCTGACACAGCAGTAGCCGTGCATGTTCCGATAGTCACCGGACAGCGTGAAACTGAGCGAGTCGGTGGCCTCCCAAAGGAGCTTGGCGCGCAGGCCGAGGCTATCCGAACCGTTGGTACGGCGGTCATGCGGCACGTTGTGGATGTTGCCCTCCACATCGTCATAGTAGCCCGTCAGGCGAAAGCGGAGGCTATCCACCACCGGCCCGGAGAGGGTGCCGCGGAATCGATATTCGCCCAGCTCTGCGACGGTGGCCTCCGCACTGCCTTCGAATTCCTTCGAGGGCGCTTTCGTGGTCACGTTGATGAGGCCGGCGATCGCATTCTTGCCGAACAGTGTGCCCTGGGGACCTCTCAGGACCTCTACGCGCTCGACGTCGGCAAGATCCGAGAATCCCTGGGCCGCTCGCGCCAACACTACGCCGTCAATCACGACTGACACGTCCGGCTCAATACCTGCTCCGAAGACCTGTGTGCCAACGCCGCGAATACGGAAGCTGTTATTTAGCACGTGGTTGCCCTGCGTGTACGTCAGGGAAGGCGTCAGGTTGGACAGGCTGTTCGTATCGAATACGTGGGCGTCAGCCAGTGTCTGCCCCGACAGCGCGGTGACCGCAACAGGTGCATCCTGCAAGCGCTCCTTGCGCTTCTCGGCCGTGACGATGATTTCCTCCAGCGTGGGAGGCACCTCGGGCCGCTGCGAGTCGCCCGCTGACACCGGGGGACCATTCGACCCAGTCGCTCGCGTATCCGCCTGGGCCAGACGAAATGATTGCGGGGAGGTTTCTGCCTTGCGTTGCTCACCCCCGACGTCTCGCACTGTCCCCGTGGCTCGCGGCTCTGAAACGGGTGACACGATGGCGATCACCTTGGGATCGACATAGCGATAGCTGAGACCGGTACCGTTCAGAAGCCGGGAGAGGGCCTCGTCGGCCGACAGGTCTCCCGAGACGCCATCGGTATGCAGGTCGCGCACTGTGTCGGAGAAATACAGGACTTGCAGCTTCCGATCCTGAGCAAACTGTTTGAGCGCCGGGCCCAGAGACTGCGCCCCGATATGCGTGGGTTGGCGGGCGATATCGGCGCCCTCCTGGGCGGTAACCTGTCCCGTGATGGCCAAGGCCACGAACGCTGCAACTGTCAAATTACGCACTATTGCCCCCCGCTGATTTGATACCTCGGCGAGGTTGCCGGATATCATGTGCTATGACGGTAGAGCGTTTGGGAACGAAAAGTGGGTATGGCCCCTAAGACCCATACCCACTTTTCGATCCAAACCGCTCTTTACTATCAGTGGACACCGCTTACCCGCAAAGGCCGTCAATCCGTGCCGATCTCAGACCGACAGCGCTTTCTCTCGGCCATGGCCACCCAGTACGGGCAGCGGCTGCGACGCTTTCTGTCTCTGCGTCTGCGCAATGTTCACGATGTACCCGATCTGGCACAGGAAGTATTCCTGCGTCTGCTGCGCGTGGATCGGCACGAAACCATCCGAAATCCGGAAGCCTACCTGTTTACCGTGGCCAGCCACGTAATCCATCAACATGCCCTGCGTGGTTCCAGCGAGCCGATCTCGGTGGAAATCACGGAAGCCCTGGCGGAGCTGCAGGCGCCCGACAACGATGACCCGACCTACCGCGCAGAACGCACACAGCGTATCGAAGCCTTCGAGGCAACGATCGCGGAGTTGCCGCCCCGGGTCGCCGCCGCGTTGGTTCTGCAGCGGATCGGAGGTTACACCGTGCAGGAGATAGCCGATCGCCTGGGCGTCTCGCGGGAGACCGCGAAAAAGTACCTGGCGCGGGCCGCGCAACACTGCCACAGCCGTCACATGGCAGCGGAGTAAAGACGCCCGCCATGACCATGCCTACATCAACCCCACGTCCCCGACGCGAAGTCATTGCAGAGGCCTGCGAGTGGTTCGTGGAATTCCGCGGCGGTGACGAGCTTCACGGTTCGCGGAGCCGCTTCGATGACTGGTTGCGGCAATCGCCCGAGAATATCCAGGCGTATCTCGAAGTCGCCGCCGCCTGGTCGGAAATGCCAACACAGGATCCTTTTGGGCGTATCAATACCGATGCGCTCGTGGAAAGAGCGCGCTCGAGTCGTAATGACGAGGTCCTCATACCGTTCTCTTCCGTGCGCCCCAGCGCATCGACAGCGAACGAGGAGGTTGCACCAAAAGCGACCGCGAAAGTCAGACATGCACCCAGGGCACTCGCGGCCTGCATCGTGTTGCTTGCGGTCGCCGCCGCCACGGTTACGTGGCTGTACAACGGAGTGACTTACGCAACCGGCATCGGCGAGCAACGCACGATCCGCCTCTCCGACAGCTCGCTCGTGGATCTCAATGCGTGCTCCATGATCAGAGTCCGCTTCTCCCGCAACATCAGAACGGTGCAACTGCTTGAAGGTCAAGCACTCTTCCATGTAGCGAAAGATACACACAGACCGTTCATCGTCCGCAGCGATGGCATGACCGTACGCGCCGTGGGAACCGAATTCGACGTGGACCGTAAGCGCACCGGCACAGTCGTGACGGTACTCGAGGGGCGTGTGGCTATTACAGGGAGTGACGGTGAGGGTGATATAAGCCCGAGTTCCCGGCCCGACGCGACCCTGTCCGCGGGCGAGCAGCTCACGGTGACAAAGGCCGCGACAAAGGCCCCGACAAAGGCCCCCAGGACTTTGCAGCCGCGACTGGCGGATGTCTCGGCTGCGACAGCGTGGACCCAACGCCGCTTCGTATTCGAGGACACGCCGCTTGCGGATGTTGCCGAAGAGTTCAACCGCTACAGCCCACGTCAGCTCATCATCGAGGATCCCGAGTTGGCCCGTCGGCCGATCAGCGGAATCTACTCCTCGACGAATCCCTCTTCACTGATAGGTTTCTTGAGTGCCCAACCGGAGCTCGAGGTCACCCAGACCGAGCACGAGATCCGGGTCACCCGTCGTCAATGACATCCGACACTTCTCCTGGCCGCGGCTGCCGTGCCGTCGTCCTTTTCTTCTCTTCGCTCTTCCTGGCCGTGTTGCTCCCCGCCTCCGCGCCGGCCGCCGCCGACAAAACGGCCGCGTCTGCTCAGCCGGCACTCGGCGTCCGCTCGGCACCGCTACTGACCCTCGACGGACTCAGGTTCAAGGATCTCAACCGCAACGGCCAGCTCGATCCTTATGAGGACTGGCGCCTGCCGCTCGCCAGACGCGTCGATGACCTCCTTGGGAGGATGTCGTTGGAGGAAAAAGCCGGCACCCTGATGCACGGCAGCGCACCAGCCATCGATAGCCCCATTGGGCACTCGAGCAAGGGCTACGACTTCACTGCCCTCTCGAAGCTCATCGGCGAGCGCTA
>JAQGOE010000160.1 GCA_028293725.1 Gammaproteobacteria bacterium | reverse complement strand
CAAACCCCGCTTACCATCGCCAAGAGACGCCGAAGGCAACAGCCCCAACGACCCGGCCAGCATCGATGCCTCATCAGTCAGGATGTCGCCGAACATGTTCTCGGTGACCAGTACATCGAAATCCCGTGGCCGGCGGATGAGATGCATGGCGGCAGCATCTACCAGCATGTGTTCCAGCGCCACTTCTGGAAACTCAGTCTTCATGACTCGCTCGCAGACCTCACGCCACAAGCGCGAGGTCTCGAGCACGTTCGATTTATCGATTGACGTGAGCTTGCGCCGCCGCTGTTGCGCCAGGCGGGCCGCCACCCGTGTGATCCTTTCGATCTCCATCACGGTGTAGGTGCAAAGATCGCTCGCGCTATTGGCGTCGCGCGTCTTCTCGCCGAAATAAATACCGCCCGTGAGCTCGCGCACGAACACCAGGTCCACGCCCTCGAGAATCTCCGGCTTCAGCGTTGACGAATTCAGCAGCGAAGGCTGCAGTTTCACCGGCCGCAGGTTCGCGTAGACCCCGAGCTCCTTGCGCAGCCCCAACAGCCCCTGCTCAGGCCGCACTTTGGCGGTGGGCGCCGACCATTTCGGTCCACCAATCGCACCCAACAACACGGCATCCGCCTTTAGACACGCCGCCAAAGTCTCAGGGGGCAGGGGATTACCATGCGAATCGATGGCCACCCCACCGAACGGCGACTCCGTCGTCACGAACTCATGACCGAAGGTTCGGCCCACCGCCCCCAGGACACGCAACCCCTCCGCGACGACTTCGGGACCGATCCCGTCACCGCCCAGCACCGCGATATGAGCCTTCATACGCGCTGCTCGTAGGCATTGATCTCAGGCATGCGCCCGAGCAGGAACCCCAACTCGTCGGTGCCGTTCAACAGGCAGAAGCGTGAGAACGCCTCGATCGGAAACTGCACACGCTGACCCGTAGGCAAGGTGAGCGTCGTCGAATCGAGGTCGATGGTCACCTCGGCACCCGGGTGCTCGATCAGCCATTGGCTGGTGGCCTCGTCGACCACGACCGGCAGCAGCCCATTCTTCAGCGAGTTGTTGCGGAAAATATCCGCAATCTCGGTACTGACCACCGCCTGGAAGCCGTAATCCAACAAAGCCCACGGCGCATGCTCGCGCGAGGACCCGCAACCGAAGTTCCGACCCGCGACCAGGATCTGACACCCCTGTGCTTCGGGGCGATTCAACAGAAAATCAGGCTTCGGCGCGCCCGACGCGTCGTAACGCCAGTCGGCGAACAGGCTCTTTCCCAGCCCCTCCCGTGTCGTCGTCGTCAGAAAGCGGGCCGGGATGATCTGGTCCGTGTCGATGTTCGACGACGGGATGACCGCCGTGCGTGAACGCAAAGTCTTTATCGGGTCCATCAGTGCTCAACCGTTCATCATTTCGCGTGGATCCGTAACACGACCGCGAACGGCACTCGCCGCTGCGGTCAGCGGGCTCGCCAGCAATGTGCGCGCACCGACGCCCTGGCGGCCTTCGAAGTTACGGTTACTGGTGCTCACCGAATACTGTCCCTTGGGGACGAGGTCGCCGTTCATACCCAGGCACATCGAGCATCCGGACTCGCGCCACTCGGCGCCGGCGTCGATGAACACTCGGTCCAACCCCTCGGCCTCGGCCTCTTTCTTGACCTGTTGCGACCCGGGGACCACGAGCATCTGCACGCCCTTGGCGATCTTGTGTCCTCGAAGCAGGCTGGCGGCGCTGCGCAGGTCCGACAGTCGCCCATTCGTGCAACTGCCGACGAACACGACGTTAACGATCTGGTCCTTGATCGGCGCCCCGGCTTCCAACCCCATGTAGGCCAGCGACTTGGCGAATACAGCGTCGCCTGTTCTGATCGGAATCGCGCCGGAAATCGGGACGACCATGCCGGGATGGGTCCCGTAGGTAATCATCGGCTCGATCGACGAACCGTCGATTTCCACTTCCTTGTCGAAGCGAGCGCCGGCGTCAGTCGGTAGTTGCCGCCACCGTTCGACGGCCCGCTCCCAGTCCGCGCCCTGAGGAGCACGGGGTCGGCCGCGGAGATAGGCGTAGGTCGTTTCATCGGGCGCGATCATCCCGGCGCGAGCGCCGGCTTCAATCGACATGTTGCATACGGTCATGCGGCCGTCCATGTCGAGCGCGCGAATCGTCTCGCCGCGGTACTCAATGACGTGCCCGGTGCCCCCCGACACGCCGATCTGGCCGATGATGGCGAGAATCAGGTCCTTCGCGGTAACGCCGGAGCGGAGCGTACCGCTCACGTCAATGGAGACCGTGAGGGCCTTACGCTGCAGCAGGCACTGCGTCGCGAGAACGTGTCCTACCTCGGTGGTCCCGATTCCGAATGCAAGCGCGCCTACCGCACCATGTGTGCTCGTGTGGCTGTCACCACAGACGACCGTCTTGCCGGGCTGCGTGATTCCCGATTCCGGACCGATGATGTGGACGATGCCCCGTTGCGCGTTGCGCAGGCCGAGCAACTCAACACCGAAAGCCGCGCAGTTCTTTTCCAGCTCCCGCACCTGCTTCGCAGCCGACTCGATCGTGATCGGCGCACCTCCGAAGACCTGTTCGGTGCGCGTCGGAGTGGAGTGATCCATGGTGGCCAGGGTGAGGTCGGGGCGGCGTACCGGCAGGCCCCGCGCCCGCAGGACCGAGAAGGCCTGCGGCGAAGTCACTTCGTGGATCAGGTGCAGATCGATATAGAGGACAGCGGGCGTATCGGCGCTTTCAGCCGTGACCTGGTGGCGGTCCCAGACCTTTTCGAACATCGTTTGCGGTGCGCGTGACATTGAGTATTCCGTAACGCCGTTAGCCGACCGCGGCGCGAGGCTTCGCGGCCGCCATATCGACATGATCGAGCCAGCCCCACTTGTCGGCCGTCTTGCCCGTGAACAAACCGAAGAAGGCGTTCTGCAAGGTCTCCGTGATGGGACCACGCTTGCCGGCCCCGACGGGGATGCGGTCCACCGAGCGAATCGCCGTGACTTCCACCGCAGTGCCGGTGAAGAACGCTTCGTCCGCGAGATAGAGCAGCTCGCGCGGAATCGCACATTCGCGCACTTCGATGCCGCGCTCCTTGGCGAGTCGGATGATGGTGTCCCGAGTCAGGCCGCTGAGTACCGAGTGCGACAGCCCCGGCGTCAGCAACACGCCATCCTTCACGAGAAAGATATTCTCGCCGGATCCTTCACTCACCGTGCCGTCCGTGGAGAGGCCGATGCCTTCCGCGAAGCCGAGGCGACGGGCTTCAGCCCCGATGAGCTGGCCTGACAGGTAGTTGCCACCGGCCTTGGCCAGGGCGGGGAGGGTGTTGGGGGCCAACCTCTGCCACGACGAGACGCACGCGTCCACGCCCTGATCCTCGCCCTCCTGTCCGAGATATTTGCCCCACTCCCAGGCCGCGACAGCGACCTCGGTGGGCGGCTCATTTCGAGGTGCGACGCCGATCTCACCATAGCCCCGGAAGACCACGGGGCGAATGTAGGCGCCCTTGGTCAACCCGTTGCTCGCCACCACTTCACGGCAGGCGCCACTGATCTGCTCTGGCGTGAAGGGCACCGGGATGCGATAGATCTTCGCGGAGTCGAACAGCCGCCGCGTGTGATCACGCAGACGGAAGATGGCCACTCCATCCGGAGTCTCGTAAGCGCGTACCCCTTCGAACACCGAAGAACCGTAGTGAAGAGCGTGCGAGAGGACGTGTACCGTCGCCTTCTCCCAAGGCACGAGCTTGCCGTTGAACCAGATGAATTGCGTTGCTGGAATAGGCATGAGAGGACTCCGGGTCGACTAAACCGCTGTCTGCGCTACGTGCGCGGCGCCAGTGCGCTCCTCGCGCAACCGGGTGCCGGTCTGCGAGAGCTCGATGCGGTTGATCACTTCAAGAAAGGCCTTGGTACTGGACTCGATGATGTTCGTGCTCACGCTCGAGCCACGGTAAGTACGTTGATTGTACTCCACGTACACCACCGCCTCGCCCTGCGCGTCTTCGCCTTCCGAGACGCCGTGCACTTCAAATTTACGCAACATGACATTAATGCCGGTCGCGGCTTCAATTGCCTTGAAGGCTGCATCGACAGGACCGTCGCCGGTCGTGGCGCGCTCCGCCACGCGCCCGTCCGCGTGCTGAAGGCGAACGAGCGCCTCCGCGGGGACATTCATGTGCGCGACCGTCTGCAGATCCACGAGGGTCCACGGCCCACTGGCCGACCCTTCCGCGCGCAGTACGAGAGCTTCGATGTCGCCGTCGAAGAGCTCTTTTTTCTTGTCGGCGAGGGCTTTGAATTCCTCGAAGACACGATTGAACTCCGCCTCATCGAGCTCGAAGCCCAGCGCTTTGACTCGCTCGCGGAAGGCGTGACGCCCACTGTGTTTGCCCAGTACGAGATGGCTGCGCGACAGGCCCACGTCCTCGGGACGCAGAATTTCGTACGTCGAATGATGCTTCAGCATGCCGTGCTGATGAATACCGGCCTCGTGCGCGAAAGCGTTTTCGCCCACGACAGCCTTGTTACGCGGGATCGGCATGCCGGTAATACTGGAAACCAGCCGCGAGGTTGGATAGAGGCGACTGGTTTGAATTCCGGTGGTGACATTGAAGAAGGCTTCGCGCGTCTTCAACGCCATCACGACTTCTTCGAGCGAGCAGTTACCAGCGCGCTCGCCGATTCCGTTGATGGTGCACTCGACCTGGCGCGCGCCCGCGACGACCGCCGTGAGGCTGTTCGCAACAGCCATGCCCAGATCGTCGTGACAGTGGACCGACAACCGGATGCCCTCGATGCCGCGCACGTTCTTTCGTAGATAACGGAACAGCTCCGCGAACTCATCCGGCACCGTGTACCCGACGGTGTCGGGGATGTTCACCGTGCTCGCGCCGGCCTCGATCGCGGCCTCTACAACCTGTGCGAGGAATTCGAGCTCCGTGCGCGAGGCGTCCTCTGGAGAGAACTCCACGTCATCGCTCAGCTCCCGGGCGATCCGCACACCGTCGATGGCCGTGCGCAGGATTTCCTCCTGCGCCATGTTGAGCTTGTACTGCCGGTGAATCGCGCTGGTGGCCAGGAAGACATGGATACGGTGGCGGGGCGCGTCCTTCAGGGCACGCGCGGCCAGCTCGATGTCTTCCCGGTTGCAGCGGGCCAGGCCGCAGATCGTCGCGCCCTGTATTTCACGGGCCACTGCATTCACGCTCTCCCAATCCCCACGCGAGGCGGCCGGAAATCCCGCCTCGATAACATCGACACCGAGATCGGCAAGAGCCCGCGCTACGCGCAGCTTCTCGGGCCGGGTCATGCTGCAGCCGGGCGATTGCTCGCCGTCGCGCAACGTGGTGTCGAAGATCAGCACTCGGTCGGGATTGGGAGCCATGATGTTCTCTCCTTAGGTTCGTTTCTCATTCAGCCAGGGCATGCGCGCGCGCAGCTCACTGCCGACTTTCTCGATCTGACGGTCCTTGTCCTCTTTCAACAGCCTCTGATAGTTCTTGCCGCCGGAGGCGCTCTCTTCGATCCACTGCTTGGCGAACTTGCCGCTCTGCACTTCCTTCAACACCTTGCGCATCACGTTCTTGACGCGGTCGTCGACGATGCGGGGTCCGCGCGTGAGATCGCCGTACTTCGCGGTGTCGCTGATGAACTGATGCATCTTCGTGAGGCCGCCTTCGTGCAACAGGTCGACGATGAGCTTCAGCTCGTGCAGGCACTCGTAGTAAGCAACTTCGGGCTGATAACCGGCTTCCACCAGCGTCTCGAAGCCCTTCACGACCAGCTCGGTCGCTCCACCGCACAGCACAGCCTGCTCTCCGAACAGATCCGTCTCGGTCTCTTCGGCAAAGGTCGTGTCGAGGACACCACCGCGGGTACCCCCGATTCCGTGCGCATAGGCCAGCGCCTTCGCGTGCGCCTTACCGCTCGTGTCCTGCGCCACTGCGATGAGACACGGAACGCCGCGGCCTTCCTGGTATTGGCGACGGACCAGGCCACCCGGGCCCTTCGGTGCGATCAGGACGACGTCCAGGTCCTTCCGCGGTTTGATTTGCTTGTAGTGGATGTTGAAGCCGTGAGCGAACAGCAGCGTTGCGCCTTTCTCCAGGCTCTTCTCAACTTCGGCATAGAGTGCCTTCTGCGCGAGGTCGGGCACGAGCATCGCGATGAGATCGGCACCTTCGGTGGCGTCGGCGGGCTCGGCGACGTCCAGGCCGTCCTTCTTGGCCTTCTTCCAGCTCGCTCCCTTCTTACGCACGCCTACCACGACGTCGAAGCCACTGTCCTTGAGGTTCAGCGCATGCGCGCGGCCCTGGCTTCCGTAGCCCAGCACGGCAATGCGCGCACCCTTCAGGGCCTTCTTATCGACGTCTTTCTGCGAATACAGCTTCATCTGCAAACTCCCAACGGCCCCACGGGGCAACAAATATTCCGGTCATTTCCAACGATAACGCATAAAAAACCCCGCAGCGGCGGGTGTGCCGGTGCGGGGGTTTTGGTGTCTTCGCTCGCTCTGCCTGGTTTTTTGTCAGGCGTTTGCGAGTGCCCCGCACCGGCTGCTCCCAAGAAGGAGCAGAAGTCCTACGGGTACTACAAGGAGAACGGACAGCACGAGCCGCAACGCCAATGCGCTGGGGCTCGTTTCGGTTCTCGCGTGCGGTGCCATGGGCGCCACGGATAAGCTGGGGCAAAAAGTGAGACCCCGATGTCATCACACCCGCCGCGACTTTGTCAACGCGGGTATCCGCGCTCCTCAGGGGCTCGGATTCGCAAAACGCCGTGCTGCCAGAGCACGAGGTTCCGTGCGGACCCGACCCCGTGGCAGAGCGCCGGAGACACACAAGGGTGACTTCGCTAAGCTGCGCCGCGTGACACAACCTGAAATGTTGTTGACCTCCGACCCCGGCGACGCCCGGCCTCTATGGCTGGTGACGGAATCGGACCTGCCGCGCTGGCTGAGTGAGCAGCCCGTGGAAACCGTTACCTGGGTGCGGGCGAATGGTTTCCAGGCAGAGCGGCATCGCGTTCTGACATTACCGGCCGCGAGCGGTCAGATTGCCGCGGCCGTTCTGGGCCTGGGCGCGTTACGCACCGTAGCGGATCTGAAGCTCTGGCATGCCGCCGGTCTGACGGATCGGCTTCCGGCCCTGGCCTACCGCCTGGCTACGCCGCTGCCCGCGGAAGCCGCGACGCATTTCGTGGTCGGTTGGCTGACAGGCTCGTACCGCATGAGCCGGTATCGGACGCAGACCACAACAGCCCGTCCCGCACTCGTACCGCCCCCCGAGGCGGATCTTGCGTATGCGCAAATCGCCGCCGACGCCACCGCATTCGCTCGCGACCTCATCAACACTCCCGCCAACGACATGGGCCCCGCGGAGCTCGCCGCGGCGGCGTCCGATCTGGCCGCGCGTCATGGCGCGCGGTGCGAGATCCTCGTCGGTGACGAGCTCAAGGCCCGCGATTATCCGTTGATTCACGCTGTCGGTGCCGCGAGCCCGCGCGAGCCACGACTCATCGACCTTCGTTGGGGTGATCGGCAGGCGCCCCGGGTGACCCTCGTCGGCAAGGGCGTTTGTTTTGACACCGGCGGGCTCGATCTCAAACCCTCCGCTGGCATGCTTCTCATGAAGAAGGACATGGGCGGCGCCGCCTGCGTGCTGGCACTGGCCGAAATGCTCATGCGTCTCGGTGCACCTATCCAGCTGCGAGTCCTCATTCCCGCCGTAGAAAACAGTATTGGGGGCCGCGCCTATCGTCCCAGTGACGTCCTTCGTTCCCGCAAAGGCTTGTCCGTCGAAATCGGCAACACAGATGCCGAGGGCCGTCTCGTTCTCGCCGATGCCTTGGTCGAAGCTGACAGCGAACGCCCGGACCTGCTCATCGATCTGGCGACCCTGACGGGCGCCGCACGCGTGGCGCTGGGGCCCGAGTTGCCGGCTGCCTACTCCACGGACGAGACCCTGATGGCGCAGTTGCGCATGCGGGGCGAAGAGGAGTCAGATCCCGTGTGGCCGATGCCGTTGTGGCCTGGCTACGACGACGAGCTGGCCAGCAAAGTCGCGGATCTCGCCAACGTGTCGGCGGCGCCGTTTGCCGGCTCCATCATTGCTGCACTGTTCCTAAAACGCTTCATTGCCGCGACGCCCAACTGGTTGCATGTCGACCTGTATGCCTGGAATCCCCGCGAGCGCCCCGGCCGGCCGGTTGGGGCGGAAGCCCAGTGTGTGCGCAGCCTGTATCGGCTCATCCGCGCCCGCTTCGGCTAGCAAGTCTCATTTGTACAAGAGTGATGTCGGGTCGCGACAATGGCGCCATAGCCTCGAGAATGTTCGAATAACTTGGTCGCTGGCGCCGATATCGAAGCGCTGCGGGGCCGGCACCGGTGATAATCTTGAGCACGACTGAACAGATGGACTACCCCAGCTGAATGACGACAAAGAAACATGACCCGCGCGAGTATTCGCGCCTAGTCGTGGACGGAGCGAAGCAGGCTGCCTCGCGCGCAATGCTGCGCGCGGTCGGCTTCACGGACGCGGATTTCTCGAAGCCCCAGATCGGTATCGCGTCCACCTGGGCCAACGTAACGCCCTGCAATATGCACATCGCCGAGCTGGCTCGCGAGGCCGCGGCTGGCGCCGACTCGAGCGGCGGCAAGAGTGTTCTGTTCAACACCATCACGGTGTCAGACGGCATCTCGATGGGCTCGCCCGGAATGCGCTACTCGCTGGTGTCGCGCGAGGTGATTGCGGATTCGATCGAAACCGTCGTGGGCGCGGAAGGTTTCGATGGCTTCGTCGCGGTCGGGGGTTGCGATAAGAACATGCCGGGCTGCGCCATGGCCATGGCGCGCCTCAACCGTCCCGCCGTGTTTGTCTACGGGGGAACCATCCGTCCGGGAGCACAGCGACGTGACATCGTCGCGGTCTTCGAAGCGGTCGGCGCCAACGCCGCCGGGAAGATTTCCGACGCGCAACTCAAGGAAGTTGAGCGCACGGCGATTCCGGGTCCGGGCAGCTGTGGCGGAATGTATACGGCCAACACCATGGCCTCGGCGATCGAAGCGCTGGGCTTGTCTCTCCCGGGGAGTTCCGCGCAGGACGCGGTCGGCGAGGAGAAGAGGGCGGATTCACGTCGTGCCGGCGAGGCGGTCGTGAAGTTAGTGAAGGACGGTTTGCGTCCACGCGACATCCTGACGCGCAAGGCCTTTGAAAACGCCATTACCGTGGTCATCGCCCTCGGCGGATCGACCAACGCGGTGCTGCACCTGTTGGCGATCGCGAAGGATGCACGGGTCAAACTCACACTGGACGACTTCACCCGCATCGGCAAACGCGTTCCGGTGCTGGCGGATCTCAAGCCCAGTGGTCGCTATATGATGTCGGAGCTGGTCGCGATTGGCGGCATCCAGCCGCTCATGAAAATGCTCCTCGATGGCGGGTTGATGCATGGCGATTGCCTAACCGTCACAGGGCACACGCTGGCGGAAAACCTCGCAAATACAGGCATGTATCTTGCTGGACAAGACATCGTGCGACCGCTCTCCGATCCACTGAAGAAGGACAGCCACCTCGTGATCCTGTACGGGAATGTGGCACCGGACGGCGCGGTCGCGAAGATCACGGGCAAGGAAGGGTTGGCGTTCAGCGGTCGCGCGCGGGTCTTCGAAGGCGAGGAACGCGCGACGCAGGCGATTCTCGACGGTACGGTCCGTGCCGGTGACGTCGTCGTCATCAGGAACGAAGGGCCTGTAGGTGGGCCTGGAATGCGGGAGATGCTCAGTCCGACCGCCGCCATCATGGGGCGCGGGCTCGGGGACAAGGTGGGATTCATCACCGATGGGCGTTTCTCGGGCGGCAGCCACGGGTTTGTCGTAGGACATATTTCACCGGAGGCCGCGGTGGGCGGCCCGATCGGGCTACTGCGCAACGGTGACCGGATCACGATCGATGCCGTGAAGAGGGAAATCAGCGTCGCGCTGTCGGCGGCGGAGCTGCGTCGGCGGCGCGCAACCTGGAAACCGCGCAAGCCGTATACGGAGACGGGCGTGTTGGCGAAATACGCCAGCCTGGTGAGCAGTGCCTCCGCTGGTGCGGTGACCGAACCGGCGCGGCGAGACTAAAAAATTCTTCAGCTCGAGCGGAGTTGTCAGTGCACGGGTCAGAGGTTAGAGTTCACGAAGCATCTATCAATGCGCGCAACGTGCTCTTTGGTAATGACCTTTCTGCACGTCGCGATAATCGAACCAGTCAGGGGGATTTAGAACTTGCGCTCGCCCTAGACCGAGCGGTCGGGGGTCTGCGTTTGTCAGTATCAAACGAGCCGGTGGTTGCAGCCGCCGGAGCGTTCGGGTCCGGATCCGGCAACTTGCGGGCAAAGAGAAAGACGGCTACTTTGCACTGCTTACGTCCGGGTCCGGTTTGTCCGGACATGTAACAACGACATATCTCAAATCAACTCATGGCTGCCTACGTACAAGACACGAACTTTTTTACCCGCAGAACCATAGTCCTTTTCGCGATCATCGGGCTGCACGTCTTCATTGCGTGGGCGCTCGCGACAGGCCTGGCCCGACGCACGTTCGAGCTGGTCGCTCCGCCGATCCAGACCGACGTGATCGAAGAGGTCAAGAAAGAGGACCAGCCGCCACCGCCACCGCCGCCGCAGATGGAGCGTCCTCCGGTCGAGATTCCGCCCCCGGACGTCGCGATCGAGGTTCCGGTGGAGACACAGACCACCGCCATCCAGGACGTGACCGACAAGCCAGTGCCGCACGCGCCGCCGCCGCCGCCGCCGCCGGCCGCGAAAAAGAATATTGTCGGTCCGAAGCCCGGCAAGGGGTTCCCGACCGCCGAGGAGTTCTACCCACCGGCGTCGAAGCGTTTAGGGGAAGAGGGTTCGGCAAACGTGCACGTGTGCGTCGGACCGAACGGCAAGATCACGGAGGATCCGACGCTCGCGCAGACATCGGGTAGCGCCCGATTGGATGATGGAGCGGTGAAGCTTGCAAAGGCAGCCTCGGGCCACTACCAGCCCGGTACGGAAGATGGCGTGCCGATAGCGTCGTGCATGGTGTTCAAGATCAAGTTCGAGCTCCGCAATTAATTATTCGATATAAACGCCGCCCCCGCGAGGGCGGCTTTTTTTTTGTTCGAGGAAACTATGGAAAATCAAGCCACCGCAACCGTCGATAATCCTTACGGCCTGGGCGCCCTCTGGGCTGGGGGCGATCTCATCGCCCGTTCTGTGCTCATTCTTTTGGCCATCATGTCGCTCTCGTCCTGGTACGTGATCCTCACGAAGCTGTGGGACCAGCGCAAGCTGAAGCAGTCCGCCCGCGTCGTGGAGAAGCAGTTCTGGACCGCGCCCTCCCTGAAAGATGGCGTGGAGCGTCTGAAGAAGGGCGACGACTTCCGCGCGATCGCCGAAGACGGCCTGCGTGCGGCGTCGCATCATGACGGCCGTCTGACGGACCGCATCGACCTCCACGAGTGGATCACCATGTCGCTGCAGCGCGCAGTCGACGGCGTGAACAGCAAGCTGCAGGGCGGTCTCGGCCTGCTCGCCACCGTGGGCTCGGTGTCACCGTTCGTCGGACTGTTCGGCACGGTGTGGGGCATTCTGAACGCACTTGTCGGAATCGGCATCGCCGGCCAGGCGAGCATCGACAAGGTGGCGGGCCCCGTCGGCGAGGCGCTGATCATGACCGCCCTCGGTCTGTTCGTCGCCGTACCGGCCGTCATGGGCTATAACTGGCTGCTGGGCCGCAACAAGATACTGCAGGATGCCCTGCGGAACTTCGCGAGCGATCTGCATGCCTACCTCGTCAGCGGTGCCCGCGTGGGCGTGACCGGGAACGAGATGGGTGGTGCGCGTCCGAGCGCTGCTCCGGCTGCCGCGATCCGCAAGTAATTGCAGGTTCGGGGACTTTTGATGCCTGCGGCGCGCTGAGCGCGCCCTATCGGTCCCGCGCGTATCGCGCGGGGCGAGTGAGAGGAGCGACGATTATGTCGATGAGTGTCGGACCCCCGTCCGGTAGTGACGAGCCGGGAGTAATGGCGAACATCAACACGACCCCCCTCGTGGACGTCATGTTGGTGCTGTTGATCATCTTCCTCATCACCATCCCGGTGATCAACAAGACCGTGAAGGTGGATTTGCCGAAGGCTGTGAACATTCCGACGCAGACGAAGCCGGAAAACATCACGGTCGCGGTGGATAAGAACGGCAATATCTACTGGAACGATAAGAGCATGCCGACCAAGGACGACCTGCTTGCGTACGTGAAAGCGGCGGCCGTGGAAAAACCTCAGCCCGAGGTTCATATCCGCGCCGACAAAGACTCACGCTATGAGGCGGTCGGCCGGGTGCTGTATGCCCTGCAGCGCGGTGGCATCGTGAAGGTAGGCTTCCTCACGGAGCCCGACCACGGTGTGCGCGGCGTGCGCCAGTAAGAGGAGAACAAAGATATGGCAATGAGTGTCGGAAACGCTGGCGGCGGAGTCATGTGCGACATCAACACGACGCCGTTGATCGACGTCATGCTCGTGTTGCTCGTGACCCTGATCGTCTCGCTCCCCATCATGACCCACGCGGTGAAGCTCGATATGCCGCAGTCGAACAATCCGCCGCCGCCGGATCAGCGCCCGGAAGTCATCGATCTCGAGATCGACTTCGACGGCACGGTGGTGTGGAACGGTACGCCGGTCAAGGACATCGGTCAGCTCGAATCTTACTTCCACACGGAGGCTGACAAGCCGGTGCAGGCGGAAATCCATCTGCGCCCCGACCGCCGTGTGAAATACGACTCCGTGGCGAAAGTGCTGGCGGCCGCGCAGCGCAATCGCATGAAGAAGATCGGATTCGTCAACACGTCCGAGTTCAAGGACTAATCGTCTAAGCGATGCGAAACAACACCATGAACGCCCAGTCCAATTCCCTGGCCCGCCTGGCCGCGACCCTCGCCCTCAGTGCCGCCGTCATTGGCGCCACGAGCCTCGTACCCGTCGCGGCGGCCGATAAGAAGGAAGAGAACAAGGTCAGCAAGGATCTGGCGAAGCCCTTGAAGGCCGCACAGGACGCCCTGCAGGCGAAGAAGTACCCCGACGCTCTCGCTAAGTTGAAGGAAGCGGAGTCGAACCCGAAGAAGACGCCGTACGATGAGCACGTCATCAACGTGTTGGCCGGTTCGGCGTACGCGCGGACTAACGACTATCAGTCGGCGGAAAAGGCCTTCGAGGCCCAGGCCAACGACGGCTTTACCGAGCAGGCAGAGCTGCCCCGCATCATCAAGGCGACGGCGCAGATCAACTACCAGCTCAAGAACTACGACAAGGCCATCGAGTTCGGCAACCGAGCCATCAAGGGCGGCTACGGCGACGAGGAAGTCAACGTCATCGTCGGGCAGTCGTACTACCTGAAGGGCGACTACAAGGGCACCCTGAAGTTCTTCGAGCCGATTGTCGAATCCGACATCAAGGCCGGAAGGACGCCGAAGGACCAGTCGTTGCAGCTCATCATGAGCTCCTGCGTGAAGACAGACGATTCCGGCTGTACGACGAAGGCGCTCGAGAAGCTGGTGACCTACTACCCGAAGCCCGACTACTGGAAGGACCTGCTGTACACGCTGCAACAGGACCGTACGCAAACCCAGTCGGACAAGAACACGCTGCAGCTGTATCGCCTGATGTCCGAGGTTGATGTGTTGGCGCGGCCCGACGACTACACCGAGATGGCACAGCTCGCCATGGAGCAGGGCTCGCCGGGCGAGGCGCAGCACATCCTGGAAAAGGGCTTCCAGAAGGGTGTTTTTACCGACCAGCGCACCAAGGACAAAAACCAGCGTCTGCTCGACCAGGCCAAGAAGGCCGCGGCCGCGGACGAGGCGTCACTGCCGAAGATCGAGAAGGATGCGGATGCCGCTCCGACGGGTGACAAAGATGTCGGTGTCGGGCTTGCGTACCTGGGTTACCTGCAGTACGACAAGGCCAGCGATCTTCTGACGAAGGGCTTGACCAAGGGCGGCGTGAAGAGCGAGGCCGAGGCGCGGCTGCTGTTGGGCATCGCGCAGCTGAAGGGCGGTCACAAGGACGACGCCGTGAAGTCCTTCCACGCGGTCAAGGGTGACCCCACCCTCGAGCGCCTGGCGAATCTCTGGAGCCTGCACGCACGGCAGGCCTAAGCTTCCAGTCTCGGATATTGGAAACAGCAAGGCCCGGGAGATGAACTCTCCCGGGCCTTCTTGTTTGGATTACGATACGCGCCGGCGAAACGACACTTCCGGTTAAGGAGATGCGACATGGCGATCAAGGCGGGTGAGCGCATGCCCTCGGGCACGCTCAAGACGATGACAAAAGACGGTCCGAAGGACATCACCACGGACGATCTCTTCAAAGGGAAGAAGGTCGTGCTGTTCTCGGTGCCTGGCGCCTTTACGCCGACCTGCGATGCCAAGCACCTGCCGGGCTTCGTGCAACTGGCCGACCAGATTCATGCGAAGGGCGTCGATACGATCGCCTGCATGGCCGTGAACGATGTGTTCGTCATGAACGCGTGGGGCAAGCACTCGGGCGTCGCAGATAAGATCGTGATGCTCGCTGACGGCAACGGCCACTACGCCAAGGCGCTCGGCCTGGAGCTCGATGCGAGCGGGTACGGCATGGGAACGCGCGGCCAGCGTTTCGCGCTCGTCGTCAAAGACGGGGTCGCCGAGCACGTGGACATCGAAGCCCCGGGACAATTCAAGGTCTCGTCCGCCGAGCACATCCTCGGTCAGCTGTAATTTTCCGAAGGCTCTCCGGCGCGGCGCCTGTCAGGCCGCCGCGCCGTCAGAGCATCATTTTAGGGCTGCGCCCGACTTTCCTGCGGGTCGAAGCGACCCGCTACATTTAGCGGCGCTACGCGCCGGTCGGAGTCGGAATGAGCTTCTCGAGCTCCGGGACGATCTGGAAGAGGTCGCCCACCAGTCCGTAATCCGCTACCTCGAAGATCGGCGCTTCGCCGTCCTTGTTGATCGCGACGATGGTCTTGGCGTCCTTGATGCCTGTCAGATGTTGGATGGCACCGGAGATGCCGATCGCCATGTACAACTCGGGCGCGATGATCTTGCCCGTCTGTCCCACCTGCAGCTCGTTAGGAGCGTAGCCCGCGTCGACAGCGGCACGTGAGGCCCCCACGGCGGCCCCAAGCTTGTCGGCGAGGCTATAGAGAATCTTGAAGGCATCCGCGCTGCCCAGCGCACGGCCGCCCGATACGACGCGTGAGGCGGTCTGGAGGTCGGGGCGGTCGCTCTTTGCGGCCGACACCGATACGAAGCGGGTGTAGGTGGGCAGCTCGACGCTTACTGAGGCTTTCTCGATGGGCGCCGCGGCGCCAGCGGGGGTTGCCTCGAAAGACGCTGAGCGCACCGTCCCCACGACTTTGGCGCCGCCCTCGACGTCCACGGTGAGGATGGCGTTTCCGGCGTAGATGGGCCTGCGGAAGCGGGTGGGGCTCTCTACGGCCATGACGTCGCTGATCTGTGCGGTGTCGAGCAGCGCCGCGACTCGGGGCATCAAGTCCTTACCAAACGTCGTGGAAGCGCAGAACAGGTGAGTGTACGGCCCCGCAAGGGCCACGATCTGCGGCGCGATTGTGGCCGAGAGCTGGTGGACATTCGCCGGGTTCTCAACCGTCAGTACGCGAGTAACACCGGTCAGCTGTGCTGCTTGCGCGGCAACTGCCGCGGCGTCCGCCGCGCAAACCACAACGGTAATTTCAGCGCCGGCAATGCCGCGAGCGCAGGTCACGCACTTGGCGGTGCTGGGATTGAGCTTCGTGCCATCGTGCTCCGCGACGATTAAAACTTTGCTACTCATTTATATTCTCAGGGCCTGCGGCCCAACTTTCCTGCGGGTCGAAGCGACCCGCTACATTTGGCGGCGCTGCGCGCCGTGGGAGAGCCTCTGTTAAACCAAGCCCTTCTTACGCAGGGCGTCCACCAGTTCAGCGGCGTCTTTGACCCGAATACCTTTCTGACGCTGCGGCGGTGGCTCGAATTTCACGAGCTTCAGCCGCTGCTTCTGCTCGACGCCGATCGCGCTCAACGTGAGGGTCTCGAGGGGCTTCTTCTTCGCCTTCATGATGTCGGGCAGCTTCACATACCGCGGCTCGTTCAAGCGCAGGTCGGTCGTGATGACCGCGGGCAGGTCCACCTCGAGCGTCTCCAGCCCTGCGTCGACTTCGCGAGTCACGCGGGCTGTACCTTCGGACAGCTCGACCTTCGAGGCGAAAGTGGCCTGCGGACGATTCCACAGAGCCGCCAGCATCTGGCCGGTCTGGCTGTTGTCGTCGTCGATGGCCTGCTTACCGAGGATGACCATCATCGGCTGCTCTTTCTCTACCAGCTTCAACAGCGCGCGGGCCGCGGTGAGGGGCTCGACAACGCCATCCGCCTGCACGTGCAATGCGCGATCGGCACCCATGGCCAGGGCGGTGCGGAGTTGCTGCTGACAATCGGCCGGTCCTACCGTAGCGACAACGACCTCTTCGGCGCCGCCTCGCTCCTTGATCCGTAGCGCCTCTTCGAGCGCAATCTCATCGAACGGGTTGATGCTCATCTTCACCCCATCGGTGATGACGCCGCTGCCGTCAGGTTTGACGCGGATGCGTACGTTGTAATCCACGACACGCTTGATGCCGACGAGGATGCGTTTCATTGACCCCTAGCTCTTTGGAGAGGCCCCGGCGGGGGCTGGAACGGTAAGTATAGCGGGAGGTGGCCGCTTGCAGCGACCCGAGGGTCCAGACACGGCCTAGAGCGTAGGGAGCGCGGCCGCCCGCCTAGGTTTTTTCCAGTCGCAACCGCGCGCCTGCGCAGCGGGGCCTGTCAGCCCAGCTGCGCGGGTTGTGAGTGTCTGTAGGGCGGGTTGCGCTGTTGTTCGGTGAAGGTCTGGCGGATCTTCTGCGCCGCCTCGCGCAACTTCGGCACGAACCGCTCGACGGCGACCTTGAAGGGGACCGCCTTCTCCGCGAAGCGAATCACGACGGCGCCCAGGACGGTGTCCTCGAGAAGGACGGGCACAGCCATAGTGATCTCGTCCGAGACCCGCCGCGGATGAACCGCGCTCGAGTAGCCGCGCGCTCGGGTCTCCTCGAGAATCTTGTCGAGTTCGATCCGGTTGTGCGCCAGCTTGTCGGAGTCGTTGGTCGACCGACGCAGGATCTCCAGCAGCGACTCGCGTTGCAGCGACGGACAGAACGCCAGGTGGGCTCGGCCCACGGCCGTGGACAGCAGCGGAAGACGCATCCCCGGCGATATGCGCTCGACAGCCAGCGGACTCCGATGATCCGTGGTTTCACGCACGAGCATCTGTGTCCCCGACAGCGATGCGATGGCGACGGGCCAGAGCACGTCGTTACCGAGGTCGTCGATACACGGGCGCGCGATCTGCGTCACCCAGGCATCATCGTCGAACCCGTCGGCGAGTCGATGGACCATGATAGTGAGTCGGTAACGGTCGTCCGCTGGGTCGCGGTAAACGTAACCGGCGTGAGTGAGAGTCTCGAGGATGCGGTACGTCGTCGTACGCGGTAACCGGATCTGCTGGGCAATCTCGGAGACCGTAGCGCCATTGCGCATATTCAGCATCGTGAGAGCATCGAGGCCGCGCACCAGGGCGCGAATGGGGCGAGTCGATTCCATGGATCGCTTTTAATACTCGTAATGAAATCCGACCAAGTGCACCAGTTTAGGAATTGTTACGGTCACCGCGCAACGGTCATCAGCGCAATTTGGCCGTTATTCGCCCACGAAATCCGATAGGCGCAGAAAACGTGAAAAGTCCCTTTCTGCCGCGATACGCAATGCGCCGCCTGGTCGGCCTTTTTCCGACTTTATTGGCCATCGTGAGCGCTTCATTCTTCATTGTTCGATTAGCGCCCGGTGGCCCGTTCGACCAGGAGCAGGCGCTACCGCCCCAGATCAGGGCAAATCTGGACCGCTTGTACGGCTTGGATCAGCCTCTGGGCGTGCAGTATTGGCACTACCTGACCGGGTTGGTGCACGGCGATTTCGGGCCGTCCTTCAAGCTCCGGGATTTCAGTGTCGGTGACCTGATTGCCCAGGGGCTGCCGCTGAGCTTGGCCCTCGGGTCCGCGGCCATTGCGCTGGCCGTGCTCCTGGGTATCCCCCTGGGAGTCGCCGCCGCGTTGCGCAGAAACACGGCGGTGGACTACGGAGTCGGCGGTCTCGTCGTATTCGGGATCGCACTCCCGAGCTTCGTCATGGGGCCGCTGTTCGCTCTTGTCTTCGGGCTCTACCTTCATTGGCTGCCGGTCGCCGGGTGGGAAGAGGGGGAGCCGCGCTACTTGATCCTGCCGGTGCTGACCCTTGCGTTGCCCGTCATCGCCTATGTTGCTCGCATCACGCGCGGCAGCCTTCTCGACGTGCTCCGCGCAAATTACGTGAGAACGGCGCGGGCGCGCGGATTGGGGGAAATGCGGGTGCTGTGGAGGCACGCGCTGCGGCCGACGCTGTTACCCGTGGTGAGTTATCTCGGGCCGGCCACTGCGTATGTTGTAACCGGATCGCTCGTTGTCGAAACAGTATTTGGTCTGCCGGGCACGGGACGCTATCTGGTACAAGGTGCGATTAACCGCGACTACACGCTTGTGATGGGAATGATTACGGTTTACGGCGCGATCACCCTGGTACTCAATCTCGTTGCTGATCTGATTTACGGGTGGCTCGATCCGACTGTGCGTCATGAGTGAGGTATATGCGTCGCCGGCAGGTGTGCCATCGGCGGCGGACGCGGGCCGTGGCATTCAAGGTGCTAACGGGGGCGGAAACGCTCGTGGGGGCGGTAAGCCTCGCGGCCTTTGGGCGGACGCATGGCGCCGCTTGCGTGACAATCGGGTGGTGCTGGTTGCGTTGGCACTGATCGTATTGATCGCCGTGGTGGCGGTGTGTGGGCCAGCACTGAGTCCTTACGCTGCTGACACTTTGGACTGGCAACACCTGGCGGCTCCTCCGGGTACGGTTGCCTCGCACTGGTTTGGCACTGATCGGTTGGGGCGCGATCTGTTCGTGCGGACGCTGCATGGGGTGCGTATTTCGCTGGTGATCAGCCTACTAGCCAGCGCGGTGAGTCTGGTGATCGGCGTTACGTGGGGTTCCGTCGCGGGATATGTCGGCGGACGCACTGACGAGTGGATGATGCGTTTCGTCGATGTGTTGTATTCACTGCCGTACCTGTTCATCGTCATCATTCTGACGACTGTCTTTACGCGCGGCAGCCTCACAGTATTGCTAGTCGCAATTGGCGCGGTCGGTTGGCTGACGACTGCGCGTATCGTGCGCGGCCAGACCTTGAGTTTGAAAAGGCGCGAGTTCGTCGAGGCGGCCCGGGCGATGGGCGTTGGCGTGCCCGGAATCATCGCCCGTCACATCGTGCCCAATCTCATCGGCCCCGTTGCGGTGTACGCGACCCTCACGATTCCGCAGATGATCACGTTCGAGAGCTTCCTGAGTTTTCTGGGGCTCGGAGTCCAGGAGCCGCTGGCGAGTCTCGGCAGTCTCATCAATGACGGTGCGCAGGAGATGCAGTCTGCGCCGTGGATGCTGCTAGTACCGGCGGCGTTTCTCGTGACTTTGCTCGTATGTTTCAACCTCGTGGGTGACGGTCTTCGCGATGCACTCGATCCCCGCGACCATTGAAGGCGAGGGCAACGATGGCGTGGGCGACCCATTGAGTGTCGTTGGCCGATCGGGGACCCCTGCGGCATCAGGCGTAGCCGCTACATCGGGCCTCGCCGTCCTTCGTATCGAGGACCTTAACGTCACATTCAGTACTCCTGACGGCGAGGTTGCGGCGGTTAAGGACTTCTCGCTCAGCATCGCGCGCGGTGAGTGCGTTGGCGTCGTGGGCGAATCCGGCGCGGGGAAAAGCCAGGCGTTTCTTGCGGCCATGGGGTTGCTCGCGTCGAATGGGCGCGTGAGAGGGCGGGCCAGCTTCGGGGCGAGTGGCGAGACGTCCGGCGCGGACGCCAGGTCTGGCGCAGGCACGCGGTCCGGGGTAGTTGATCTACTCGCGCTACGGGGCGCCGATTTGGATCGAGTGCGGGGCGCGCGCATCGGGATGGTGTTTCAGGACCCGATGACGTCGCTAACTCCACACCTTGTCGTGG
>JAQGOE010000149.1 GCA_028293725.1 Gammaproteobacteria bacterium | reverse complement strand
CGCACAAACTCGACTACGCAGTCCATCTGGCGATGAGTCACCGTGATCTCGAAGTGCAGGTCGAACTTGCGCAACAGGCGCACACCTTCGATGAACCTCGAATTCTGCAACAAGGCGCCCAAGTCGGTTTCGGCCTGCAGAATCCGGCGAATGCCGCGGAGCTTCGAGGAACAGCGCACGCTCTCCTCCAGCAGCGGCTCGACTGCCCCGCCGCGCTCGAGGGGGGCGTGGGCTACGATGGCGCGTACGCGTGGATCGCGTTGCGCCTGCTCCTCGACGAACCTGATCTCTTCGAGGGACTGCCCCGGATCAGCATCGCATTCGATGAAGACACAGGCCTCGGTTCGAGCCGAGGCGCCGTGCGTTGAATAATCCCCCGCATCGTACCTCCGGTTCAGGAGCGCAGCGCCGCGCAGCCAGGAGTAGCTGAGGCGCTGTGGATCCCAGAAGTGCACGTGCGTGTCGACGAGTAGCAGGGGCAACATCGTTGCACTTCCTACAGCAGCCGCAAGGCGAGGGCGTTCGAACGCAACAATTCCCGACTCAAAGGTCTCTCCCAGCCACCCGCCGGAAAACAGGCTAGACGCCGTGCGACATTACCATTCATTGGGCGAATGGCTCAATTCACCGCGCTCGCGCCAGTGCGCAGGCCTTGTCGCCGCGCTCCATCGATGCTGCCAAGGCACACTCGATAGGTGAGCTGCAGCAGATGATCCACAAGAAGACACACAGCAACTCAGCCAGGTGCCGGCGCTGGTAGCGCTCCCTTGCAGATGCATATTGTATACGGTTATGCTGCTTCCCAGCGGGCGAGGAGGGGGGAATGCGCGTTTCTGGGGGAAACAAGCGTCTGTTCTGCGTATGCAGTCTTCACTCGCGCTCGGTCTTCAGGGCCTCGCTAGCGCCCGAGTCCAGACCAGCGCATCAGTCGCGAATCTTCAACCGGAAGGCAAGTTGTCTTCGGCACGTCCGGTGCTCAGCCGCTAAAGAACGGATAGAGGGGGAGTTCGCTCAATGATACATATCAAGCCTGCAATGCGCCTTTTCGGCAGTGTTGCGTTTTCCATCGTCCTGTCGCTCCATCATGGCGCGGCTCATGGCCAAACCGCTGCTGGCACCGGTGGGACGCCTCCCCCCGCTGGCTCACCGGCTGCCAGCAGCGATGCGGAGCGGTCGGATGCGGCGACGATCGTAGTGACGGGTACGCGAATCACTTCGAGAGGGTTCACGGCGCCAACGCCGACCACCATCGTCACCTCAGAAGACATTGCGAAGACCGCACAGCCAAATATATTCACTGCGGTCACTCAGCTTCCCTCACTACAGGGATCGACGGGAACCAATACCAACACTTTCAGCACCTCGAGCGGCCAGCAGGGCTTGAGTTCCTTTTCGTTGCGCGGCCTCGGGACGATCCGCACGCTCACTTTGCTGGATGGCCAACGGGTGGTGGGCGCGAATGTCACGGGAGTTCCTGATATCAGCCAGTTCCCGCAACTGCTGATCAAACGCGTGGACGTCGTCACGGGCGGTGCCTCGGCCTCCTATGGTTCGGATGCAGTCGGCGGTGTGGTCAACTTCGTCACTGACAAGCGCTTCGAGGGCGTCAAAGGAATCCTCCAGGGGGGTATCACCACCTACGGTGATGACGGTCAGTTCCTGGTGGGCGCGGCTGCCGGTCACTCACTGTTCGACAACCGTTTGCACCTCGAGGGCTCAGCCGAGTATGACCACGAGAATGGCGTCGGCCCCGGCGGCTTTGGCGAGCGCCTGGCGGGTGGCCGCAACTGGTTCAGAGCCTCGACGTTGGTCAATACCAATATTCTCAACAACGGTCTGCCGCAGTACAACTATGCGGATCATGCGCAGTCGACCACTTATTCCAAGTGGGGTCTGATTACCTCCGGCCCGCTCAGCGGGACGGCTTTCGACGCTGCCGGAAACCATGCTCCATTTCAGTACGGCTCGCCGTGTTACACGGGCTTTTGCGTGGGCGGCGACAATTCGGGCGCCGTAGGCCCCGGTGCATCGCTGGTGTCATCAGTGGAACGCCTGGTGGGCTTTGGCCGTGTCGGCTTCAGTCTCAATGACGACAACGAGATCTATGCCACATTCAACCTGGCGAGCGTCAAGTCGCGCAACCAGCCGAACCCGGGCGCCTTCAGGTCCGGACTCGACGTCTCCTGTACCAACCCGTATCTGCCGGCGGATAGCGCAGCGACGGGTTGCGGTACCGGCACCAGCTTCAAATACGGTCTGGACAATGCTTTCCTCCCGAACGTGAACGTACAGCCCAAGCGCGAGCAGCAGCGTTTTGTGCTGGGTGCGGAGGGTAAACTGACCGTGGGCTCGGATTGGCACTACGATGCCTACTACGAGCACGCCATGAATACGACCAATATTCATGTGTTCGACATTCCACTGAATCCGCACTATAGCCAGGCCATCAACGCTACGACGCTCAACGGTCAGATCGTCTGTGCGAACGCTGTCGCACGCGCCGCCGGTTGCGTGCCGATCAACATTTTCGGTGGCGACATCGCACTCACCCCGGAGCAGTTGGCCTACGTCGATCCGAACGCCGGTCCTTTCCAGCACACGCATCAGACCGAGGACGCGACGAGTCTGGCCATCAACGGCGAGCCCGTCTCGCTGTGGGCAGGCCCGCTGGCGGTGGCCTTCGGAGCTGAATGGCGTCGCGAGTACTATCGCGTGGTTGCCGACCCGTACGGCAACGGCGTGACAGCCGATAGCCCCAACACTGCCGACTACCCGGCCGACCCGGTCCTCGTTCCCGGGGGAGCTAACTGGTACGCAGGCAACTACCATAACGGTACCGGTCAATATCATGTGACCGAGGCGTTCCTCGAGACGAACCTGCCGTTTATCGACTCGGAACTCCTCGGCAAGGCCAACTTGAACCTCGCCGGCCGTTGGACGGACTACTCGACCTCGGGCACGGTTTACACCTGGAAGATCGGTGGGTCCTGGCAGACACCGTATTCACCTCTGCGCGCACGCGCGGTGGTCTCGCGGGACGTCCGCGCGCCGAACCTGTCGGAGCTGTTTGCCGCCCCGACGACGACCACGACGCCCGGAATCACGCAGCCCGGCGTGCCGGGCACGATCACGGTGCTGCAGAATACGATCGGTAACCCCAACCTCAAACCGGAACAAGCGAAGAACTACGAGGCCGGCCTGGTGCTGACGAATCCGAGCGGATTGGAAGGGTTCAGTGCCTCGGTTGACTACTACAACATCAAGATCACCGACATCATCTCGAACTTGTCGGCTCAGCAGCAGGTCAATTTCTGCAAGGACCCCACCCTGCAGTTGTACTGCGACACGTTGAATCTGGCTCCCACGAATGGTGCGCAACCGTTCGTCAACGTTCAATCGTTCAACCTGGCATCGGTGAAGACCAAGGGCCTCGACCTCGAGGCGAGCTATCAGCTGCCGCTCGACCGGATACATGCGCCGGGCAAACTGACGATTCGTGCTCTCGCGACTCACGTCATCAGTTTCACCAGCTATTCGGGCATCAAAAATGTGCCCAACGTGGAGCTCGCGGGGCAGAACAGCGGCGGTTCCGGAACCTTCGGCAATACCCCGCACTGGAAGCTGTATGGCACTCAGAGCTGGGACTGGAACAACGTGGGTGTTGACCTGACCGAGCGCTGGCTCAGCGCCGGCGTGTTCGGCTACCAGTACGTAGTCTGCCAGAGCAACTGCCCTGCCTCGACGACGAACAATCCGACGATCAACTACAACCACATGGCGGGGGCGCTGTACTTCGATGTTGGCGCGCGCTACTCCATCACCGACGGGATCACGGCCTTTATCAAGGTTGACAATGTGTTCGACAAGGACCCGGTCCCGGCGCCGCAAACGAACACCGGGCTGGACGTCAATCCGGCGCTCTACGATACGATCGGGCGGACCTATCGCGCCGGCTTCCGGTTCAATTTCTGATGAGGGCTTTGGATGAAATGCATGCGAGCCTGCTTCACAGCGCTGACGCTGTTGGCCACAACGGCGGCGTTCGCGTCGACATCGGCGTTGCAGACGGCACCGGCGGATCCGCGAGCGGTCACCGTAAAGGCCAAGGGTGATGGTGAGGCGGACGACACGGATGCGATTCAGCACGCCCTCGATGAGGCATCCGAGCACAGCGGCGGCGTAGTCTTTCTTCCGTCCGGGCGTTACAAGATCAGTCGCACGATACTGATCTGGCCCGCTGTGCGTCTGTTTGGCACCGGTCGGACGCGACCGGTGCTCGTCCTCGGTGACAACACGCCTGGTTTCCAGAAGGGCGTGAGCAGCATGGTTGTCTTCACCGGTGCCTCGCGTGGTACTAGCGCTCAGGGCGATCTCGGAAAGATCGACTTACCCCGCGTGCCTTTCCCGCCGCCTACGGTCGTCCCTTTCGACCCCAAGATCTGGGACGCCAATCCGAGTACGTTCTACTCGGCGATGAGCAACATCGATATTCGGATCGGCGCTGGAAACCCGGCGGCCACCGGCGTGCGCTTGCGAATCGCCCAGCACGCCTTCCTCAGCAACATGAATTTCGAGCTGGGTTCCGGCTTCGCCGGGATCTACCAGGCCGGCAATGTGGTTCACAATTTGCATTTCCGAGGCGGTCGCTACGGGATCGTGACCGAGAAGACCTCGCCGGCCTGGCAGTTCACCGTCATCGACTCCACCTTCGAAGGCCAGAAGAATGCCGCAATCCGCGAGCATGAGGCCGGATTGACCCTGGTCAACGTGACCATGCGCGATGTACCGGTAGGGATCGATATTGACCGCGGCTATGGCGACTCGATGTTCGGCAAGGACGTGCGATTCGAGAACGTGCGGCAGGCGGCCGTCGTCATTTCAAATGAGAACAATGTCTTTACGCAAGTTGGGTTCGTGAACGCGCTTGCCCGCAACACTCCGGTGTTCGCACAATTCCGTGATAGTGGACATACCGTGAACGGCAAAGGGCAGACCTATCGTGTCGGCTCGTTCAGCTATGGGCTGACGGTGCCGGCGGCAGGTCAGCTCGGTCACTTCGAGACCCGCGCTGACATCGAGCCAGTCAGTTCATTACCGGCGCCCGGGCCTGTCGCGATCCGCCCGTTGCCGCCGGTCTCAGAGTGGGCAAATGCACATGACCTGGGCGTCGTTGGCGACGCAGAGGCCGACGATACTGCAGCACTTCAGCGCGCAATCGACAGTCACCGTGTGGTCTATCTGCCCTTGGGCGCTTACAAGGTGAGCGACACCATTCGCTTGGGAAAAAGCTCGGTGCTCATC
Organism: Gammaproteobacteria bacterium; assembly: GCA_028293725.1. The sequence continues at coordinate 4,298 of JAQGOE010000149.1, read as the reverse complement.
GCCTTGCATCCGAGCCTCACTCAGATCGTGTTGGCCGACGGCACGCCCGGCTACCAGGGCGTTGGTGAGCCAAAGGCGCTGATCCAGTCAGCCCGGGGCGGGGATGCGATCATCTCCGGTATCGGGCTATTCACCGGCGGCATCAACCCGCGCGCCACTGCCTTGCTGTGGAGCGCCGGCGAGAATTCTCTCGTCGACGACGTCAAGTTCGAGCTCGCCCGCGATATGTCACCGGCGAGCGCTATGCGATTCAACCGTTACAACTCCAATCGCGGCGGCGCGCAGGATCCCGCGCGCCGTTGGGACGGCCAATATCCCAGTCTGTGGGTGACGAACGGTGGTGGCGGCACCTTCAACGGCATCTGGAGTCCGGATACCTTCGCCAGCGCAGGCCTCTACGTCTCGGACACCCATACGCCCGGGCACGTGTATGAGATTTCGGTTGAGCATCATGTTCGCAACGAGATCGTGTTGAATCGGGTCGCCAACTGGGAGCTTCTCGCACCGCAGACGGAGGAGGAGTTCCGGGAGAGCCTCAATTCAGTCTCGCTCGAAATCCGTGACTCTCACGACATTTTTATCGCAAACTATCACGGGTATCGCGTCACCCGCACCGTGGGTCCTGCACCGGCGGCAGTGAGGCTGTATGGAGCCCATGACATTCATTTTCGCAATGTTCATGTGAACTCGGAGAGCGGCTTTGCCACGTGCGACGGCGACGATTGCGCCACGTTCCTGCGACTGAGCAAATATCCATACGAGAATGCCGTTCAGGACATGAGCAGTGGGTTGGAAGTGCGCGAGCGGGAGTTCGCGCGTCTCGACATATCAGGGACTTCGACGCCCGCAGTCGCTGCATCCCCGGCCAAGAAGCTCGCCGGGGGTTTCGAGGCGCTCGGGGGAGGAGTCCTCGACTCCCATGGAACGCTCTATTTTGTCGACCGGATCTTGCAGCGCATCTATGCCTGGACGCAGGACCGGGGACTGGGGATCGTGAGCAGTCACCCGCTCGATCCCGTCAACCTGGCGGTGGACCGTTCGGACAACTTGTTGGTGTTGTCTTCAGCCGGGATTGAAGCCGCTGTCTACAGCTTGAAGCCCAACGGCCCCGATGGAGTGCTCACCAGGGTTGAGGCCGAGCCCGCCGGTACGCATCCTGATGCCGCCATCGCGTTGCCAGTCAATTGGTGGGTCAATGGCGAGTTTAAGGACCAGTATGATCCTGCCACCGATCGATTCGCGACCCTCGCGGAACTCTTCGCACGCGACGTTGCCACGCCGCCGAACCGCGAGTACGCCTCACCCGATGGCAGCCTCGTGCTGCCGGCCTTTCGCGTCTTCCATCAGGGCCCGCCCGACTACCGCGGCTGGCGATTTTCGCATTCGCTCGACACCTACGGGTTTTCGATCGTGAAGACTGGGGCGCGCATCTATGTCAGTGCCGCCGCGGAGGGGAGGACCTACGCCGCTACAGTCGAGCCGAATGGCGCGCTGAAAGGCCTGGAGGTATTCGTGGAGCGCGGCGGCGAGAGCGTCGCGACCGATGCCTCTGGTCGTGTTTATGTGGCTAACGGCCAAGTGTTCGTGTATGCCGCCAACAAGGAGCAACTGGGTGTCATCGACGTGCCGGAACGCCCGCTGCAGCTGCTGGTTGGCGGCGTGAACCGGCAGACTCTGTTCATTCTCACCCACCATTCGCTGTATTCGGTGAACATCGCGCCCGCGAGCCAATGACGCTGTTCTGTAGGACCAAGAACCAGCCCGTCATTTCCCCCGCTTCGAGAGCCATGCGACGACCTGTTCGCACAAAGCTGCGGGAGGGCGCTGCGCATCGAGCGTGATGCCCGCCTCGTCGGGCTGAGGGCGCTCCAGTGTGTCGAGCTGGCTGACCAGGAGGCTTGCCGGCATGTAGTGATGCTTTCGAGCAGTCAATCTGCGTAACAACTCTTGGGGATCGGCGTCCATGAGGACGAAGCTGACCCGCGCCCGGACGATCTTTCGCAAACGGTCGCGATACGTTCTCCTCAGCGCCGAGCACGTGGCGACAGCGATTCCACAACTGACGAGCTGGTCGCTGATCGCGCGCCCCAGCCGGTCCAGCCAAGGCCATCGATCGTCGTCGGTCAACGGTATGCCCGCACGCATCTGGGCGACTGCCTCCGAGGTGTGGAAATCATCGCCTTCGATGAATGGGCAATTGAGCGCTTGGGCGAGAGCGGCACCCAGCGTCGACTTGCCGGTGCCAGCAACGCCCATCACGATGATGGCCCCGATTGCAGCATCAATTCCATCTGCCTCGAGCAAGATCTCAGGCTTTGCGTGAACGACCACGGCTCTTGTTCGAGGGCGTCTCTTCCATGGGCACCTTCGCGACACCGAAGCTCGAGAAGCGTTCGGGCTCGCTATAGCCGGTCCGCATGTGGACGATGATGGCGGCCTCCGGCGCGACGTTGGAGTTACCCAGAGCGACATCGAGCAAGGCGCGGTGATGGTGCAGGAGCCAGCGCTGCACGTCGGCGCTCACATTTTCGAGTGCCTTGTGAGCAAACAACGACGTGACGAGAGAGTCGAGTGCCTTGGTCAGGTAAGGGTTGCCAGCCGCGTGCCACAATGTTCGGTGGAACTCGAGGTCCAGTGCCGCCGCGTCCATTTCGCTGCCTTCAGTCCAGGCCTCCATGCGTGTCATGATGTCGGTGAGCCGCGCCGCATCCTTCTTGCTGATCTTGAGCCGACAGAGCTTGAGAGCCTCGGCTTCGAGCACCACCCGCAAGCTGTTGATGCGCTGCACGTCCTCTTCGCTCAGTCGCGTTACGAACATCCCGCGCCGTTCGTGGTTCATGACCAGGCCATGTTCCTGCAACTGCATCAGCGCCTCGCGCACCGGAATGCGGCTGATACCAAACTCACGCGCAATCTTGCTCTCGTTCAACCGGTCGCCCGGTCGATAGCGGCCGGCCACAATGGCATCTCGCAGGCCGTGGAAAATATGCGATTTCAGAGTCGAAGGAGTGCGCAGCCCGGGTGCTGGAGCGGCGGGGACGGCGGGATCGCGAGCCATGGGCCTATTCTGATTCACCTTCGTTTTCGCACTGTCTATCACACCATGGCGCCCCCGGAGCCGCCAGCGCAATTCGCATTAGACGTGGCCGAGCTGAATATAATATACATCTTTGCCGCTCAAGAGAAAGTTCCCGACCATCTTAAAGGGCCACGCGCGACTTCCCTGATCACCTGGTTTCGCCGGATCGGATACGGTATAGACGGGATGACCGAAGCCGATGATCACCTGCTTGTTGGCCACCCGGGCGCGGATATCGGCCTCCGCCTGGTCCGGCGTCGCAGACTGTTTAGGAGGCGTAACTCACGCAGCCTGGGTGAGAATCGCGCCATCCCGAGACGCGATCGGCAGTCGCGTCGCGCCTGACCGATCGCCGTATTACGGTTTCCGCAAGCGGTTGATGAGCAGCGAGCGGAGCTGATCGAGCTTGGCGTCCATTCGAGCCTCCGCCGGCGGCGAGGGCACCAAAGAAGGCGACGAGCAGACCGGCGTAGAGAAGGACCGCCCACACCTTGGTGCTTTCGAGCGCCCGCTCCAGAGCGCTGAATCGGGCTTCCATTTTCGCCTCATGCTGCGCGAGGCGTGCATCCAACATGGGCACCGTGACGACGTTCGCCGCCTTGAGGGTGATGTCGAGAGCCTCCCCAATCGCCTGCGCGAGTTGTGGAGTAGCCCCACCCTTCTCAATCAACTTATCCATGGCCACCGCTTCCATTGGCACGATCCCCGTCCTTGCGGCAATAGTCTCGAGGACCACCCTACCTGACTTGTTTGGATCGGCATATCGCAACAGGTTGTGCGTTTTTACAGATTTTCACAGGATGCGCTCAATGGCCGGGACCGTGCAAGAGATGGATGTTGGTGACTTCGAACATTGATACAGGTCAGCGACGCTATATATAGCTGGGTAACTCGACGTCGAGAACGCGTGGTGGGTTGCGCGGAAATGGTATGTGGTGAAAACCATGGAGTTCGCGCGTGGCTGTTCCGCGGTGTCGACTCCGCGCGCGCCACGGGGGCACGACGCTCTACGTCTCATCTAGCGTTGTCAACGCATTCGCGATGTACGTGAAGGCCCGGAAGGGCGTGGTAATAGTCAACAAATAGGTCGGCGACCCCTACAAGATTGAAAGCGACGACAAACAGCCAAAACAGCGGGCGCGCTCTAACGGTGAGAAGCGCGAGGATGGCGAGCACCCCGGGTGGCCAAGTCGGCGTACGCGGCCCGCGACGCGCCAGG
>JAQGOE010000144.1 GCA_028293725.1 Gammaproteobacteria bacterium | reverse complement strand
CGCCTACTGCGGCCGCCCCAGATCGGCATCTTTCTGCGATCGTTTCCCTTACATATGCGTCGGCTATGCGCGGGAAACGATCGCAGAAAGCTGCTCGATCTGGGTCGCCCTCGCTACGGCGATCATTACTCAGACAGGCTCCTAAGGCACATCTTGTGCCCCTTATCTCTCGACCCATGCAACGCCGCTCAGCGCGCATGCCGCGTTCGACTTGCGTTGATCTGGTCACGGAGTTTCACGGTCGCCTCACGCGCCGCCGATGCGAAGTTCTCACCCGACGAGGCGTAAAGAATGCCTCGCGACGAGCTCACCACGAGACCCGCTCCTGCGGCAGTCTCACCGTTCTGAACTGCCTGCGCGACATCGCCGCCCTGTGCACCGACTCCGGGCACCAGAAACGGCATGTTACCCACGATCTCGCGAACTTCAGCCAGCTCGCGCGGGTAGGTCGCCCCAACAACCAACAAGCAATTGCCGCGTGTGTTCCAACGGCGTGCTGCCAGGTCCGCGACAACGTGGAACAGGCGCCGGCCGCTTACCTCCAGATCCTGCAAATCCCCGGCGCCTGGATTCGAAGTGCGGCAGAGAATGATCACGCCCTTGTCCTCGTACTTGAGGAAGGGCTCCAACGAGTCGCCACCCAGGTAGGGACTTACAGTAACGGCGTCCGCGTGATAACGCTCGAACGCCTCGATAGCGTAGCGCTCCGCGGTGTTCCCAACATCGCCGCGCTTCGAGTCGAGAATCACCGGAATGCCCGGGTAGGAGCGATGAATGTAGTCGATCGTTCGCTCGAGCTGGTCCTCGGCCTCGTAGGCCGCATAGTGGGCAAACTGCGGCTTATAGGCGCAGACCAGATCGGCGGTGGCGTCGATGATCGCCTTGTTGAATTGGAATATCGGCGAGGGCTGCTCGGCGAACTGCGCGGGAAAGCGCTCGATTTCCGGATCGAGCCCGACGCAGACCAGCGAATCGTTGCTGTCCCAGGCGCGCTGGAGTTGCTCGACGAACTGGCTCATGCCACCCGCGCCCGAGCGCTATACCCGCGCTTCTTCAGATGCACGATGAGAATCGATACCGCCGCCGGCGTCATGCCCGGCAGCCGTCCCGCGAGTCCGATCGTGGCGGGACGCGCTTCGGCGAGCTTCTGCCGCACCTCGTGAGACAGCCCCGCAACCTGCGCGTAATCGAGGTCGTCCGGTAGCCGGGTCTCTTCATTGCGCCGCTGGCGCTCGACCTCGTCCTCCTGCCGCTCGATGTAGCCGGCGTACTTGGCACGCACTTCGACCTGCGCGCGAATTTGGGCGGGGAGGCGGTCGTCGACAGCGTCCCGCATCCACTCCGGCTTTCCTACGATCTCGAGCAGCGCGTCATAGCTGACCTCCGGCCGCCGGAGCATCTCGAACGCCGACGCATCACGCGTCATCGGCCCCTGCAGCACACGCTCCGCCCACTCGGTGGGAACCTCGCTCGGCCGCACGCGCGTGCGCTCGAGGCGCGCGACCTCCTGGTCAGACAGGCTCCTCTTAGCTTCGAAGAGACGCCAACGCTCGTCGTCGACGAGACCAAGCTCGCGGCCGAGCGTGGTCAAGCGCAGGTCAGCATTGTCTTCACGTAGCAGTAGCCTGTGCTCGGCGCGGCTCGTGAACATCCGATACGGCTCGCGCGTACCCCGAGTGACGAGGTCGTCAATGAGCACGCCAATGTAGGCGTCGCTACGCTTGGGCAGCCATGCCTCGCGTCCCCTGAGGGCCAGGGTGGCGTTAATTCCGGCGACGAGCCCCTGTGCAGCAGCTTCCTCGTAACCCGTCGTCCCGTTGATCTGCCCAGCGAAGAACAGACCCTCGATAACCCGGGTCTCGAGCGACGCCTTCAGATCCCGCGGATCGAAGTAGTCGTACTCGATCGCATAACCCGGACGCGTCAGGTGCGCATTCTCGAACCCGCAGATCGTTCGCACGAACTCGTACTGCACATCAAACGGAAGACTCGTTGAGATGCCGTTCGGGTAGATCTCGTGCGTGTTCAACCCCTCGGGCTCGACGAAAATCTGGTGAGAAGTCTTGTCCGCGAACCGAACGATCTTGTCCTCAACCGAAGGGCAGTAACGGGGCCCTACCCCCTCAATGACGCCGGTGAACATCGGCGATCGATCGGTCGCTGCGCGAATGATCTCGTGCGTCCGCTCGTTTGTCTTCGTAATGAAACAATTAACCTGCTGGGGGTGCTCACTGGCGCGCCCCAGAAACGAGAACACTGGCACGGGCTGGTCACCCGGCTGTGCGGCCATCGCGGAGAAATCGAGAGAGCGCCCGTCGACCCGGGGCGGCGTTCCGGTCTTCAGCCGACCGACCCGCAAGGGCAGCTCACGCAACCGCTCGGCGAGCCGGTTCGAAGGGGGATCACCCGCCCTCCCGCCCTGGTAGTTGTCGAGGCCGACATGGATGCGTCCTCCTAGGAACGTCCCTACCGTCAGCACCACCGTCGGCGCCTCGAAGGTAATCCCGGTTACCGTGACCACACCCCTGACGCGCTGACCCTCGACCAGGAGGTCGGCCGCCTCCTGCTGGAACAGCGTCAGGTTCGGCTGATTCTCGAGGATCGATCGGATGGCCTGCCGGTAGAGCTGCCGGTCCGCCTGGGCTCGTGTGGCTCGCACCGCCGGGCCCTTGCTGGCGTTAAGGGTGCGGAACTGGATGCCGGCCCTGTCCGTCGCCCGCGCCATGGCCCCACCGAGCGCGTCGATCTCCCGGACGAGGTGGCCCTTACCGATGCCGCCTATCGCCGGATTGCAGCTCATCTGCCCAAGCGTCTCGATGCTCTGGGTCAGCAGAAGCGTACGCGCGCCCATCCGCGCGGCGGCCAGCGCGGCCTCCGTGCCGGCATGGCCTCCGCCAATGACGATCACGTCATAGGGCAGGGCGAAACGCATGTGGGGAATTAAACCAAATCTGGATGGACCGTATTGTAGGGCGATGCGGCTCACGAACAAGGCTGATGCGCATCCATTATCCTTGCGCGCCGTGAAATTACTGAAGCCGAAGCCACCGCTCGCCGGAGTACACCTGACAGGGAGGCAGAGGAGCCGCCGCGGAATCGGCTGGTCCTTTGTAGCCGCGCTAGGCTTCGCGGTGGCGGTGGGCTCCGCGGCCGCATCCGGCCCCACGGCCGTCGTCCTTCCGCCGTCGCCTCCCCTGTCGCCTTGCGAGCTCGAACACCCTCAAAAACTAATCGTGGTCGCCGCCGAGTGCGGCGAGCTGACCGTCCCGGAGGACTCAACCAAGCCCGGCGGCCGCCAGATCAAGCTCGCTTTCGCCCGGGTCCCGGCCATCAGCCGGCGCAAGCAGCCGGACCCCCTGTTTCTGCTCGCCGGCGGCCCCGGCATGGCAGCGACCACGTTCTACGCCATGGTTGCGCCAGTCTTTGGCCGGATTCACCGCGACCGCGACATCATCCTCCTCGATCAGCGCGGCACCGGTGGATCGAATCCGCTCAACTGCGAAGGCGGCGACGACACCGACTATCGCGCGACAGACACTGACATCGCCGCCGAAGCACGCCGCTGCCTGGAAAAGCTGAGCGTCAAAGCCGACGTCGCGCAATACACGACGAGTGTCGCCGTCAACGATCTCGATCGGTTGCGCGACAGACTCGGCTACGAGCGCATCAACCTCTATGGCGTGTCTTACGGAACGCGCGTTGCCCAACAATATCTGCGGCGCTTTCCACAACACACCCGCACACTGCTGTTGGATGGAGTGGTCCCGCCGGAGCTGTCACTCGGCGCGGGGATGGCATTCGACGCGGAGCGCTCCCTCGAACGAATTCTTGCCCGTTGCGCACGCGAGACGCCGTGTCGGAATCAGTTCGGAGATCCTGAGCACGACTATCACGACCTGTGGCAGGCACTGCAGTCTCATGGGGTCCAGGTGAGTGTCACCAATCCGACAACTGGTGCGCCGACACGATTCGAATTCACGCGCTTCCATCTCGCAACCGTGCTCCGGCTTTCGATCTATTCCGCCGAGCCGACCGCGCTGCTGCCGCTGTTTTTGCACGAAACGCACGAATCGAAAGACTTCTCCAAACTCGCCGTGCAATTTCTTTTACTGACCCGGGCGTACACCGACGTCGTGGCGGTCGGAATGAATAACACCGTAGCGTGTACCGAGGACCTGGCCTTCTACGATCCCAAGAGCACCGACCGGTCGAAGCTGGAAAATACATTTCTCGGCACCGCTCAACTCGACGGTCTGTTGGCCGTATGCAAGATCTGGCCGCGCGGACCCATCGATTCCGACTTCCACGCGCCGCTGCACTCGGACGTACCCGCTTTACTGCTGTCGGGGAGCGACGATCCCGTAACGCCACCTGTCTATGGCGAACAGGCCCGACGCGGACTCACCAACAGCCTGCACGTCGTGTTGCAGGACTTTGGCCATGGCCAGCTGGCCGCCCCTTGCATGGAGCGCGTGATGGAGCAGTTCATCAACCGGGCGTCCGTGGTCGGACTCGACGTCGGCTGCACACGCATCGACAAGCCAACGCCATTCTTTACTTCGCTCAACGGGCCCCCGCCATGATCGGAGCGCTCGCGTGATCGAGGCGAACCAACTGCGTAAACACTTTGGCAAAGTCGTAGCGGTGGGCGACGTGACCTTGCGCGCCGCGGACGGGCGGATCACGGGGCTTCTCGGCCCGAATGGCGCGGGAAAGTCCACGACGCTGCGGATTCTCTACACGGTCCTGAAACCGGATTCGGGCGACGCCCTCATCGATGGTGTCAGCGCGACCCGCGAGCCCCTCGAAGTGCGTAAGCGTATCGGTGTCCTCTCCCATGGCGCCGGGATCTATCCAAACCTGACTGCGCGGGAAAACATTCTCTATTTCGGGGCGCTGCATGGAATGTCGCGAGCGGACCGCGAGGCACGCGCTAACGAGCTGGTTGGGCTCCTCGAGATGGAGGAATTCGCCGACCGGATCGCGAAAGGATACTCCCAGGGGCAACGCATAAAAGCGGCATTGGCGCGAGCCATCATTCATCGACCCCGCAATGTGTTGCTCGACGAGCCGACCAACGGACTCGATGTCATGGCTGTGCGCACCTTGCGCCGCCTGCTCGTGCGTTTGCGCGATGAAGGTCACTGCGTCCTTTTTTCGAGTCACGTCATGCAGGAAGTGGCGGCTCTGTGTGACGAGGTTGTCGTCATCGCCCATGGCACCGTCGTCGCCAACGGTACGCCCGAAAGCATTCGAGCGCAGACCGGAGAGAGCACTCTGGAGGATGCGTTTGTCCGGCTGATCGGCACCGGTGAGGGGCTCGGCTGATGGGCGCCATATTCACGGTGTTCCTCAAGGAGTTCCGCGAAAACCTGCGCGAGCGTCGCACCCTCCTGTCAGCAATGATCCTGGGGCCGCTGCTGGGACCTCTGTTGTTCGCCGGCGGGCTGTCCTTGAGTATTGAGCGGGGCACCGTAAAAAACGACCGCCCCGTATTACTCGCCGTTGCGCATACGGAGCGTGCGCCGAACCTGTTAGCTTTTCTCCACCAGTACGGGGTCAACATAAAACCTGTCGGCGTGGACGCTGAGGGAGCGAGGCAGGCCATCCGCGAGCATCGCGAGACGCTGGTGCTACTCATAACGGATCACTTCGGTGAAAAACTGGGTTCGGGAGAACCGGCTCCCCTGGAGTTGTACGCGGATTCATCGGACGCCTCCAACGGCCGGGACGTGACTCGTGTGAGGTTATTGCTCGAGCAGTACGGTGCACTCGTCGCACGCTTGCGGATCACGGCACGCGGTGTAAATCCCCTGGTGCTCTCACCCATCGTCCTCCAGAACATCGACGTCTCGACGCCGGCCAGCCGATCGGTTCTCGTACTGGGGACGCTGAGCTACCTGATTCTACTCACCATGTTGATGGGGGGCATGTACCTGGCCATAGATACGACAGCGGGCGAGAGGGAGCGCGGCTCGCTCGAGCCGTTGCTGACAGTTCCGGTGAAGAGAGAGCACCTGATCTATGGGAAGATTCTCGCGACCTGCGCCTATATGGCGCTGTCGCTGATTCTCACCGTGACTGCTTTCGCGATCGCGCTGCAGTTCGTGGGCCTCGAGCAGTTCGGGATGACCCTGAACTTCGGACCGCTGGTGGCCCTCGAGGTTGTGCTGTTTTCCTTGCCGCTAGTGCCCTTGGGCGCGGCTCTGATGACCATCGTCGCGGCCTTCACCCGCAGCTACCGGGAGGCGCAAACGTACCTCGGTCTCGTGTTGCTCATTCCGACACTGCCCCTGGTACTCGCGAGCATGTTGGGTCTGCGGCCCACGGCGCGTCTCATGGCGGTGCCGTCGCTGAGCCAGCATTTTCTCATCACGAGTCTGCTGCGGGATGAGCCTGTTTCCGCTGGATACCTCACCTTATCGGTCGTCGTCACGCTCGCGGTCGGAGCGATGCTGATGCTCGTTGCAGGGCGGCTCTATGATCGCGAGGCGCTCCTGGGTTGATCCGGCTCCCCGGATAGCATCGCCCGCAGTCGGTCGCGATGGGCGTCGGCAAACTCCCGCGCCTCGACCTCGAAGCGATTGTTCCAATACCCTCGCCGCGCGGACTCGATCACATAGCGCGGGACCGTCAAGGTTCCAG
>JAQGOE010000142.1 GCA_028293725.1 Gammaproteobacteria bacterium | reverse complement strand
GCTATGATGCGGCTGGCCGGCGAGCAGCAGCGTGACGATCAGGCGTTCGAGTTCCACCGCGACGCGGCGATTCTGCTGTGCAAGTTCGACCGTTTCCGGCGATGCGGCGAGCGCCCTCAACTGCATCAGCAGCGGCGCAAGCTCGCGGCGCGACATATCCATTGCCGCTTGGATGCGCAGGTGCTCATAGCCCGAATGCGCGTGGACCGCGTCACGGCTTACGCGCAGAAAATATTGTTCGCAATCGTCGGAAAACGTGCCGGCGAAAGGGGTTCGCGGACTGATGACGATACCTTGCGACTGGCCCACGATCATCCGCTGCGAGCCGACCGACACGTTGCCGTAGCCGCGCAGGCCGAGAATCACCAGGTAGTAGTCGGCGATTTCGCCGGCATCGACGGTCATCGACCCCGCGTAGCCGATGGATCCGAACGAGATCTGTTCGATGCGCGCGCAGTTCATGTACGCCGTGCGGCCAGGGCGCGACGGGCCAGGCTTCAGCCGGTGCGGCTGCAGCACGCTGGCGATGCGCATCTGCGTATCGTCGACGTCCGTCGATTCGAACAGTCGATACCGGCGCAGGTCGGACGACTTGATAGGGCAGGTGGCTGGCTGCATGGCGTGCGTTCGCGTGTCCGGGATGGTTGAATGTTGAATAGGCGGGGACGCTGATTTCCGCATCGTCAGTCAATGTAGTTTGTTTATGCGCGCCACGCCCGGCGGAATGCCGCGCGGAAAGTCACTTGCCTGCACGACGGTACGGCTCAGGTGCGGATCGCCGAGCTCGCGGCTTTCAAGGACGATTTCGGTGTGATCGACGCCCGTGTGGGCTACGAAATCCCGGACGAACGGCGTATCAGACGATCTGTGGAACTCGCTCGGTTGGAAGTCCGCTCCATGATTGGCGAAGTCAACGGAGAAAGAGCGTAGCCGCTTTCCTTGCCGGACGCCGACCGCTCGTTGCGCCAGCGCCGTTATGGCCGAGGAGTCAAGCCCGCCGGAGAGCAGGCTGCACAGCAACTCGCTCACGGTCCTAATCGTCCGTGGCAGATCACCCGCGTGCTCACGCGCTGTGAGCATCCAGTAGCGCCGTTTCTCTTCGGTCCTGACATCCCAGATCGCGAAGGCGAACATCCCGTTGAGTCGTTCGGCAACCTTGTCGCCCCATTTCAGGTACCCGCGGAGCACCACTTCAGTGTCGCTCCGCGTTTTGAACAGGTGACCGAGCTGCTTCAGCTCCTTGCGCAACTCGACAAAGTTGTAGACCTCGCCGCTATGGCTGAGGGAAGCAATGGTCCGTCCCTGTTCCTCCGCCTGCATCGGCTGCGCGCCGCCGGCAAGGTCGATGACGGCAAGCCGACGGTGCCCAATACCGGCATGCCGATCGATCCATACGTCACCGGCATCCGGGCCGCGGCGCGCCATGATTGTCGTCATTCGGGTAACGACGTAGTTCATTGCACTTGCGTTGGAAGTGCGGATTCAGTGGTGCGCCGGGGCGGAACTCGTTTCCAGTACGTCACTTGCCGCCAGACCCACTCGACCGGTCCGTACCTGAACCGAACCAGCCAGAGCCTAGACGCCGCGGCCTCCACAGCGAAGAATCCCAGCGCAATGACCACGGCCGTGGTGAGGCTCACACGCATGAATAGACCGCCACCGATTCCATAGAACAGAAACATGCTGAAAGTGCCCTGCAGTAGATAATTGCTGAGCGCCGTGTGCCCAACCGGGGCAAGCCAGAGAAGCTTGCGTTTCCAGCGACCGCGGCGATTTTCTGCGGTGATACTATCGAGTCCGATCAGGGCGGCGGCGCGTTCGAGTTGGACTCCGATTTGATGAGGTCCTCGATCGTCCGGCGGAACTGTATGAGGCCGAGATCGAAAGGCAAGACAACCATGTCGTCGGCACTTCCGAGATCAATCACTTGTTGCTGCGCCTCGATCATCCGGCGATCTTCGTTGAATGCCCCGACCACACTTTGGTACAGCAGCTCCGTGACTGACTCATCTTCCAATGCGAATGAGTGAGCTTGCATGAAAAAATAATGAGTGGTCTTTTCTGATTCCGGCGTCAAGGCCTGGCAACTGCGAAACTTAAGTGACGTACCACTATCGGCGCGGCCCGATGACATAACGCCGGAGTCCATCAACAAGATGCCCGGCACCAGGTAATCGTAGAGCCAGTAGCGATCCACCGGACCGGTGAATTTACCAAACTGCACTTGGTACGGTGCAGGAACGGTATTCGCGACCCGGCGAGTCACCCTGACTCCCCGGGAGATCTTCTCGATCTTTGGGCGGGTTTCCGCAATGGTCTGCGTCCCACCCAGGGTGGTTTCATGAACGTACGAAAGATGAGAAAAATCCAGCAGGTTGTCGGAAATGACCAGGTAGTTGGCGTTGTAATGCATATAACCAGGCTTCATACGCCAGTCCGGATGGTCCAATGCTGATACGTCCGGAAGCAGTGCCGTATCAACCTTGTCCGGCTGCCCCATCCACACGAATATCCAACGGCCTCTTTCCGCCAAGGGATATCGCTTCACCTGAAGCCGCGCGGGTACCGCGATTTGGCCAGGGATCTCCACGCAGCGACCCAGTTGATCGTACTTGAGACCGTGGTACATGCAACGCACGCAATCGCCTTCCTTGCGACCGATAGATAGCGGTGCATGCCGATGGGCGCACCGATCCGCCAAAGCAACCGCGCTGCCATCGGCCGTTCGATAGAGCAAGATCGGCTCACCGAGTATCGTGCGGGAAAAAAGCACATCCTCCCCGACCTCGTGACTCCACGCGGCAACATACCAGCAATTTCTGACAAATGATTTGGCCATTTAGAAAAAACCGTGCCCTCGCTTGACATCACAGGACATATCAAAACTCAGTAGTGTCCCAACGTTACTCGAATAAATTCATCTGGTTATGCGGATCGGACGGATCAAGGTCGTTGACGGCGTGCGCAAGTAGTTGATCGAGCGGCGTTTGCTCGAATAGCGTGAGGCTGAGTATCTGTAGAGTTTCATAGAGGGTAAGCGGCAAGGTGAGGCGCTTCTTGACGATGGCAACGAGCACATACACCGATACGGCGATCCAGATCTGGGTTTTCGCTCTCAGGCACGCCTCGATGTCGCGCAGACTCTCCCGGTATGTCAGCTGTGCAAAGGCCATGCACAGAAACTGATCGAGGCAGGAGAAGGTCTTCACCTTGTGCTCGTCGGCGTGCTGCGCCACACAGCGACGGAAGGTGCTGAGCGGAAGATGGCGCGTCAACTGCGCGAAGACGAGCTGGCCTTGATGCATCGAGCAACTCCGCGGCGAGAACCGCAGGCACGTTGCGCGAACACCTCTCGAGGTTCAAATCGAGACCAACCATAAAACGTATTTTTATCAATCTGTTCAATAGCTTAAACGAGAAGCAGAACTCAACGTTGGGACACTACTGATCCGACAGATATGATGATCAAATTGACGGACCGAGCCTTTGCGCCGGATGCCATTGTTTTGTCATTTGTTGCTGACGATGCAGATAGATCAGGTGGCGAGCTGTAGTCGGCCGACGCGTCGCAGCTCCTGGGGGAATCCCCGAGACTCGCGCTGTATTCCTTCGCCGACCCTGACGTGAATCAAACAGAGTACCGGATAGGCAGGATGGGACTGTCACGTGCTGAACTGGTTTGGGCATCATGGATCTGCGCCTCATCCCGAGGTCGGCCTTCATACAACGCGGAATCGCCGACGTTACCGAGGAGATCGCTCACGTTGCCAGTCAGCTCGAGGAATCGCCAGTCATCGTCGCGCACAGCATGGGCGCCCTTGCGGCTCAGAAATATGCCGAATGCCATCCTGTCTCCGCCCTGGTACTCCTAACACCGGTCGTGCCAACGGAGTTGACCGCGAGGGGACGGAGTTCGAACTGCCCAACCATGGGTACTCTCGCGGCCACCAGATCTTCCGCGTCCTGGCCAACCATTGGACTGTCGTACGGACGGCGGAGGGGTGGCGCATCAAGACACGCAAGTTGTTTCCCATGGACGGCAGCGAGCCCGCACGCGCGTTGCTGCTCGAGACCGTCTCCAAGTAGGCCCGCGTCGAAGCGCACTGTCGGTGGGGTAGCGGAGATTCCTAGCGACTCACCCACAGCCGCATCAAGGCGCGGAAACCCGGCACCGGCCGATAGTTAAATTCCTGCTCGACCAGGGACAGGTTTGGGAACCGTTGTATCAAAGCGAGGATAGCCTCTTGAGTTTCGGCACGCGCCAGGTTCGCTCCCAGGCACAGATGTTTGTTGCCACCGAATGACTGATGCCGGATTTCCTTGCGGCGGATGTCGAAGCGGTCGGGCTCGGGATTCGCGCTGGGATCGCGATTGGCGCCGGCCAGGGAGACGGTAATGTTTTCCCCCGTATGCATCGGGCACCCGGTGACCGAGGCATCCGCCGGTACCACCCGATTCGCCTGGATGACCGGACTGTCGTAACGAAGTACCTCTTCAACGGCGTTGGTGATCAACTCCGGCTCGGCACGCAGCGCTGCGAGCTGGTCCGGGTGCTGGAGTAATGCTTTGATGCCGTTCGCGATGAGATCGGTCGTAGTGATATTCCCGGCGACCAGGAGCAGGGTGCATTGCGCGATGATCTCAGGGTCGCTCATCCGCTCCTGGTCTTCATTGGCTGCGATCATGGCGCTGATGAGGTCGGTGCCGGGCTGTTGCCTGCGTGTCTCGATGACGCGGCCGAGATATTCGGTCAACGCCTGCTGAGCAAGGGCGCCGCGCGCACTCTGCTCGGGTAGCTTCAGCGGATTGAAGAGACCGGCAGTAATGTCTTGCGACCACTTCTTGAAGGTGGTGCGCTTCTCATACTCGATACCGAGCATCTCGGAGATGACGATGACCGGCAAGGGCGCGGCAAACGACTCGATGGCATCGAAACGGGCCTCCGTGATGGTATCGAGCAGTTCGGCGACATTTGCCCGTATCCTCGGTCGCAACTCCTCCACGGCCTTGGCACTGAAGGGTCTACTCATCAGGGAGCGCAACCGCCGGTGGTCAGGGTCATCCATGAAGAGGATGGAACTGATCGTGATCGACATACCCGATTCCTTGGCGTTGGCCGCGATCCGCCCGGCATAGGAGTCAGGGAGAGCCTTGTTGATATCGTTGGACAGGTCTTTATTTCGCAGCACTTCGCGGACGTTCTCGAACCCCGTCACGAACCAACGCGAGAGCGCGTCGTCGCGGTGGATCGGCTCGGCATCACGGAGTCGCGTCAGGACCGGATAGGGGTCGTTCCGAAATGCCTCATCGAATGGTGTCAGCTGGACTCCGGTCGGGATCGGAGCTTCGGTGGCAATAGCGCAGTTCAGGGCCGCCTCGTGTGCTGTCGTGGACATGTGCGGTTCCGTATCGGCTGAAAGGAATTGGACTTTGCGCATTTCCGCGAGCAACAACAGTTAAGATTCGCAAAGGAGCGCTCAGGGAAAAGCACCCTCGTTGTGGAAGTCAAACCGCGGCCCGCGCGAGCGAGCTACTTAGCCGGATCTTTCTTGCCTCCACCCTGGGGAACCAGATCGACATATATCGTGTCGGCAGAGCCGCCTGGAGCGACGTAAGGAGGGGCCGGCGTCCCGGCGGGACCGAGATCGCGAATGTAATGATATATGGCGCGTCGATCGGATTCGGTCATCGCTTTCAAGTTGAACCAGGGCATCGGTGGTCGGGTTGGCCTTCCCGCGCGTTGCATCCACTCCTCCTCGCTCATCCGCTGAAGAAGCAGCCGCAGGTTCGGGGCATAAGTGATACCCCAGGGTCCCTTGTAGCCCACGCGTCCGCCCGTCAGCCACTGCGGTTCTGGCATCGTGCCCCCAGACTCGAGATAACCCGTCGTGTGACAGTCGTTACATCCCCCTACCTGCACCAGATAACGACCGCGCTGCATGTCAGACGACGCCGCACCGGTCAGTAGTGGGACCAGGGCCACGCAGCTGGCGATCACCAACGTTGCTCGCATAAATCTCTCCATAGTCTCAGATCGAGTTGATGTGGCCGTTGTGCAGCACATACCGGCATCGGAAGTGAAATGGGAGGGTACGCGCCAGATCTCAAAACCTGTGTCAAGAGATACAAACAAAACCTATCGGGTCAGCGTCCTTCAGTTCACGGCTGCATATTTCATTGCCATAGCACCAGTCCCTCGGACGATATCCTTGCGGGAAACTGAGCGACGCAAGCGAGGTTACCGTTCTGCCGCATTTATAGTTGTTAAGATGAGCGGCGTGACCCATGGTCAGTATCATGGGATGGGGTCACTCAGTTCGTATCGATGCTCAAGACAATATTTGGTTCGTCAACAATGGTACCAACCTCGTTGGAAAATTCGACAGTTCGCGTGGATGCATGAACTGTCTTGCGGCAAGCGATGACGAGGTTTATCTTGTGTGGCTGACTGCACTGATTTGGATCAAGGCATTGCGCGCTCGAGGATAAGATCATGGTAAAGATTGTCATCGGTGTAGGTCTGCTGGCGTTCGCAAGCCTTGCGGTATGGGCTACAGTTGGCCCACTGTCGCCGCCCACTATCAAGTTGGTTCTACCGGACGAGCAGCTCGACGGAAACGACGCTAAGCATGTCCTCATTGGCGTGGCAACATTTCCGGAAAACAGCGCTACGAGAAGGCACTCACACGCAGGCGATGAATACGCGACGGTATTGAGTGGGGCGATCGAAGTGACTGATGATGGCGGAGGCAGCCGGGTCTATCGGACTGGCGAGGCGTATCACAACCATCGCGGCGTGGTACACATAGCAAGGAATGCCTATAAAGATACATCGGTTGTGAGCTTTGTGATGGTCATCGACAAAGGGGCGCCTCCCCAGGTTCTTGCGCCCGGGAATTAAAGTCCCTTTCCGCGAGATCGACTCGCGGCGGCGCTGCAATCTGTGTGAGGAGATCCTCACCGCGGGGATTCAACGGATGTGACGGAATGATACCCATGCGTGTTTTGATTCTCTTTACTCCGATCGTGTTGGCCTTGATTGGAACGTTGCCTGCGCGCGCGGCACAACCCGCATTGGCCGTCAACGCAGACGGGAGGTCGCACGAATATACTGCGGCGGCGCTCCTGGCGAGGCCTGACAGTGTTTCGCTTTCAGTGCCGTACGACACGGTCTACGGGAGTCCCGTGAGTTATCGCGCCGTGCCGCTGCTGGCGTTGCTCGGTGAAATTCCGCAGGGCCGGCTCGACACGCTGGAGGCGCTTGCCACCGATGGGTTCGCCGCGGAAATTCCGCTGAAGTTGATCGCCCGGGGTGCGAGCGGCGGAGCGGTCGCCTGGCTGGCTGTGGAAGATCCGGCGCATCCGTGGCCGCGACTGCCGCACCGGGCGACCTCCGCCGGGCCTTTCTACTTGATTTGGGAGAATCCGCGACTGTCGGACATCGGCGGCGAGCAGTGGATCTTTGCGCTCGCAAGTTTGTCGTTTGTGGAGAGCCCGGCAGTCCGGTGGCCACAATTGGCGTTACCGGCCGGTCATGCCGCTGACGTACCGGCGCAGACAGGCCGGGAGAGCTACTTTCGGCTGTGTCTTCCCTGCCATCAACTCAATGGCGGCGGCGCCGGCGTATCGGGACCAGACCTCGGCCGGCCGATGAACGTGACACAGTACCTCACGGAAGTTGGCTTGCGCAGCATCATCCGCGACCCGCGCGCCGTGCGCACCTGGCCCGGTCAACACATGAGAGGGTTTGATCAGACGGAGCTGCCGGAAGCGGATCTGGATGCGGTAATCGCTTATCTGCGGGCCATGGCGCTGGAGAGCATTCGAGCCACCCCTTCAGGGGACGGCGCTACTCGATCCGAGCACAATGGCTCTGTGGACCTGTCCGGGCGTGGCGCCCATGATGCTCTTGAAGTGACGGGTCAAATGCGCCTGGTCGGCGAAGCCGACGTTGGCTGCAATGTCGGCGAGAGGGATCAGGGTGTGGAGCTGCGCGACCCTGCATGTTTGTTGCGTGTTTGCAACGTTGGTAGCGGGGCGTGCTTGCATCTCTTAACACTTGTTGCAACATCCGGGGAGTACGATTTCGGGCTCTCGTTCCGTCGTATGGGCGTGTCTGTGCGCGGCGCGCTCTGCTGCATGAGGAGCAGAGCCAGCCGCCGGCAGGTCCGCCACGATCGCCACGGCCGGCCGGAACTTGAGATTGTCCGATCAATCACTGGACAACGCCGAAGAGGGAGCACCGCTGCACGCGTAAACTGTTATACGAGGATCCAAGACGATGCCGACATCTGATCTGCAGACATGGGGCGGGCAGGCGGTCGCGTTCGGACCTTTCCGGCTTTTATCCGGAACAGGGGGTCTTGCTTCGCGCGGACAAGCCCCTTTTATTGGGTAGTCGGGCGCGGGAGATTCTCCTGGTGCTGGTAGAGCGCGCGGGCGAGACCGTCAAAAAGAGCGAGCTGATAGCGCGCGTCTGGCCCGACTCGATCGCTGAGGAGGGCACTCTGCGTGTTCACATTGCAACACTACGCAAAGCCTTACGCGATGGGCAAGGTGGCATGCGCTACGTCGAGAATGTGACCGGTCACGGTTATCGCTTCGTTGCCCCGCTGCAGTGGATCGATGCAGCGCAGCCTCGGCCTGTTCCGCAGCCTGCAGCCGAACATGACAGCGTTTCGATTCCACTCACACGGATGATTGGGCGTGCGCCGGTGGTCGCGACACTGGCGAGTCGCGTACCGCAACGGCGCTTTGTGACGATTGTCGGGCCGGGCGGCATCGGCAAGACCACCGTGGCCATGGCCACCGCCGATCACTTGCGCGCTTCCTATCCGCACGGTGTCTATTTTATCGACCTGGCATCGATCGCGGATCCACTGCTGATATCCGCCACAATTGCTTCCGCACTTGGGCTTGCGACGATCTCGCAGGATCCATTGCTGAGCGTGATCGAATTCCTCACGGGCAAGCAGATGCTGATCACGCTGGACAACTGCGAGCACGTCATCGAAGCAGCCGCCGTTGTCGCGGAGAAGTTGCTTAGAGGTGCATCGGGAGTCAATGTGATCGCCACCAGCCGCGAGCCCTTGCGTGCAAAAGGCGAGTGGGTGCTGCGTCTTGCGCCCTTGGAGCTCCCTCCAGCGGGTGCTGCGCTCAGCGCAGACGACGCGCTCGGGTTCTCGGCCATCCAGCTGTTTACCGAGCGCGCCATGGCGAGCCTGCATACGTTCGAACTGAGCGATGCCGATGTCCCGACGGTGGCGGACATTTGTCACAAACTGGATGGTCTGCCATTGGCGATCGAACTGGCGGCTGCACGCGTGGAGCTCTTCGGAATCCGGGGGCTGGCAGCGTGCCTCGATGATCGTCTGGGGCTGTTGACCAGAGGTCGCCGCACGGCCATGCCGCGGCAGCAGACGCTGCGGGCGACGCTCGACTGGAGCTACGAACTTCTCTCCCGCGCCGAGCAGATAGCCCTGCGTAGGCTTGCGGTGTTCACGGGGCCGTTCGACGCCCGATCGGCCAGCGCAGTGATTGTTGATACTGACGTTCACGCCGCCAATGTGCTCGACGTGCTCACGAGTCTGGCGGCCAAATCGCTCGTCGCCGCACACGTGGCCGATGAGCAAGTCCGCTATCGACTTCTCGACACCTCGCGGGTTTACGCTCTGGAAAAGCTCGAGGAAAGCCATGAGCGCGACGAGATCAAACGGCGCCACGCACTGCTGTGCTGCAGTTGGGGGAAAGACGATCCCGATTGGGAGTTGCAGGGCGTTCGGGAGAAGATCGCGGGAATTTGCGCTGTTGGCCGTCAACGGGTCGATGATGTCCGCGCGGCGCTGGACTGGTGCTTTTCGCGGGAGGGCGATTCCTCCCTGGGTGTCAACCTGACTGCGGACTCCGCCTCCATTTGGTTCCAGAGCTCATTCCTGAATGAATATCGAGGACACGTGGAGCGGGCGCTGAGGATCGTGAAATCCACGGGCATTTCGGACGCCGCCCTGGAGCTGCAGCTCAACGCTGCGCTCGGACGTGTGAGCTTGTATGCGATGGACTCGAGCTCCACCGTGACTGTCGCTTTTGACAGGACATTGGAGTTGGCGGAACGGCTGGGCGCCACCGTGCATCGCCGAGGAGCACTCTGGGGCTTGTGGGTGGCGCGTAGCTGCGCCGCGGACTACGACTCAGCTCTCGGGTATGCGGAAGGCTTCCGCCTCATGGCCAACAATCCAGGCGATCCGGGCCCCAGGTTGGTAGGCGAGAGGATGATGGCGATCGCACACCACCACTTGGGCAATCAGATCACTGCGCGCCATCACGTGGAGCGTGCGCTCGCGGGGTCCATTGCGCCCTCGAGCGATTACTCGTATCTACACGACAATCGGGCCGCAGCCCGGGCCTATCTGGCGCGCATTCTCTGGATCCGGGGTTTTCCCGATCAGGCCATTTGCGCCAGCCTCGAGAGCCTCGAGGATGCACAGTCGACCGGTCATTCACTGTCGCTTTGTTTGGCACTGATGTGTAGCTGCGCCGTCGTGCTGTGGACGGGCGACCTGCCGGAGGCAACGCGGCTTGTTGCCATGCTACGGCATCATTCGAGCCAGCACTCGCTGCCGTTCTTTCAGTTCTGGGGCCGCTGCTTCGAGCTGGCGCTTGCACGACGCTATGGCGAGAAGAGAGTCGGCTGGCCCGTGCTGCGGGATCCAATGTGCACACCGATCTACCGGGAGACTTTGGCGAGCTTGGACGAAGGACTGGCGACAGATGAGGCTCTTGTGCGAGCTGAGAACGGGCTTGCAGGGTGGTGTGCCGCCGAACTGCTCCGCGTCAAGGCACAGACCCTCCTGAAAAAAACAAAGGCCGAAGGGGAGGGAGATGGTGCTGCAGAGGGGTTGTTGCTGCGATCGCTGGACATAGCGCGTGAACAAGGTGCGCTGTCATGGGAATTGCGAACCGCGATGACCCTTGCACGTCTGTGGCACAGCCAGCACCGCACTCAGGAGGCGCGCGACCTGCTCGGATCGGTGCATGCTCGATTTACAGAGGGCTTCGGGAGCACCGATCTGGTCAATGCGGGGACTCTTCTCAAGGACCTTGTCTGTCACCAGGCGGACATCTCGTTTGCGTACGCCGGCCCATGACGGACGCGATTCCGGAGTGATGGCGGACACCCTTCCGACGGCATGACGGACACCGCTTCACTTTGTGCTGCGCGTCTACAGACTAGTCGTCAACGCAGCGTGAGCCGCGCCCTGTTGAGGGCTGCTTTGTGACAGCGACGTCCCACAACGCCGAGTATCTCTGCCGAGAAAGGCGCTCGGCATGGTCATGTCAGTCCGGAAACTTCAATTCCCGCTCAATCGCCTGAAAGCGCGGCTCGTTGCGCAGCGGGTCCAGGAGCGGATCGGTTTTCAGCTCAATTAAACCCGAATCACGCACCCGCATGGCTGTGGCGAGCCACTCGAGCGCCTTGGCCGTCTCGCCCCATTGCGCGTAGATCGAGGCATACTGGTACGCTCCGGCATCGCCGCCCCTGACTTGTAATTTCTTCAGCTCGGCTTGCGCATCGGCGGGCCGTCCAAGCTTGCCGTAAGTCACCGCCAGACAGAACTGAATCCATAGGTTGGCGTTGAATTTCACGTCGCACGACGATTGCGCGTTCCGTAAGTCGCCCAGTACGTAATACGCGAGCCCGAGAAACGCGTGATTGGTTGCCGAGTCGGGATCGAGCGCTACACCCTCCTGGTAGGCAGCGAGGGCCTCGCCATAACGCCGCGCGTAAAACAGTGACTGGCCGAGATGGCGTCGCATCGAGGGGTTCAGTGGATCGAGCGCGACCGCATGGCGGGAGGCTGCGATGCCCGCTTCGGCACGGCCCATGTTGGTCGCTGCGCGACCGTAGTTATCCAATACCGTCGCGTTGCCAGGCGCGAGTGCCAGGGCGCGCTCGTACGCCTCGCTCGCGTGCATGAAGTCGAGGGAACCCTTTTCAAGGTAGCCGGCCAACGCCACGTGGCCCTCGGCAAGATCCGGGGCGAGCTTGATTGCCTGGTGCGCATCCTCCTCGGCCTTGTCGACGCTCTCGCGGATCGCCGCGCCGGTTGTGAACTGCGAGGCATAGCTCAAATAGGCGGGCGATCGGCTGGCAAACGCCAGCGCATAGTTCGGATCGAGACGAATCGCTTCCGTGTACGCGGCAATCGCAGCCTCGACGTCTTCTCCATCATGGAACGACGTGTACGCCTTGGCGCCGCGCAGATACGCATCGAGCGCGGCCGGGTTGCGCGTCCCGCCGAGTTCGATCTTTTCGGCTTCGTCCCCGAGCAAAGTAACCTCGAGGGCGGTCGCCACCGCGGTCGCGATCTCGGTTTGCAGTTTCAGCACATCGCCCAAGTCCCGGTCATAGGTTTTCGACCACAGGTGAAACCCTGTCGCCCCGCTGATGAGCTTCGCGGTGACGCGAACGGTGCGCCCCGAACGACGTACGCTTCCTTCCAGCACTGTGCTGACGTTCAGCTTGTGGGCCACGTCCGCAACGTCCGGGTGCTCCCTGAATGAAAAGGAAGACGTGCGGGCCGCGACCTGCAAACCGTCGATGTGGACAAGGGAATTGAGTAGTTCTTCCGTGAGGCCGTCGGAGAAATACTCCTGTTCCTTGTCGCCGCTCACATTGACGAACGGCAGCACCGCGATGGAATGGGGCGGCGGGGCGAAGCCAACCGCACCAGTCGGTGCGACGTTTGCGGGAAGTCCTGACTGAGAAGGCGCTTCCACGCGGACGCTGGTGACGCTCGCCGCCGAGCGTGCGCGCCAGAGCGCATACACGCCGGCGAGGAGCGCCGCCACGGCGAGCGCGGCGATCAGGGGCAGGGACGGTGATCGGAGACGCCGAACCAGAGCGGTCATGGTGGCGTTGGATGAATTCACCTCGTTCCGGGCGGCCGGTGCGTGCCCGCTCGGCATCGGTTTGACCGCAGCGAGAGCGGATTCTGCAAGCGCTGTCGGCACGTGGTCCAAAAGGGGTGCGGATCCCCGGGACGGCCCGGAGGCGGTGGCCGTAAGCGAGGCGGCCGAGGCAGCTTCGGGGTCGGGGTCGAGAGTTCCTATGAAGCGGTAGCCGCGTCGCGGGAGTGTCTCGACATAGCGCGGCGTCTCGGAGGTATCCCCGAGGGCGCTGCGCAGCTTGCGGATCACGGTATTGAGACCGGTGTCGAAGTCCACCACGCCCGTGGGCCAGAGGAGCGCGATCAGCTGCTCGCGCGCCACGACGCTGCCGGCGTGAGCGATCAGCTCTCGCAGTACCTGCACCGGCTGCTCCTGCAGCCGTATTCGGCTGCCGGCGCGCTCGAGATCGCCCGATTTGGGGTCAAGCACCCACCCATCGAAGCGGAGTTTCCTGCTGCTCACGCGAGATCAGAACCGGGTCAGGGTTAATTCAGCAACAGGTCAGCGACCAACCATCGAGTGGCGGCGGGAGCGGGGTGACTCTGCACCCCGCAACGCAATCCCACGCCTCGTGCCCTGAAGGCCCGAAGAGCGGGCACTGAAAGCCGACACACACAAAGGAGACCGCCATGTATCGCTTCACAACCACAATGATGATTTTCGTCCTGGGTCTTGGCCATCAACTGGGGAACGCCGCTCCCCCCGGGGATGTGCCTTCTGTCACTGTTCACTTCGCCGACCTTGACCTCTCGCACAGCCAGGGCGTCACGGTGCTCTACCGGCGCCTGAAGGATGCGGCCGAGACGGTGTGCGCTGCCCAGGACGACCGTGATCTTGAACGCCAGATGCGCTTTAAGGCCTGCTGGCAGGCCGCCCTCAGCAGGGCGGTGACCAAGGTCGACCAGCCCGCGTTGACCGCATACTACCAAGCGCAGTTCAAGGGCCGCAATGCAACGGGCGGTGCCGGCTCCGCTGCAGTCTTCATTCTTCCGCCTTCCGCCTTCCGCCTTCGGACTTCGACCCCAGCCGCAATCTGCGGAAACATCAACGCTCCGATCATCGCCATCGCCGAGAACGCGAAGTCACGGGAGCGCGTTGCTAATAGTGACGTGGGATTCGAGTAATGACGACAGAAGATGTGCGTATTTGGAGGGGGCAGGAGATCGCGTTCGGAAACTTTCGATTCTATCCAGAGCGACGCCTGTTGCTGTCCGGCGATAAACCAGTGTCCCTGGGCAGCCGGGCGCGGGAAATTCTCGTGTTGCTCGCGGAACGTGCGGGGGAGGTCGTTGAGAAGGGTGACTTGATGGCACGCGTTTGGCCAGATGTTTTCGTCGAAGAGGGCGCGTTGCGCGTACACATCGCGGCACTTCGCAAGGCGTTGGGTGATGGCCGCGACGGCCTGCGCTACATAGAAAATGTGACCGGCCGCGGCTACCGTTTGATCGCACCTGTAAGGCGCCTCGGTGCGCCGCACCCGTCGCTGCTCGATGCAGACACTGAGGTTTCTGTTGAGCCGATCAGCACGCGCTCAAGGTACCCCTTAACAAACTAGTACCTCGTTCGAAAAGTTCTTCCGCATGTAGCCGCTGATCTGTCTGTCTACATCGTCAGCAACAAATGACAAAACAATGGCATCCGGCGCAAAGCCTCGGTCCGTCAATTTGATCACCATATCTGTCCGATAATTTGCCACCAAAGTACGGAGAACTGGAATGGTTAAAGAGAACGTTTACGCCGGCAGCTGCTTTTGCGGCGAAGTGCGATTTGAGGTTTCAGGAGAACCCGCCGGTATGGGCTATTGCCACTGCGACTCGTGTCGCCGCTGGTCCGCAGGTCCCGTCAACGCATTTACGCTGTGGAAGCCTGAGGCTTTGAAGGTCACGCACGGCGCAACGAGCATCGGCACCTATAATAAAACGCCGATCAGCTATCGGAAGTGGTGCAAGCAGTGTGGTGGGCATGTGTTTACCGAGCACCCGGCATGGGGTCTGGTTGATGTTTACGCGGCCGGCATTCCGCAGCTGGCCTTCAAACCCGGTGTGCACGTGCATTACCAGGAAACGGTGCTGCCTATGCATGATGGTCTACCTAAAATGAAGGATATGCCCAAGGAATTGGGGGGCTCGGGAACCGCCCTGCAGGAATAAGCGGCGGTGGGTCTAAGGTGCTTCTAGCCCTGAGGATGCAAGGCTTTTCTTGATTTCGCCGGCAACGCCTCGATCATCATCTCGGCGCGCCTCCGACAGCGCGCGCGCCACGGCGCGCTCGACGTGAGCGCTCAGCAACAGAGAGGGTAAATCGTGGATAGCATTGGTGACGAGTCGATTGGCGTTCGCGAACATGGATTCGGGAAGTATAGGGCGGAGGGGCTGATCGCGTCTTCGGTCGATTTCGGCTGGGCGGGGCTTTCAGCAGAGCTGCGCGACCATGACCGCGGAATGATCGCGAAGAGCACGGAAGCCGAGACGGAGGTTTGCGTTGCGATCCGCCCGAGCAATTCCCTTGTGACCCGTTCGATCGGGGGCGTCGTAGATCGCACGATCGTTGAGCGGGGAACGATTTGGCTGGTCCCGCCGGGTTCGAAAGAAGTCCTCGTCAATATCACCGCGCCGGTGCCGCAGATGTTGCATATGTGTCTCCCGGCACGACAGTTCTCGGCGGAGAGCTTGGGCATCGATGTCGGCTATTCAGCGCCTGGATCCCTGCGCTATCAGCGCAGTTTCCAGGACCCTCTGGTTGCCGAGATCGCGTTCGCGATTGTTTCGGAGATGCGGAGCCAGACCGCCGGTGGCAGGCTGCTGGCCGAAACGCTGGCGGTGAGCCTGGCAGCGAGGCTGGTGCATAGTCATAGCGGTCTCTCCCCCGGCAAAGATCTCGAGCAGCTCTCTCACCGGGGACTCGACCGACGCAGACTGACCCGGGTGAGGGAGTACATCGACGCAAATCTGGAAGGAGGGGATCTCACGATCGCCCGGCTCGCGAAAGTTGCCTCCTTGAGCCAGTTCCACTTTGCGCGAGCGTTCAAAGCCGCCGTGGGTAAATCCCCTCATCAGTACGTGAGCGGGCACCGTCTTGAGCGCGCGAAGGTGCTTTTGAGACGAGGGGATCAGTCCTTGCTCGACGTCGCCGTTGCGCTAAACTTTTCGTCGCAGGCAAACTTCACACGAGCGTTTCGTAAAGGCACCGGCATGACGCCTGGCCAATATGGGCGCAGTTTCGAGGGGCACTGAGAGCTGTCCGGAAGGACAGCTCGTCGCTCGGCCCAACGAGACCCACCCTTCAGACGCACAACTGGACTATCACGTGAGCAGGACAGGTCAACATCGTGAAGGTCCGCAAGCAAGGAATGGGTTGCGGCATTCTTGGACAAATCGCGCGGCTTGATTCGTCGATATATTGACACCGACGCAAAATTGGTACGGTGTTCAACGACCAGCACGCACTGCTTCCTCGCAAACCTTACCTTCCGACCGTCTCGCAGGTGTCGAACTCAAGCGTTTCGCGCTGAGCGCCGCCGGCGTGCATCTGATGAGGTCGCAATGATATTTGAAACAGTGACCACCGGCGGCGGCTGCCGGTCGTATGTCATCGGCTGCGAGGCAACTTGCGCCGCGGCATTAGTCGATCCAGAGCTCGGGCAGATCGACCGCTACATC
>JAQGOE010000141.1 GCA_028293725.1 Gammaproteobacteria bacterium | reverse complement strand
GCCGGCACCCGACGCTATGATTAGGTACGGTATTCCCAAGCTAGCCCGGTTTGAGGGGGATTCTTCATGCGTATTCAGTTCGTTGCAGCGCTCAGCGCCGCGTCGCTCGCCGCCATGGCCAGTCTCGTCGTGCCGCTCCATGCCGCAAATTCCTATGCCCCCGTCGATGCCAAGCGCCTCCTGGCGGGTGATTCCCCGGCGAACGCTGGCCAGTGGATGTCCTACGGCCGTGACTACAGCGAGCAGCGCTACAGCCCGCTCAAACAGATCAACGCGGACAACGCCAGCCGGCTGGGCCTTGCCTGGTACGGCGATCTCGCCGAGCGCGGTGGCAGTTACGAGACGACGCCGATCGTCGTCGACGGCCGCATTTTCGTGACCAGTCCCTGGAGCAAGGTCTACGCCTTCGACGCGAAGACCGGCGAGAAGCTCTGGAAGTACGACCCGAAGGTCCCGGGCGAGTACGCCGTGAAACTGTGCTGTGGCATCGTGAATCGTGGCGTCGCAGTGTGGAAGGGCAAGGTGATCTGGGGCACGCTCGATGGACGCCTGCTGGCCGTCGATGCGGGCAGCGGCAAGAAAATCTGGGAGGTCCAGGCCACCGATCCGCAGAAAACGATGTCCATCACCGGTGCGCCGCGCATTGCCGATGGCCGCATCTTCATAGGCGAGGCGGGCTCCGAGTTCGAGCAGCGCGGCTATATGGCCGCCTACGACGCCGAGTCCGGCAAGGAGTTGTGGCGCTGGTGGTCCGTGCCCGGCGACCCTTCGCAGCGCTTCGAGCAGCCAGAGCTCAAATGGGCCGCGAAGACCTGGAATGGCGAGTGGTGGAAGGCCGGCGGCGGCGGTACGCCTTGGGATGCCATCAACTACGACCCGGTCACCGGTCTGGTCTACATAGGCACTGGCAACGGCGCTCCCTGGCCCGCTGAGATCCGCTCGCCGGGCGGCGGGGACAACCTGTTCACCTCATCGATCGTTGCGTTGGATGCGAAGACCGGCAAGTACCGCTGGCACTACCAGGAGACTCCGGGCGACAGCTTCGATTTCGACAGCACGCAACAGATCATGACGGCTGACATCGTCATCAACGGCGCGAAGAAGCACGTAGTGATGCATGCGCCGAAGAACGGCATGTTTTATGTCATCGATGCGACCACCGGCAAGCTACTGGCCGGCAAACCCTACGTGCCGACGCTCAACTGGATGACCGGGCTCGACGCGAATGACAAACCGATCCTGAACCCCGAGGCCAACTACGGTAAGACAGGCAGGGGCTTCCACGTGGTGCCGTCGGCCGGCGGTGCGCACAGTTGGCATCCGATGGCCTTCAGTCCGGACACTGGGTTGGTCTACATCCCGACAAACTACAGCAGCTTCCCGTTGGTGGCCGAAGCTGGCGCGAAGATGGGCAACCAACTCCTCTCGATCAACGTCATGAAGCATCCCGACGATCCGGCGCCGAAGCTCGATGGCGCGGGCTCCTACCTGTTGGCCTGGGACCCGGTGAACATGAAGGCCGTCTGGAAGCAGCCGTTGGGCGGCCCCCGTTCGGGCGTGATGGCGACGGCCGGTAATCTCGTGTTTCAGGGAGCCGCGCCCCGGAGTTTCTCCGCCTTTCGCGCCGATACCGGCGAGCGAGTATGGACGACGGACACGCAGGCGGGAATCGTTGGAGGCAGCGTCAGCTATACAGTTGATGGCGAGCAGTATGTCGCCGTGGTGACCGGCACGACCGGCTTCGGAGGCAACTACTGGGCGCCGACCTACTCGCGCCTGCTGGTCTTCAAGCTGGACGGCAAGGCTGTGCTGCCGGAGCCCGTGGCCTACACGCCCCCGGTTCTCAATCCGCCGGCGGAATTCGGCGACGCGGGTCAGTTGGAGGTAGGCGAGCACCAATACACATCGCACTGCGCCAGCTGCCACGGAAATAACACACCCTTCGGTAGGCTGAGTAGCGTATTCCCGGATCTGCGCTACGCGGGCGCCCTGTGGGCAGCCGATGCGTTCAAGGCGATTGTGATCGACGGCGCGTTGCAGCCCGACGGTATGGTGTCGTTCCGGAAGGTGCTAACGCTACAGGACGCAGAAGCGATTCGTGCCTATATCGTGCACGTGGCGAACCAAACCAAGAACGCGCCGCCCCCGCCTGGATTCGGCGGCGGCCCCGGTGGCGGTCCGGGCGGTGCTCCGCCCGCTGGCGCCCCGGCACCTGCACAAGCGCCCGCGCCCGGTGCCGCTCCGACGACGCCTGCGCCGGCGGTACTTCATCAGTAGGACGCGCGGAAAATCACATATGCGGCGTAGCATTGTGAACAGCCTCCTCTTGTGTCTGAATGGTGTGAAAGTTCTGGCCGGGCCGGTAGGCGCCCTCGCAATGGAAATCCGACATTTCGGGGGCTATCGTCTTGACCGTGTGCGGTCCCGCGGTAAACCATGAGTGACGAGGCTGCGTATCGAGAGGGCGAGGGGGCACTCAATGGCGCTCGAGAAGACTGAAAGCACCGATCCACCGTCATCACAATGGCTCATCGCCGAGGCAGTGGAAATCGCCAAGCAACTGCGCAACGAGCAGGACGAGAGCGACGCCCGCGGATACTACTCGGACGCCATTCACCGCAGACTGCTCGACGGCGGCTTCTACCGAATTCTGCAGCCCCGAATGTTCGGCGGATTCGGGACGGACTGCGAGACCTACATTCGCGTCATCATGGAGCTATCGCGCGGTCATCCGAGTAGTGGGTGGTGTTACGCGCTGGCCTCGTCCCACGCCCTGATCCTGGGCTCGCATTTCAGCGAGGAAGCCCAGCGTGAGCTCTTCGGGCCTGATGGTGACTTCCGCGCCGCATATGCGGCGGGTCCCGCCGGCATGCCGACGTTCGAGCGGGGCGATAACGGCTATACCGTCAGTGGTTTGTGGCCGTTCGCGTCGGGAATCCCCGTATCCAACTACTTTCTGGGTGGCGCTTTCATTCCGGACGCTTCTGGTAAGGTGAGCGCCATCACGTTCGTCGTGCCGAAAGACCGCGTGACTGTATTGCCCGATTGGGGCGGTGACGCCGCGATGGGCATGCAGGGAAGCGGCTCAAACAGCGTGCGGTTGACGAAAGTGTTCGTGCCTGACCGCCATATCATCCCGACTCCGATTATCAGTCTGTCCACCGGGTCGTGGCCCGACGGCACGCCGGGCACGCGCCTTCACCGGGAAGGGCTGTTCCTCGGCCTCATCTTCGGCTGGTTCAGCTGCGAATTCGGCGCAATCTTGACGGGTGCGGCACGGGCTGCATGCGAAGAGTACGAGCGGCAGTTGCGTACGAAGCCGAGCTTCGCAGATCCAACACGTCCGCGCATGCACGAGCCCGAGTTCCAGAGGATATTCGGCGAGGCCATGTGCCGCACTGACGCTGCGGAGGCCCTCACCCTCGCGGCGACACGTCTTTACGTCGAACAGTGCGACCGGTGGATGGAGACGCGGACGCCGATCACCGCCGAGGACACGGCCAAAGTATGGGGCACCTCACGCGAAGGCTGTCGCGCCGCTTGTGAGGCCGTTGAGATGTTGTTCCATAGCGTTGGGGCGTCCGTCGCCCGGCGTGGCGAGCGCCTGCAACGCTATTTCCGCGACGTACAGATGTACCGCGTCCATTTCCAGTCTCAGGCCCTGACCCCGGTGTTGAGAGCACACGTGCAACTTGGGCTCCAGGTGCCCGGACCATTTCAACGGTAGTAGCCGTCGTGTAGTAGTGGCGCTCCCAGACCCGCCCCGAGGGCGCGTGCCTCGTGCGCCGGTCCCTAGTGCACCGGTCCCGGTCCCTCTAGGACGCCCGCCCTTCTCAACGGAATCGCGTAGATGTGCTCGCACGCCGCGACATACAGCGTCTTCGCATCATCCCCACCAAACGCAAGACTCGAAGCACACGTCGTCTTCCGCGGCTCCGCGTCGCCCAACGTTGGCATATGCAGAAGCCCAAGGAGCTGGCCCGTAGGGGAAGTGATTCGCACCGTCCCCGGTATGGCGTCCGTCGACCAGACGTTGCCGGCACCGTCCGCTTTCATCCCATCGCCGATGCCGGCGCCGTGTGTGAACAGCTCACCAGCACCCACGCTACCGTCTGCATGGACCGGAAAGCGGATCATCTTGGGGTCCGGAGTCACCGTTCCGGCTGACAGGTAAAGGAATTTGTCGTCTGGCGATAGGGCGATCCCATTGGGCTCGGCACCGAGTTGCTCCCGGCTCACCGCCATCGTGACCTTGCCGTCCTTCCACCTCCAGACGGAGTCGGGCATTTGCACCTGCGGACTGTGAAGAATACCGCCGCGAAGTCCGACGTCTGAATCGGTGAAATAGATGGCGCCGTCCGCGGCGATCGCGACATCGTTCGGCCCGTTGAAGTGTTTGCCTTCGAAACCATTCGCCAGCACGGTGCGCGTGCCATCCTTCTCCAACCGCTTGATGGCGAGATCCTGACCCGCACACCAGATCACGCGTCCCTGGTGATCAACACCGGCGCAACCCGGCCCCATCAGGAGCACATGGGCGCGTCCTATCTGGGCGAGCTTGCCAACGTTGGCGAAATCCTCGCCGCTGTATCCGGCCTTATCCAGGAATACAGACACCTTGCCGGCCGCGGTTACCTTGTAGAGGACGTTGTCGATGATGCTGCTCGCCAACAGGTAGCCCTCGGCACCATCGCGGCCTGCCATCCAGACAGGTCCATCGATGAACCCAAATCCAGCGGCAACAGTCCGCAGCTTCGCGTCGGGGGCGATGAGGGCGTCCAGCGCTGGATCAGACCTCGTGATACTGAATGGGTGTGCCGAAGCATCCGGAGCGGGCTGTGCGTTCGCCACGGGGGACAGTCCCAAGCACAGCGTCAATGTGGAATAGACGAACGATGAACGTAGCATTCGAGACCCCCCTCAAAACCGCCGTTTTTCTCAGCTCACACGTCTCGGACGAAGGGGTGCATGACACCACAAGCAACGTATGCTATTCGCGCAAGCTGATTACGCGATTTCCACTCTTCGGCGACGAATGCGCCGCATCGACCTGTAGGGGTCTTAGGGCTGCAGGCTTGCGGCGATCTTGCGAATTTCCTCCGGCGAGTGCTCCCCAGCCAGTGGCGTACCCGGCATCAGGTATTTGCCCTTGTCCAGTCCGCCCACGAGGACAGGCTCGAAGCCAATCTCACGAATCAGGCGCGAAGCAACTTCAACGGCTGCCTTGTCGTCACCCGCGATCGGCATACCCGTGTGTCCCGGCTCTTCGTGCGCTTGCCCCATTCGCCCAGCCCCGACCGCGTTGAAGGCACGAACGATGCGCGCGCCCGGCAGCAGTTCCGCTGAGACGTATCCCGCCCCTTTCTCCCGCGCCCGATTGGCAATCTCGCCGTCGCGTTGTGGAAAGGGATTGCAGGCATCGATCACAACCTTGCCTTTGATCGAGCCTCCCAGTGCCTTACCCAGATCTGGAAGTGCTCCATATGGAACCGCGAAAAGCAGAACTTCTCCGAACGCAGCGGCCTCGCTGGGCGAGCCGGCGTGAGCGTTCGCTCCGATGCTGGCGGCCAATTGTTTGTCATGGTCGAGATTGCGCGAGGAGAACATCACCTGGTGCCCGGCGTTGGCCCAGACGCGGCCGAGCGCGGTTCCGACATTGCCGGAACCGATAACCCCGATCTTGACCTTCCCGTCGCCTGCAGCGGTAGCCTTTGCAAAGAGCAGGGGGCGGACCGCGACGATTGCACCGGCAGCTTTGAGAATGTCGCGACGACGGAGATTGCGAATGCCACGAGCTTTCATCGAAGTCTCCAACTGCGAAGAACCGAGGGATGGACGCGAGAGCACACAGTACAACGCCAGGGGGCCCGAAGCCACGCCGAGCACTGTTCTGAAGCACCGAAATGGGCGTACAGTGCCTCCTCGATGAACCGACGCACGTTCATCCACACTGCGGGCGCCGCCGGCCTGGGTTTTACCGGTCGGCTCAGCTTGGCCGAAACGGACGGGTCGGTGGCCATGCTGGTCAAAATGTTGGAAGACTCGCCCCGAGAGCGTCTTCCCGCCGAGCTGGTCCGTATGATTCGCGCCGGCCTTCGTCACGACGAGTTGCTCGCCGCGTTATCGCTGGCGGCGACGCGCAACGTCCAGCCGTACCCAGACGTGGGTTTCAAATATCACTCGGTGATGCTGTTGCGGGCGGTTCATTCGACCCAGGAACATCTTCCATCTGCCGAAAGGTGGTTGCCCATCATCTGGGCCGTCGACTATTTCAAGGACACCCAAGCCCAGGAGCAGGCGAGCAGCGGCTGGCGCATGTCACCGAGAGCTGCGGCTCCCCAGGTGAGCCCCGAAGCGGCCCGTCGCTCCCTCACCGCGGCACTCGACAAATGGGATCACGAGGCAGCCGACGCGGCGATCGTGGACTACGCGCGGTCCGCACAGCCACAGGATATTTTCCAACTGTTATTTTCCTACGGCGCGCGCGACCTCAGGGAAATTGGCCACAAAGCCATCGCTGTCAGCAACTGCCATAGCCTCATGACACTATTCGGGAGCGGTCCGGCCCCCGAGCCCATACTGCGCTCGGTCGTGGCGGCATTGTTGAACAGTGAAGGCGAGCCAGACCCAGCCAGCCACGACCTCGAGCCCGATCGGCCGTGGCGCCGCAATCGTGAGCGGCTACATCACATCCCGGCGTCTTGGAAGCAAGGTCACGATGATCCCGGTGCGCGGAGCGAGCTGCGCGCGTCCCTTTATCGGGTATCCGCGGAGGAGTCGGGTGGAGTCGTCGTCGAGTTGTTGCAACGGGGGATCTCTCCGGATGCAATCTGGCAGACTCTGTTTGATACGGCCGCGGAACTGCTCATGCACGAGCCGGGTATCGTACCGCTCCATGCACAAACAACAGCCAACGCCTTGCACTACGTCTATAGGGTCTGTGACGACGAACAGACGCAGCAATTGACGTTGTTGCAATGTGCCGCCTTCATCGCCATGTTTCGCGAGATGACGCGCACGAGGGAGACGGACATCAACCTCGGGAAACTGGAGCCGCTGCCGACGGCGCGCAAAACCGAAAATCCGCTCGATGAGATTTTCTCTGACCTCTCGGAGGGACAGCGCCTGCAAGCCGCGCGCAAATCCTTGGGCTACCTGCGCAACGGCGGCGCTGCTGACAACCTGATCGCCACCGCCCGGCACCACCTGGTTTACGGTGCCCAGGAAGCCCATGACTACAAGTTCGCCGAAGCCGTATTCGACAACTTTGCGCAAAGTCAGGATCCGGCCTGGCGCTCCCGTTTCCTGAGTGCCGGCATGGCCTACTTCAAAACACCCGGCAGAAGTCCGGTACCGATTGTGGCCGAAACCCTGAAGTTGCTTCAGGCTTGAGACCCCCGGCGCGTCCACTGCATGGTTCCGCCGACCATCAGCCCACGCTCCGCGACGAATGGACTCCGTTTGGCGGCGACCACGTCGTGGACAGGCCTCCGCTCCTCGAGGATTCGGCTATCATCAGGGCGACATGATCGAGGGGGCGACGCCGGATGGACACAACAAAGGCAGGGGCGGTCGTTGCGACTGCCAGTCCAACATCGGACCGGCCAACACCGGACGACGAAACTCCTGTACTGATCGCTGGCGGCGGCATGGTTGGTTTATGCGCCGCCGCGTTCCTCGCCCAGCGGGGTATTCGTTCGGTGGCGATCGAGCGGTTGAAGGAGAGTTCGCCGCTGCCGCGCGCGGCCTTCTTCCATATGCGTACCCTGGAGATGTTTCGCTCACTCGGAATCGAAGCTGCCGTACGCGAAGGCTCCGCCAAGGACTTTGTCCCGGAAGGGTCGATCATCGCCATGGACTCGGTGTCCGGCCGCAAGCTCGCGGACATCATGCCGAGTCTGAATGAAGGTGTGGAGGCGTTGAGCCCATGTCGCCGCCTGTATCTGAACCAGCCAAGCCTCGAGCCCATACTGCGTCAACGTGCGCGGGCCGCCGGAGCAACTGTCATTCAGGGCGCCGAGGTCACAGGAGTGCAGCAGGACGCCGATGGCGTAACTGTCGCGGTGACCGATACCGGTAGTGGCACTCGTCGGGAGCTTCGTGGCCGATACTTGCTCGCCGCGGACGGAGGCCACTCCAAGGTGCGTGAGCTTCTGGGAATTGAGTACGAGGGACGGGGCGCCTTCTCCAACTCGCTGACGATCTACTTCACAGCGGACCTGTCACCGTGGATTGGTGACAACGCCTGGAGCATCATCTATGTCAATAATCCGGTGCTGGCCGGGTTTTTTCGGATGAATCGTACCAGCCAAGCCGGCTTCCTCGCCGTGAATGTCCTCGGCAACCCCGAGCGCGATCCGCAGGCCGCATTCAATGTTGCTAGGGATGTAAGCGAAGGCCAATTGATAGCGCTCGTCCGCGCCGGCGTGGGCGTGCCTGACCTGCCGGTGAGGATCGACGGGTTTACGCGCTGGCGCGCCACCGCGTGCGTGGCGCAGAAATTTCAGGACAAGCGCATTTTCCTCGTCGGAGATGCAGCGCATTTGATGCCACCCAACGGCGGCTTCGGCGGCAACACCGGCATTCACGACGCACACAACCTGGCGTGGAAGTTAGCCCTGGTGCTGAATAGCCAGGCGCCTACGCGTCTTCTCGAGACTTATGCGAGTGAGCGCAAACCCGTCGCCGAGTTCACCGTGGGGCAGGCCTTTTCGCGATACGTCGCGCGTACCGCGCCCTGGCTCCAGTCGACTCACACGACAGACCCGATCGTTCCTGACTTCGAGATCGAGCTTGGCTATCTGTACGGCTCGCAGACTGGGATACACGCCGATCCGGGTAAAACGCGGGGCTTGCCGGGTTCCCGCGCACCGCACCTGTGGCTGACTCGAGCTGGCGAGCGCGTCTCGACGCTCGACTTAGTCGGTCACCACGTACTACTCGCCGGCCCCGACGGCGCAGAATGGATAGAAGCGGCGGTTGGCGCCACGGAGAGCCTCGGAGGGCTTAACCTCGATGCCTATCGCATGGGAAGCGAGCTTGGGGATGCCGGCGACCGTTTTACCGAAGCCTATGGCATCTCGAGCAACGGAGCATCGCTGGTACGGCCGGATGGGTTCATCGCCTGGCGAAGTCACGGCGACACCGCGGATCGCGTCGGCGTTTTGCGAGAGGCGCTGGCGCGCAGCCTCGGAAATTGATGCATGGGGTCCCTACAACTTAGGAGCATCGCAGATGAGTCTGAATCACCACATTAAGCGGCATCATCACGTGACACTCAGCGTGGGCAACGCCCAGGAGGACTATGACTTCCACACGAAGATTCTCGGCCTGAAGAGTGTCAAGAAGACCGCGCTCTACGACGGCGACGAGCCGATCCTGCATCTTTACTACGGCAACGACACCGGGGATGTCAGCCGGCTGATCACCTGCTTTCCGATGCGTCATTCGGGCCGCAAGGCCCGCAAGGGTAGCGGTCAGATCTGTACCCTTTCGCTGTCGATTCCCGACGGCTCCCTGGGTTTCTGGCAGCAACGGCTGCATGAGCGGGGATTCGAGGTGCAGACCCGGGAGCGCTTTGGTGAGCGCCTGTTGGCCTTCAGCCACCCCTGTGGCATCGAATACGAGCTGGTCGGCGCTGCCAACGATTCACGCAAGCCCTATTCCAACGGCGCGGTGCCGTCGGAACACGGCATCCGCGGCACACATGGAATCGTCGTTTCGGTACGCGACGGGGAGAACTCGGACGAGTTCATGCAATCCGGTTGGAACGGCCAGAAGCGTCAGACCGACGGCCGTTATGTGCGCTATCAGGTTGGCGAAGGTGGCAGCGGCGCAATCATCGAATTTCGAGTCGATCCGAATCTCGCCGCAGGCAGTTGGGCCTACGGGGAGGGTGTCCCACACCATTGTGCGTTCGAAGTCGCCGATCACGAGGCACAGAGCAAGGTGAAGTTCCACCTCGAAGGCCTCGGATTTACCGACGTGTCAGAGATGAAGGACCGCGGATATTTTGACTCCGTGTACGTGCGCACGCCCGGTGGAGCACTCTTCGAGGCAACAGTGTCCAAGCCGCAAGGCTTCCTAGTCGATGAGACATATGAAAAGTTGGGCACCGAGATGCAGATCCCGCCGTTCT
Organism: Gammaproteobacteria bacterium; assembly: GCA_028293725.1. The sequence goes on along the minus strand of JAQGOE010000141.1, from coordinate 42,186 downwards.
TCGCGAATCGCCGCCAGGAGTTGCTGGACAAGATCGAGCCGCTCACCTATTGAGCAGGCTGGCCTATTGAGGAGAATGGCTTGACGATGCGGACCTACCGCCCCCTGCAGATGCATCGGATCGCGTACTCCGACCTGATCGAGGGCCAGGTGGCCGAGGCACTGCGCCCGACTGCCAGTGGCCCCAGCAGCAAATCCACATTGTTCAATGGTCTGGCGGGAGAGCGTCTCAAGATCGTGACGGATGCGGGCGGTCCAACTCTGGAATACAACTTCCGCAGTAGTCGCCAGCTCGAGCTGTCCGAAAACGGCGGCAAGGGGGTCAAGGCGGGATACGGCGCACTGGAGAGCCGCAACCTGGTGCTGGTGTCACACATGATTCCGGGCACCCAGCGCGGCTACGAGCTGGTGCTCGATCGGCGTGCCCGGATCGCAACCGTCTTCGAGGTGTATTTCAGCGGCTATGCCGACCAGGAGTTGGTTGCTGCGAAGGACGCAAAGCGCGAGCCGCAGTTCAAGACGGGACGCAGAAACAGGGAGGTCCAACGCAAGATCTGGTTCGGGTACGTAGATGGCGGCGGTGCGGCACCTGCCGCGCGCCACTCTTTTACCAACCGGCTGGAAGGCAAGGGTATCTACTGGAAACAAGACGACGACATTGAGATCCTCGAGTTCTACCTGACCATCGCGTATTCGACTTTCATCGAGCTGACCCGGTTCGGGGGCGAAATGACCGTCTGCGCCCCGTCCGACTACATCATGGTCAACGACCATCAGTTCATCTACTCGCGCATCGAGTGCGAGTTCTCGGGAACCTTCACCCTGCATATCATCGACCTGTTCGATATGACGCAGAAAGGTGTGCGCCTCGGTCTGACCGAGAAGGATGAGTTGGAATACTACCTGTACAGCGGCAAGGGCGAAATCACCGGGCAGATCGCGACCTTCGAAGTCTTTGGCAACAATGGCGAAACCCGCGGCCCGCGCCGTGTGTATCGACCGCTGGAAACGTTCGATGTCATGACCGACGACGAGGTGAAAGAGCAGGTGCTCAATCATGCGGTCGCCTTTGGTGACGGCAAGGGCGGCGGTGCTGCCGGCATGGGCGGGTACAAGGGCGAGCCGATCACGCACCTCGTTGGCAAGAACCTCACGGTCCGCATGGATAACGGGCCGGTAATCGAGTACGACTTCCTGGACGGCACTAAGTTGAAGTGGCGCTATGCCGGCGATCAGAACTGGCGCGAAGCCTGGTACGAGATGTACGAGCCTGACGCCGAGTTGTATTTCTTCGCTCATCTTCTGGATGCCGAATTCCCACGCTCCTGCGCCATGGTGGCGCTCGACATGAAGAACGGCCTGAGCACCATCGTGAAGGGAACAACCGGCACCCCCTTCCGCAACAATGAAACCCATCCGACCTATTACTTCGGTGTGTTCCAGATGGAAGGCAGCCCGACACCGCCCCAATATCTGCGCCATGGCTGGACGGATGAAATGGTGGGAGAGGCGGTGACCTGGAACTACCAGCGCGGCAACCCTGGCCTCACTTCCATGCACTTCTATGCCACGCCTTCCACCTATTCCTGGATCATCTTCCAGCCCGATGGGTCCGGCGGCCTGCAGTGGAGCTCGCCGGGGTGGTATTCGAAGCTGCGTGACGGCGTATATATCATGGCTTGGGTGGAGGAGGCCTGTAACGGCACGCTGGGCGTCATCTGTTTCAACCAGCGCATCATGCACGACGCCGGTTTCGGCTTTCACGTGGGGCCCAAGGGCCTCAGCCTGAGCGTGATCGGCGCCCGCGCCCGCCACGCCGGCAAGTTCGATATCAAGAAGCACATCGGCCTCAAGACCTGAGCAGATACGCATGACCGGAACCAAAACAAACCGCAGTCGGCGCGCCTTCTTCACGACGGGCGGCGCCGTGCTGGGCGCCGGTGTGGCTACTACGGTCGCAGCTGCCACCCTGACATCTGACAGCGCGTCGCCGCTGGAGGAGCAGCTGACGAAACTGCGACAGCAGTTGGGTGGCATGGAAGATTGCGAAGCGATTCGACAGCTGCAGCGGGAATTTACCACCCTGATTGAAAATCAAGCCTATGAATCCGCGGCCGAGCTGTTTGATGAGCAGGCCCAGCTGAATTTGAGCGGCGTGGGCGCGACCGGCAAGCCCGCCATCCTCCAGCTGTTTGTGGATCAGTATCGCCACCATAGAGCTGGTGCCATTCACAGCGCGTATCGTCAGAGCAACTCACAGCACAGAGACGCCGTGACGCTGAGTGAGGACCGCCAGCAGGCCACGGCCACCTTTCATACCGAAGTGGAGCTCTGTACGCCGCTGCAGGGGGATTGCACGGTCGCGCAGATGGCCCGACTGCAAGGTCATGTGGCCGACCGCCGCTGGGAAACCGGCCGATTCGAGGCGCAGTACATACAGACACGAGGTCAATGGAGGATGGTGTCGTTGAGTTATCAGTCGACGTGACTCTGTCAAATTCCAGCTCGACTCCTTTAGAGCGGCTCGGCGGCCAATCGCCCGCTGTGAAGAAGTGTCTCCTGGCAGCTTGTTCCGCTCTTTGCGCGTTTCACGTGTCGGCGCAGGAATTGCATTCGCATCCCGTACCGGAGAAATTGGGTACAGTCACGTTTCCGACATCGTGCGCACCAAACGTGGGACATCAATTCGAGCGCGCCGTGGCGCTACTGCATTCCTTCGCCTACGACGCGTCGGAACAGACATTCCAAGCGATCGCTGTGGCCGATCCGACCTGTGCAATGGCTCACTGGGGCATTGCGATGTCCTATTTCCACCAACTGTGGAGTCCGCCCGATGCCGTGGAGTTGAAAAAGGGGCTCGCGGAAACGGGGCAGGCCGGTCTCCTCGGCGGCAAGACTCCGCGGGAAAGGCAGTTCATTGCCGCCGCCGCTGCCTACTATCGGGATTCAGATCATCTGACACATCACACTCGAGCCCAGGCGTATGCAGACGCGATGGCTGAGGTCGCCCGCAACAATCCCAAAGATACAGAAGCACAAGTGTTCTACGCGTTGGCGCTGATCGCTGTCGCGCCTCCCGAGGATCACTCCCATGCCGACCAGAAGCGCGCGGCCGCGCTCTTGGAGCCTGTCTTTCGCAATCAGCCCGATCACCCCGGCGCCGCGCATTACCTGATTCACGCATACGACAGCACCGAGCTCGCATCGCGCGGATTGGTGGCCGCGCGCGCCTATTCGAAGATCGCGCCCTCGGCGCCGCACGCCCTGCACATGCCCTCGCACATCTACACTCGGCTCGGCCTGTGGGAGGATTCCATCACCTCAAACCGGGCTGCGCGACAGGCAGCGCACGAGCAGGGCGATGTCGGCGAAGAGCTGCACGCGATGGATTATTTGACCTACGCTTACCTGCAACGCGGACGGGATGCCGACGCGGAGCAGGTTGGGGCCGAATTGCGCGTCATGGGCGGACTTTTGGGCAAGGATTTCAAAGTTGGCTATGCGGCGACGGCCATACCGGTTCGACTGACGATTGAGCGTCGCAGGTGGGACGCCGCCGCACAGCTGCAGCCACTGCCCGACTCCGCCCCGCACGTGGCTGCTATCGTATACTGGGCGCGCGCGGTCGCTAACGCTCGAGCTGGTCGACCTCAGACAACGGACGCTGACATCGCAAAGATCGAGACGTGCCGGCAACAGCTGCAGGCTGCCGGAAATACCTACTGGGCAACACAGACCGAGATACTTGGCAAGGAGGCCAAGTCGTGGCAGTTGGCAGCGAGCGGGCGTGTTGAGGAAGCAACGCAGTTACTGCGGCACGCCGCAGACGAGGAAGAAGCACTCGAAAAGCTGCCGGTCACACCAGGCCCCATCGTTCCAGCGCGCGAACAGCTCGGAGAAATGTTGCTGACGCGTGAACGACCGAGAGAGGCACTACAGGAATTTCGGACTGCGTTGGTTGCCGCTCCTCGCCGTCGTGCGGCGCTGACCGGTGCGATCCAGGCCGCCGAACTCGTCGGCGACAGGTCGATGGCGGAACAGATGCGAGCTGACTTGGCGAGCGAATGAATGAATATCGGTAACCTGGATCCCACTTTGACTCCCTTCCACCGGATTGGCGGGCAACCGACCGTGGATCGCATCATCGACTCGTTCTATGACCGAATGGACACGCTGGTCGAAGCCCAGGTAATCCGCGCACTACACCCGGAGGACCTCAGCGCCACGCGAGCCGCGCTAAAGAAGTATCTGGCGGAATGGTTGGGAGGCCCCGCGGCTTACACGCAGGAGCGCGGCCATCCGCGTCTACGCGCCCGGCACTTGCCCTTCAGCATCGGAGATGAGGAGCGTGATGCTTGGATGTTCTGCATGCGCGGGGCTATGGAAGACGTAGTGACTGATCAGGCAGCACGCGAAGGGATACTGCAGAAGCTGTCTCAGGTGGCAGACTGGATGCGCAACCGACCGTGACCCAGGTTGAGTTGTAGCCAAGGCGCACAGAGGCAACGTGATGCGTAAGATGAGGGCTGACTCACTCACCGAGTTGGTGACCATGGCTACGAGGCTACACCTCCCCAGCCGCTGACCTTCACGATTGCCCGGACGATCGCGGCTGCGGCTCGTTAGTAAACGCCGCGACATCAGCCACCAGGGCGCGCGCCGCGGCATCAATGAGAGCGGCGCCCGCCTCACCGTTGGCGAGCAATGGGTTCGAGCCGATTCGCCCATCCGGAAAACGCGTCCGGAAGTCGAGCGCATCGCGGATAGGACCCGTGGGCGCGATCGAGGGGACGCAGGTCGCCTGTCGAGCCGTTTGCGGATAGGCGCTCAAAGTGATGGAGATTTCCGAGGGCGTCGCGTGTGAGCCGTGGCCAGAGGGAAACGAGCGCTCAGCGAGCTCGCCAACCCCCGGTAACTGCCACCAACTGCGCAGCTTGAGGGCAAACGGGCAAACCTCGGCCCCAAATGAGAATGGCGAGTAGACCTCGGAGAAGGCAGCCTCGATCGAGGCCGTGTTGCCGCCATGTCCGTTGAAGAAATAGAGCCGCTCGAAGCCGTGCCGGGCCAGTGATTGAATCCAGTCGCACAGCGCCGCCTGGAACGTGGAGGGGCGCAGCGAAATCGTGCCGGGGAAGGCCAGGTGGTGTTGTGCCATCCCGATGTTGAATGTCGGGGCGACCAGGATTTCACCGCCACGGCGCTCGGCTTCATGCGCGATGATCTCCGGGCACAGCCAGTCGGTGCCCAGCAATCCGGTGGGACCGTGTTGCTCGTTCGACCCGATGGGAATGACGATGGTGCGGCAACGATCCAGCCAGGCTGCGATCTCGGGCCACGTGGACAAGGCGAGTAACATAAGACGAGTGCTCCTTTCGCTGGGCCCTATTTGTGAGTAAGACGCCGGGGTTGCTGAAATCCTCCTCCTTTATCGGGAAATTTTCACGGGGTGCAGCGCCCCCGAATCGCCGTGCTATCTTCACAGCACGCTCCAGGCTCCCGCATCGATGCCACCGAAAGAGAAAGGCGCCACAACCGCTGCACTTCCGTGTGATCTAGCCGCCCGCTTCAACGGGCCCTTGCTGGTTTTCTTCGCCCGGCGGACCCGGGATCACGCGCTGGCGCAGGATCTGACACAGGAGACCCTGCTCCGGGTGCTCGCCGCCCAGCGGCTGACCCATGTCGAGCACCCGGAAAGCTATGTTTTCACGGTGGCGATGAACCTGCTGCGCGACCGTAAGCGCGCGTACCTCAAGACCGAGCCACCGGTGTTCATACCCATAGACGACGCCGTGGCCAGTGAGCTCGAACAGCAGTTGATGGAGGATTTATCGCCCGAGCGCGTCCTTCTCAGTAAGGAATCACTGAACGACGTGCTACGTACGCTGAGCGAGCTTGGCGAGCGCACACGCGACATTTTCATCCTGTTCCGCCTGGAGCGGATGAAGCAGAAGGACATCGCGACACTGTTTGGCATCGCCCAGAGCACGGTGGAAAAGCACGTCATGCGAGCGGTACTGCATCTGGCCGAACGGTATGGAGGCCCGGGATAAGCATGAGCAGTATGTTGCCATCGGATAAAACGGACACCCGTTACCTCGTGGAGGCGGCAGCCTGGCGGGCCCGCTTGAGCGAGAGCGATCGAGAAAGCACGCCGGAGTTCGAGAGTTGGTTGCGGGCGGATGCCCGGCATCAGGCGGCCTGGGATCGTGTGCAGGGTCCCTGGGGCTTCATTGGCGAGCACCAGGCATCCCCGGAGTTGCTGGAATTGCGGCGGGCCGCCTTGGCGAACGCGCGCAAGGCGGCCCGAACCCGTTGGCGCGCCCCCGCCGGTGGCGGGCGCCGCCTGAATCAAACCCTCGCCGCGGGTGTCGTGTTACTCGCCTGTGCGGCCCTGCTTGTCTGGTACCTGCAGCTTCCAGATACATACTCCACCCAGAGGGGTGAGCGCCGCGTCGTTACACTCGCCGACGGCTCACAGATACAGCTCGACTCCTCGACCGACCTGCAGGTGCGGTATTCGCCGCGGGCGCGCGAGTTGACGTTGCTGCGCGGGCAGGCCCGCTTTGACGTGGCTCATGATGTGGAACGGCCGTTCTCGGTGACCGCTGCGGGGGAGAAGGTCGTTGCGACCGGCACCGCATTCAACGTCGACCTGCACAAGTCGCAGCTCGTCGTCACTCTGATTGAAGGTCACGTGGTCGTTCTGCCGCGTCGGTCCGACGCTCTTTTGCCGATTCAGCCATTCCGGCTGACGCCTGCGGCGCCTAAGGTCCCGAACCAGGGCAGTCAGTCCGGGCTCGGAGTTGAGCTCGACGCCGGCGAGCAATTGGTCGTCTCCGCGAGAGGCACGTCGAGCATCGCTCCCGCCAACATCGAACGCTCCACCGCCTGGCAGAGCGGTCGTCTCATCTTCAACGATGAGCCCCTGAACTCCGTCATCGAGCAGGTCAATCGCTATGCGCGGCAGCCGCTCGTCCTGGCGGATGCAACCACTGCCGGGCTGCGTATCAGCGGTGTGTTCAGTACCAGCGACATCGACGGCTTCGTTGAAACCCTCACGCACTACCTGCCTGTCGATGCGGATAGGCGCGATGGCGCGATCCGCTTGTCGCATCGCTGATGTTTTTTTGCCGTCGCTGGAGGATTTTCCACGAAACTCCGTCTGACTTTGATAAGCCGCGCGAACTACGCGCGGTAAATCAAAAATCGGCGGGGTCCTGATGTCAAGTCTGAAGAATCGACACGTCCGGCACTTATGTGTTTCCCTGACACTGCTGCTCGGTAGCGCCCATGCGAGTGCCGACCCCGCAGCGCGCAGCTATCGGTTCGACATCAGTGCGGAAACACTCTCTCAGGCGCTGCGCAACTACGGACAGATATCAGGCCGGGAAATCATTTTCACCCAGGATCTGGTGGAGGGAAAAACGGTGCCGGCCCTCAGAGGCGAATTCACCGCCGAGGAAGCCCTGCAACGTCTTCTGAAAGGAACCGGCCTCACGGTAGAGCGATCGCCCTCCGGCGCACTCATGATCCGGCACCAGATGGTGAGAACCTCCTCGGACTCGGACTCGAGCTCGAACGGTACCCGACTCGCCTACGGCGGCACAGGCAGTGCGGGTGCCGAACAGATCCGCACCTCGAGCGACGAAGCAAACTCCTTTGCGTCGGCTGGTACTTCCGCTCTACCAACTTTGGAGGAAGTCATTGTCACGGCCCAGAAGCGTCCCGAGCGGCTGCTGACGGTGGCGACGTCTGTAACGGCTCTCGGAGCGGCCGAGCTTTCGCGTGCAGCGGCGGTGCGGCTCGATGACTTCACCGCGCTGGTGCCCGGCCTCAATCTCATCTCCGATCGGGAAGGTCAGACCCAGATCATCCTGCGCGGCATTACGACCGGGACGCCGGTGAATTCGACAGTGGCCACCTATATCGACGATATCCCCTTTGGCTCCTCGACCAACGCGGCCCTCGGCGGTTGGCTCAGTCCAGACCTCGACCCGAGCGATCTGCAGCGAGTCGAAGTCCTGCGTGGACCCCAGGGCACACTCTACGGAGCCAGCTCGCTCGGCGGTTTGATCAAGTACGTCACCACACCTGCGGATCTCAACGAATTCCATGTCCGCGCTGAGCTCGACGGCAACGCGGTCGATGGAGGAGGCGCGGGCTACGGGGTTCGGGGCATGGTCAACTTGCCGTTGGTGAGCGATACCCTCGGGCTGCGGGTGAGTGCCTACGACCGCCGCGACCCGGGCTACATCGACGATCCGGAGTTGAATCGTCACAACCTGAACAACTCGCTGGTGGACGGCGGGCGCGCGGCCTTGCTTTGGAAGCCACTTTCGCAGCTTTCGGTCAACCTCACCGCGGTCATCCAGGATCTGCACAATGGCGGGTCTTCGGACGAGGACGTCAATGTAGTTGGCACGCACCTGGCCCCGAGCGTCGGCGATCTGCAGCACGTGCGCTACACGAACGAGCCGCTGGATGTGCACTACCGTCTGTACAGCGCCACCGTCAACTACGATCTGCAGTGGGCTAACCTGGTGTCGGCCACCAGTTACAGCACGCTGCACGAAACCGCTGTCACCGATCTGACGGATGCGCTCGGAGACATTCTGAGCGGCGCCTTCGGTGTGCCCAACGCAGGCTTCGACGTCGGTTCCGATCTGATCCTGCGGAAAACTACCCAGGAAGTGCGCTTGGAGTCGCCAGAAGAGAATCAGCTCGAGTGGCGCGCTGGCTTCTTCTTCACTCACGAGCACAGCGCGCGCGACGAGCCCAGCAACGCCTTCTTCACGGGAAGCCAGGCACCGCTGCCGGTTCCGGCCGCGATATTCTTCGATCACATGGATTCCCGGTACACCGAATACGCGGGGTTCGGCGACCTGACCTACCATTTCATGCCGCAGTTCGATCTCACCGCGGGCGTGCGCTACAGCACCAACCAACAGCGTTTCGGCGAGACCTCCGGTGGCCTGCTGGCAGGGGGCGAGACCGTCACGGCCCAGGAGTCCTCGGACAACAGCACGACGTTCCTGGTGACCCCGCGCTTCAGGCTCGATGACAACAACATGATCTATGCCCGGGTCGGCTCGGGCTATCGGCCTGGCGGCCCCAATTCGGTCACACCGGTGGAAAGCGCCGCCGGCGTCCCCACCAACTACAAACCGGACAAGCTCACCGACTATGACCTCGGCTATAAGGCCTCCCTGTGCGAGCGCAAGTTGACCCTGGACCTGTCCGCCTTCTACATCAACTGGCGGGACATTCAGATCGAGACGGAGTATTCGGGGCAGACCACCTCCGGTAACGGCGGAACGGCTCGCAGCGATGGTCTCGAAGCCAGCGTCGTTCTTGCGCCATTGCACGGTCTCAACATCGCTCTGAACCTGACCTATACGGATGCGCACCTCACCGAGGACGCTCCCGGGGTGAACGGCAAAGACGGAGACGAGCTGCCCAATGTCCCCAAATGGTCGGCCGCCTTGAATGTGGATCAGGATTTTGCCCTGACGGGAACGACTTCAGCGTTCGTCGGCGGCGGGGTGCACTATGTGGGGCAGCGCATATCCGGGTTCGTAACCGGCTCCCCGGCAGACTTCGCACGGCCCGTTATGCCGTCCTACACGACTGTGGACCTGAGGGCGGGTCTCAACTACCAGAGCTACACCTTCGAGCTCTACGCGAAAAACGTAGGCAACGAGCGCGGTTTCAACAACATCACCTCGTTGGCGCTGAGCGCCTACCAGGCGCCGTTCACCGCCTCCGTCATTCAACCCAGGACGATCGGCTTCGCTGCCATCGCAAAGTTTTGACCGCCGCCATGAATTTCATCGTTAGGGCGCTGTTGGCCGCTTCCCTCCTGGTGGCCGCCCCGATTCTGGCTCGGGCGGCGCAGGATGCGGTGCCGATCGTCGATCATCACATGCACATCTTTTCGCCGGAATCCTCCAAGGTCCTGGATACGATCTGCAAGGCGTTGGGCCCCGAAGGCTGTCCACCACAGGTATCGCATGCGCCCTCGACGGGTGCGGACGCCATCCGGGCGCTGGATGCTGCCGGAATCAAGCGAGGAGTGCTGCTGTCTGCCGGCTACTTCTTCACCTCGCCCGAGCTTGCCCACCCCGGACCGGATGTCGCCGGCCAGACGCGGGCGGAAAACACATTCATTGTCGCGCAGGCGCAGGCGAGTTGCGGGCGGCTCGTTCCGTTCATCAGCGTCAATCCGACGGCGGCCAACGCGCTGGATGAGATCCGCTACTGGGGGCGCCAGGGCGGCGCCGCGGGTCTGAAGTTGCATCTCGGCAGCTCCAAGTTCGACTTCCGCGACCCGCGGCAGGCGGAACAGCTGGCCGCCGTGTTCGAGGCGGCGGGTGAGGCTCACCTGGCGATCGTGATGCACATGCAAACACGGTCCCCGGATTATGGGGCCGACGACGTCAGGATATTTCTGCAGAAGATCTATCCGCGCTCCGGCAAGGTGCCCGTGCAGATCGCCCACGCCGCCGGTGGCGGTGGCATCGATCCCGGGCAACTGGCCGCGTTACGCACTTTTGCTGCAGCGATACAACGTGACCCGCGAGGCACCCGACGTCTGTATTTCGATCTGGCGATGGTTCCCGACCTGTTCGCGAACGAGGGCAAGGTCGCCGCGAAACCTGACGACGTCGCGGCGCTCGAGAGCCTGGTGCATCAGATCGGCGTGAATCGCTTTCTGCTCGCTTCCGACTACACCGATGGCCTGGATCTTCGAGCCTACTACGCTAACGAAAAAGCCTCGCTCGCGTTGAGCGCGCCCGAGTGGCACCAACTCGTCTCGAATATCGCTCCGTACGTTCCGCGTACCGATACCTGCGCCCACTGAGTTTCGAGCGAATTGGCGCGCTTACGGCTTGATGGGGGCGAAAGCCAGATCCTGAAAATCGAAACTGAAGTCCGCCAGGGGAGACAGGGCTTTCAGGGTCACTGCCGTCACGCGCCCGTTGTTGACCACGAAATGAACCACGGCGTCCTCCCCAGTCCCGCGGGGAAAGCGCGTGCGGAACGAATCGGATCCAAACGGCTCGAGAACACTTTTGAAGGCGGGCGTGTGCGTGAAGTCGATCGATAGCCGTTCACCGCTGCGCGTGACGACAATATCTCCATACCAGGGATCACGATAGCGCCCCGCATAACCCGCTAGTGGCAGCGAGGGGCCTCCCGGAGGGGGCTGGAAGTCTCCCGTGCCTACAGCCGCAGTGACCTCGGCTTGGGTCGTCGTGATGTCACTTTGAGTGGCACTCACCCAGTCAAACGCCAGTGCCCCCAGCAGTTTGTCCGCGAGTGCGTAGCGAAGGCCCGAGATGGGCGCCTCGTCGCCGGTGTTTGAATAAACGACGTAGCCAATTCCGTCATCGGGGAAGAGAGTGGTTCGTGTAATCTGCCCTATCACACCGCCCGCGTGCGCGATCATCCGCCGCTGGCGATACTCGCTCACACCCCAACCGAGCGCGTAGGCCTGAATGACGGAACGTTGTGGCCTGTCCGCGCTGGGCCCGGGTCCGCTGGAGATGATGGTCTGCGGTTTCCACATTTCGGCCGACTGCGCGGCGCTCCAGAGTCGGCGCCCATCCGGCAGAGCGCCGCGTCCGAGTTGTATCTTCAGCCACGCTACGCTGTCGGAAATGCTGGCGTTGATTCCGCCGGCAGGAGCGATGATCGCGGATTCCGCGGGCGCAACCACTTCCAACCGACCCATGCCGATGACCGGCGGCCCCAGGCGTAAATGCCGCCCGGTGTGATTGGCGCCGCGCACCAGCGTCGGATTGGGGACCGCGTCGGTCATGCCCAGGGGGCCGAATATTCGCGTGCTGAGATACTGATCCCAGGCCAGGCCCGAGACCTGCTCCAACAGCATGCCGGCAACGATGTACAGGATATTGTCGTAGGCATAGCCGGCCCGAAACCCGGTAGCCGGCTTGAAATAGCGCAGCGCATGCAGGAGATCCTGCGGCGTGTGATCCCCGGGCGGAAATTGCATGAGGTCGCCGGCGCCCAGCGGCAGCCCGCTGCGATGAACCAACAGATCCCGGACAGTCATCATCCGGGTCACCGCCGGATCGTACATCTGGAACTGCGGCAAATAGCGGACGACCGGATCTTCCCAGCTCAGCTTGCCCGCGTCGACGAGCAGCGCCAGGCAGGCTGCCAGGAATGCCTTGGTGTTCGAGGCGATCGCGAATTGCGTATGCGCATCGATGAGCCCGGCTTGCCCAAGCGTGCGCACACCATATCCCTTGATGAAATCCGGCCGGTTCGGTCGCACGATGGCAATCCCTACACCGGGAATCTCGAACTCCTTCATGAAGCGCCCGACGAGGTCGTCGACCTCAGTCTCATCGGGTAACGACTCCGCCACGGCAGCGCGGGGCCTCTCCAACAGCGCAACGGAAGCCGTGGCGCCGGTCAGGAGCGCGACAGCCCTGCGTCGGTTCAGCCGGTTCATGTGGCTGCCGATGGAATCAGGGGAGCTCGAAGCAGGCATCCTGGGCACCTTCCCACAAGACGAGCCGGCCGAGCTCGGGCAATTGATCCAGGCCGTCGGTCAGGGTCAGGAACGGGTTTCCCGCGAGCTGGCCGACGCTGGCAGCGAAGCGTACCGGGCCATAGGCGAGCAGGATCTCCGCCTCGCCGTAGCCGCCGGGGTAGAAAATAAAATCGCCGGGCGCGGGATAGCTGGTGGGATTCTCGAAAGGAAAGCTCAGCTTCTCAAAGCCCAGAGGAATCCAACACCCCGAGCCGCTCCAGCGCACGTGGATCATGCGGCGCCGGTAAGGGAGTAGCGCACGAAAATAAGCGCAACTCTGCGGCGCCAGCTCCGGCCGCAACCGGGCACCGAAGCGGAACGGACCGATGGTGACCTTCAAATCGTTCTCAGTCCGTGCCCCGCTCATGTTTCATTCTCGTCGCCGCGATTTTTTTAATGTTATGAGCGCGATTTTCAATACGCAATGAATTTCGGCGCCGAATGTCACGGCCGCGAGCGCTCCATTGCGTATACGCAATCCTTGGCGCTGCCGGGCGCAAAGGGTATTATCGTGGGATGTCGACCGCCAGACCCGGCACGGCCCTGAAAAGCCTACGCAAACGCAATAAATGGACCTTGGCTGACGTCGCCAGGCGCACCGGTATTCCCCCGTCGACGCTGTCTCGGATCGAGAACGATCAGATCTCGCCGACCTATGACATGCTGTTGCGGCTCGGCCAGGGCCTTTCGATCGATCTGAGCCAATTGCTGTCCGATGCACCGGCGGAGGTGTCGTCGGAGCAGCCGGGGCGGCGGAGTGTGAATCGGAGTGCGGATGGGGAGACCGTACCGATGTCGAACCACACGCTGCGCTATCTCAGTACGGATTTGCTCAACAAGCAAATGACGCCGATCCTGTCCGAGTACCGGGCGCGCTCCCTGGAGGAGTTCGGTCCCTTGATGCGGCACGAAGGCGAGGAGTTTCTCTACGTGCTGGAGGGTGAGCTTGAGTTACACACGGAGTGTTATTCACCACTCGTCCTCAAGGCCGGGGAGTCGATCTACTTTGACAGCCGCATGGGGCACGGCTATGTCGCGCGCGGTACGCAAACCTGCCGTGCGCTGTCGATGTGCACCGTGCCCCAACATCATGTGAGCGAGGAGCGGGTGGCGGGCAAGGCGATGCCTTTGGAAGGGGTAGTCCCCGAGGCGTCTGCAGTCAGGCATCCCGCGGATACCGGTAGAAGGCGCGCTAGCGCGCCGAAACGCAAAGTCCGGCGTTCCGCCTAGCTCCTGGCCTCTACTCCAGGCAGGCCTTCACCAGGCGAGCGAACTCGGACCCACCGCGGATCGGATCGGCGACGGGCAAGCCGAGCTGGGCGGCGTGCTCAGACAGGACACGGTGCGCATCGGATGCGCTCAATTTAGCGGTGTTCAGCGCGACTCCCGCGCAACGCACGTTGGGATTGGTCCGTCTTGCCAAGAGCAGATTCAGCTCAATAGCCTCGGTGATGTCGGGAGTTTTGTAGTCCTCCAGTCCCAGGATGCGATCGCGTCCGATCGCGTGACACATCACGATGACGTCGGGCTGCGTGCCGTGTAGCAGTCCGAGGGATACACCAGCGTAGGACGGGTGAAAGAGGGAGCCCTGTCCCTCTACGATGTCCCAGTGATCGGCAGGTGCGTCGGGACTCAGCATCTCCGCCGCACCGGCCACGAAGTCCGCGACTACGGCGTCGATCGGGATGCCGCCCCCGGCGATCAGGATGCCGGTCTGCCCGGTCGCCCGGAAGTCGGCGGTAACACCGCGCTTGCGAAACTCCTGGGTCAGGCACAGGGCGGTGTACTTCTTCCCCAACGCACAATCCGTTCCGACGGTGAGCAGGCGCTTGCCGCTCCTTTTGTACCCGGTAGCCACTGGAATCCCGGCCGGCGGTGTGCGCACATCGATGAGACGACGGCCATGGCGCTGCGCCGCCGCTTTCAGTGTTGGAACATCCTCGAGCCTGCCGTGCATCCCGCTGATGACATCGAGACCTGCCTCCAGGGCTTCGAGCAACACCGCGAGCCAGCTGTCGCGAATGATGCCGCCGACATTTGCCACCCCAATCACGAGAGCTCGCGCGCCGCGCTCCTGTGCCTCTCGAGGTGACCGGACGGGCAGTCCCAAGCTGACATGCGAGCCGGGACATGCGATTTCGCCGACGCACTCTTCAGGTGCCCAATCCCGCAGGCCGAACGCTGTTTTGGCGAAAGCGAAGTCACTGTCCTCGCCTAGAAACACCAGGTAGGGGCGCGGCAAGTCCAGGACGGCCAGGTCGGACACGGGTGAAGAGGCGCTTACGGTTGGCATCAGGATCTCTCGGCTCGCGCGGGGACGCCAGGCGCCTCCGCTGCAGGTTGTCGGCTCTTTATTGCGTATACGGAAATTGTGCCCGAAGCCCCAACATTGCGCAATGACGTCGGGAATGCCCGTTTTCAGGGCATGCAGGCCCTATTCGGACGCCAGCGCAGCCGCGCCCGTGGGCGAGCGATAGGTACGATAACTTGCCAATGAGCATCAATATTGCGTATATGCAAATCAGGTGGCAGTATAACGCGACACTAGAATCAACATACAAGGGGTCCCCATGAGCACAGGCCAGCCCGTCGTAACCCGACACGCCGCTGCCCCGGCGGCGAGCGAGCGGCACCTCGTCGGCGCGCTTTGCTTGGCGGTTATGCTCAGCGGCGCATCCCAGCTCGCCGCGGCACAGGAACAAACACCGCCCTCGCGCGCCGTGACCAATACGGCGAGTACGACAGCCAGCAGCACGGCGGCTGACACCGAGCCGTCCGCGACGGTCGTGGTGACCGGCACGAGCATTCAGTCAGTCGATTCGGCGGCCTATCAGAGCGCGCCTGTCAGCGTCACGACCGCGGAGACCATTGAAAAGTCCGGCGCGGCCAGTCTCGAGGGCTTCTTCCAGACGCAACCGGATTTCGTGCTGTCCGGACAGTCGAGCTTTACCAACACGGGTGGCAGCAGCGGCGCGGATGGCACCAAGCTCGGCGCCACGACCTTGAAT
Organism: Gammaproteobacteria bacterium; assembly: GCA_028293725.1. The sequence continues at coordinate 26,617 of JAQGOE010000141.1, read as the reverse complement.
TTGCGCGGCTTGGGTGCGCAGTACACGCTGGTTCTCCTCAACGGCCGCCGCTTTCAGGCCGAAGATCCCGCCAACATCGACCTCATCCCGTTAGGTGCGATCGAGCGTGTGGAGGTTCTAAAGAGCGGCGCATCCGCCGTGTACGGCTCGGACGCCGTTGCGGGCGTGGTCAACATCATTACGAAGCACAATGCGGATGGCTTCAACTTCAACGGCTATTACGGCCAGAGCGGTCAGGGCGATGCCCAGACCCGGCGTTTCTCCGCGAGCTGGGGTACGTCGACCGACGCCATGAACTTCTTCATTGTCGGCGAATACTCCGGTCGCGCCGGGTTGACACAGGGAGAGCGCTCGCTGTCCGCGAATCCGGATTTGAGCCGCTTCAACTCCGGCTTCGACTACCAAACGTTCTCCTACTCGTCCCTTGCGCAGACCATTCTGCCCGACGGCACGGGTCCGTTGGTTCTGAATCAACAGACCTTCACCTGTGGAGGCTCGAGCAGAAACCCCGCTGACTACGTCGCGCTCAATGCGCACGCGTACGCGACGAGTTGCGATGCGCGGCTGGACGAGGACAAGCGGTCTCTCATGAATCCGCAACGCAAAGGGACATTGTTCGCCTCGTTCGACTACAAGTTGCCGCATGACATGACTCTGTACGCGGACTTCGATTTCTCGCGCAGCCTGGTGGAATCCGTAGGGAACCTTTACGGCGCGGACGGCTTTGGTGATGTCAATTCACCGTTGAACCTCAGCCCGATCCCGGCGAGTAACTACTGGAACCCATTTGGCCAAGACATCACCGCGGTGACCTATGGGTTCCCGGAAGGCGGCCCACAGATAGATGACGTTGACACGAGCGCCTGGCGGCTGAATCTCGGACTCAAGGGCACACTCGGCATCGTGCACTACGACGTCGGCGGCTCGTACTACTACAACTACGGGAATGCGTTCGACTACGACATGCCGACGAATCCCGGGTTGTACGCCGCGGAGAACCGGCCTGGAGCCGCGGCGCTCAATCTGTTCTGCAATGCCTGCAACACCACTGCACAGATCGCCGGCGTATTTTCCGGGACCAGCATCCAGGACTGGGAGGAAGCCGCCCTCGTCAATGCGCACGCCTACGCGCCCGTCTTCACACTACCGGCGGGCGACATCAACATCGCTGCCGGCGCCGAGTATCAAAGAGATATCTACATAGTGCAGCCTTCGCAGGACATTCTGACCAGTGTCTTCAGCGACTTCACGGTGGCCCCGGTCAGCGCAGGACGCCGCTACACCTCGGTTTACGTCGAGGGACAGCTGCCGGTTTTCGGTAACGAATTCAGCTTTCCTGGCGCTGCCTCGCTGGGCATCGACGTCGCCGCACGCTACGAGAACATCCAGGCCGTCGGATCGAGAACCGATCCAACGGTCAGTGTGCGCTGGGAGCCCCTCGCCAACTCCGTGGCGCTGCGCGGATCCTACGGAACCTCTTTTCGTGCGCCATCCCTGACGGCGGTGGACGCTCCCGTCTCGAGCGCCGGCGGCAGTGCTTTGCTCAGTCCCACCACCGGCCAATATCAGGATTACACGGTCATCACGGGCGGCAATCGCAACCTGAAGCCCGAGACCGCATCCTACGTCAACTACGGAATCGTTCTCACCCCCGCGGCTGCTCCGGGCCTCACGCTGCAGCTCGATCGCTGGCTCATCAACCAGAAGAACATCGTCATCCAGACATCGCCACAACTCGTACTGGATGGCATCCAACCCGGCAGCACCTTCACCTCGGCGAACGGCGTCCCCGGTCTGTACTCTCTGTACATGAACGCCGCCGGACAGCAGGTCAACGGCACCGACCTGGACCTCGACTACCGTTTTCGCACCGCGAGCCTCGGGTCGTTCGATTTCCGCGCGACCGGGACCTACCTCAATTCTTTCAAAGTGAATGACGAGACCGGTAGCGGGTTCACGCAGTATGCGGGCGGCACGGCCCTGGCAACCTCGCTGCCGACCGTGTCGGGATTGCCGAAGATCCGCGCACTGTTAGCGGCTAACTGGCTCTACGGCGCATTCAGCGCCACATATCTGGTCCACTACACCGGTTCGTACCAGGACCCCACCATTCCCGGCGGAGTGGAGGTCGGCAAGTACGTCACACACGACATCCAGCTCAATCTCGATCTGGCCCGGATCGCCGCGTCCGGCTCCTGGCTGTCCCCGTTGAAACTGACATTGGGCGTGAACGACCTGACCTATGCGAAGGTACCCGTTTTCTATGCCGGCCCGTTGGGCCAAGGGCACGAGGCGAACGGTTACGATACCTCCATCGTGAATCCCATCGGGCGGTTCTTCTATGCGGCACTCCACCTCTATATTCCCCAGCGTTGACCCGATGCCTCGCCTGTACACGTTGCTTGCGACCATGGCCATGTGCGTGTTGGCGGTGACGGTTCGCGCGGCGCCGGCTGACGTTGATGCGAGGCTGACGGAGGCCGCAACGGCAATTGACGGCGAGCTTAGCCAGTCGGGTCTGCCGGGACTGGTGATCGGCATTACCGACCGCCATGGGCTGCGCAAGGTCTTCGTACACGGCTACGGGGATCTGAAGACCCGCAAACCGCTCACGGCCGAGTCCCGTTTTGCGATCGGTTCCATCTCCAAGGCGTTCACAGCGATTGCCCTGATGCAGGACGCGCAGGAGAACCGTTTCGACCCGCACGCGCCGATTACGAATTATCTGCCCTCTCTAGTCGTGCACTCACGGTTTGCGCCCATCACGGGACATGATCTGCTGTCGCACACGGCCGGGCTGCCCAACTATCTGCCCGACTCGGCCTCTTCACGCTACGCGGCTATCGAGTTGCAGGACTTCGAGCCTGCCTACGCGCCGGGGGCGCATTGGTGGTACTCCAATACGGGATTCCAGCTTCTCGGCTACGCGCTGGAAAACATCGAACATGAGCCCTATACGAAGATCGTCCGGCGCCGGGTTCTCGAGCCGATAGGCATGGCATCCACGGCGGCGATCATCGACGACGCGGAACGCGACCGGATGGTCGTTAGCTATGCCCGCTGGCCGTATGACGGAAGCTATGTTGAAGCGCCCTGGTTCGAATACTCGGCGGGCGACGGCAGCATCGTCGCGAACGTGGCGGACATGTCGGCCTACGTGCGCTTCATCCTGAATCGGGGGATGGGTGACAAGGGTAGGGTGCTCTCCGAGAGTACGTTCGCGACCCTCACCACTCCCGTGTTGGAGAACTACGCGTACGGTTTGTTGGTTCGGAAGGAGAGCGGTCACACTGTCATCGGTCATTCAGGCAGCATCGGCGGTTTTAACGCTGTCATCGAGGCTCATATGGATGAGGGCTTTGGCCTGGTATTCCTGTGCAACGCTTCGCTCGACCAGGCGTTGAAGAAGTGGGTCGTGAGGGTCGTGACGGCAGCTTACGAGGGAACTGCGCTGCCGCCACCGCCTGCTCCGAGTGCGGAATCGGCACAAGCTGATCTGCACGAGTATGTCGGTCAGTTCCGCCTCGCAGGAAACGGAGCCTCTGCCACCGTTGCCGGGCCCCCCAGCACTGTTGACAGAGCTTCTGGCACTGTTGGCCAAACTCTGGAATTCGTGCTCGCCCAGGACCATCTCTTCCTCAAAGGCGCGAACGGCAACATTCCGTTGCAAAGGATGGGGGTGGACCTGTATCGCGCTGTTGGCGATGCGGCCGGAATCCTTCCTTTCGTGTTTGGCCGCGGCGCCCCGGACGGGAAGGGCAAAATCACCAGCGTCTCCCAGGGTGCGCTCTGGTACGCGGGCGAGGGATTCTCGGAGCCCCTGCAACCCGCAGCACCGCAGGAGTATGTCTCCTACGTCGGACATTTCGTGAACAACGGCCCGGAAGGTCCCGTTGCGCGCGTCTTTGTCCGCAACGGCCATCTCATGATGTTGTTGTCCGAGGATGAAGCGGCCATCCCGCTGCCGCTCGAGCCGCTGGGTCCAGGCCAGTTCCGGATCGGAAAAGAGGATTACAGCCCGGAGCGTGCCCGCTTCGACACCATCGTCGCAGGCCAGGCGCTGCGCCTTGTCGTCACCGGGGTGCCGCTCTATCGCAAGGACATTCCATGATCACTCTGACCGCTCGCATTCGCGCCCTCCGAGGGTTTCTGACAATCGCGTCGGCCCTGGCATTGCAGGTTGTGCCGGCCGCCGCCATTACCGCCGCCACCACCGCCGGCGCGACCAACGCCACCGGCGCCACTGCCACGGCTGCCGCCACATACGACATCGCAATCCTCCACGCCCGCGCGATCGACCCGGACACCGGCCTGGACGCGATTCGCAACATCGGGATCACCGGAGGCAAGGTCGCCGCGGTCTCGACAGAGCCGCTCTCGGGTACCCAGACCATAGAGGGCCGTGGCCTCGTCGCATCCCCCGGCTTCATCGACCTGCATTCCCACGCCTACGGCTTCGAAACCTCCACGTACCAGGCCATGGACGGTGTGACGACCCGCCTGGAGCTGGAGATCGGCGTCTATCCCGTCAAACCCTGGTACGACAAGAAGGCCGGCCACGAGCTGATCAACTACGGCGCCAGTGTGAATCACGACCGCGTGCGCTTCTCCCTGCAGCACGGCGGCGATCCCCACGATCCCCGGATTCCCGGCGAGACCTCCGACGCCATGGACGCAGATCCCAAGTTCGACGAACTCATCCACCAGCCTATCCCGCCGCAGTCCTACGACCGATTCGCGCCGATGTTGGAAGCTGGCCTGGATGACGGAGCGATCGGCATAGGCAGTGGAACGCAATACGCTCCGGGCATAACCCACCAGGAGATGCTGGACCTCGCCCAGGTCGCGGGCCGCAGGCACGTATGTGTCTTCACGCACATCCGCTATGGAAGCCTCGTGGAGCCGGGTAGCACTCTCGAGGCCGTGCAGGAACAGATCGCCAACGCCGCGATTGCCGGGGCCTGCGTTCATATCGTGCATATCAACAGCATGGCCATGTCCAGCACACCGAAGATGATCGCCTTGTTCCACCAGGCTAGAGACCATGGCGTGGATGTCTCGACGGAGATCTACCCCTGGGACGCCTCGGTCGATGAGATCCGCAGTGTCATATTTGATCCCGGCTGGCAGCAGCGCTGGGGTGTCTCGCCGGCCGACTTGCAGTCGCGAGCCACAGGAAAGCGATTGACCCTGGAGGAATTCAATGCGCTGCGCTCCGGGACCGGGGACGACGGGGTACTCATGCACATGAACTCCGAAGAAACCATTACCAAGGCCTTGCAGGATCCCCTCGTTCTCGTCGCCAGCGATTCCATGGATATCGAGAATCGCTACAGCCATCCGCGCTCGGCCGGAACGTTTGCACGAGTGCTCGGCCACTACGTGCGCGAGACTGGAGCACTCACTCTTTCGCAGGCGATTCGTAAAATGAGCCTGATGCCCGCGCAGCGTCTCGAGGCGTTTGTTCCGGCCATGAAAAAGAAGGGCAGGTTGCAGGTTGGGGCGGACGCCGACCTCATTCTCTTCGATCCACAGCAAGTGTCTGAGCGCGCTCGTTACCTTGACGCGAAGGAATACTCGAAAGGCATCCTTTACGTGATGGTCGACGGACATCTCGTCGTCCGAAACGGCTTGCTGGTCAAGGACGTCTTCCCGGGAAAGCCGGTCTACTCGAAGTACCTGAAGAACTGATGGCAACTCAACATGCCATCGCTCTTACGGTGGCCACCGAGAGCTACCCGCTCAAGGAACCTTTCAACATCACCGGCCATCGGATGACGACTAGCGACGTGGTCTTAGTCACGTTGCAGCGTGGTCCTCACGTGGGTCGCGGCGAGGCAGCTGGAGTGTTCTACCTCGATAAAAACGATCCGCCGAGCATGATCGAACAGATCGAGGCGGTTCGCCCGCACATCGAGGCGGGTATCGAGCGACGCGCGCTGCAGGACCTCTTGCCACCGGGCGGCGCGCGCAACGCGCTGGATTGCGCTCTGTGGGATCTCGAAGTCAAACTGACAGACACACCTGCATGGCGGATAGCTGGGGTGGAACCTCCGCGGCCGCTACTCACGACCTTCACGGTGAGCGCCAACACTCCCGAAAAGATGGCTGCGGACGCCCGCGCCTACACGGGCGCCAAAGCTCTAAAACTCAAGCTTACCGGACAGCCCATCGACGCCGATCGGGTCCGTGCGGTGCGCGAGGTCGCTCCCGCCGCCTGGTTAGGGGTTGATGCCAATCAGGGGTTCACGCGAGCGTCGCTCGAAGCACTGCTGCCCGTGCTGGTCGGCAGTCGCGTGCAACTCATCGAGCAACCCTTTAAAGTCGGGCAGGACATGGAGCTCGATGACCTGCGTTCGCCAATCCGGATCGCCGCGGATGAGAGCGTTCAAGGGCTCACAGACATTGCGAAGCTCGTCGGCCGATACAACGTGATCAACATAAAATTGGATAAGTGCGGTGGCCTCACGGAGGGGCTCGCCATGGCTCGGGAGGCGCGCCGGCTGGGTCTTGCGGTCATGGTGGGCAACATGGTCGGCTCGTCGCTGGCGATGGCCCCAGCTTTTGTGCTCGGTCAGCTCTGTGACGTGGTGGACCTCGATGGACCGGTCTTTCTGCGGCAGGATTGCGCTCCGGCGGTCCGCTATGACCAGGGGATGATCAGCGCCCCGGCGGCGCTGTGGGGCCATCCAGCCGGAGACCAGCCAGCCAGCGGCCATCCAGCGCGAGGCCATGCGGCATCCGATCCCGGACAGGCCTGAACATTCTGGAGATCGAGTCCCACAGCATCGATTTCATACCGCTCGCTGAGCGTTACGGCACCCCGCGCCGGCTGTTCACAATCTGGTTCAGCGCCAACATGACGATCCTGGGTGTGGCCCTCGGCACCCTCGGTATCGAGGCGGGTCTAAGCCTCGGTTGGACCCTGGCCGCGCTAGTGCTCGGCAACGCGCTAGGCACAGTGTTCATGGCAGCCCATTCGGCGCAGGGCCCCCAGCTCGGTGTGCCGCAGATGATCCAGAGCCGTGCCCAGTTTGGCGTACGAGGCGCAGCATTACCGCTCCTGGCTGTCTTCGTCACCTACGTGTTGTACTGCGCAGCGAACGGCGTCCTCATGCAGGGCGTCATCACCTCAATCCTGCCGATCGGCCCGCTCGGAGCCCTCGTACTGTTTTCCTGTCTGACCGCGGTGGTTGCGTTCGTCGGCTATGAGCTCATCCATCGACTCGGCACCGCGCTGACGATAATCTCCTCGGTGCTGTTCGCAGTAGCCGCGTATCTCTTGTGGGCCCGGCATCCTACCGGACTCGCATCCGTCGCTGCCTCGGTCGCGGGAGCGCACTTCACCGGCGCGGCCTTTATGTTGACCGCCACGCAAGCGGCCGCCTGGTCGTTGAGTTATGGCCCCTATGTCGCCGATTACTCGCGCTATCTCCCCCCGACCGTACCTTCTGCCAAGACATTTTGGTACACCGGCCTCGGCTGTTTTCTGGGCTCACTCGCCATCATGGCGTTCGGTGCCTATTTCGCGGCGCTGGAGCCCGTGTTAGCCAAAAATCCGGGCATCGGCGTCGCCGCGCTTTTCGGGTCCGCTCGGCCCTTCATCCAGGCGCTCGTCGTGCTGGGCGTGATCCAAGGTAACGTGATGAACCTCTACAGCGCCTACATGTCGAGCCTGACAATCTTCACGAGCCTGAGCGGCGCGCGGCGAACCCAACGCTCCCACAAACTTCTGATTATCGTTGCGCTGATCACGGCAGCCGGACTCATCTCCGCTCTCGCGCAAGACAACTTCCAGGCTTACTTCGCCGACGCCCTGAATGCCATGCTCTACCTGCTGGTACCGTGGAGCGCCATCAACCTCGCCGACTACTACCTCGTGCGACACGGCCAGTACAACATCGCAGCCCTATACGACAGCAACTCCGAATACGGAGCCTATCGCTGGGTGACTATCGGCGTGTACTGCATGAGCATCGCCATCCAGGCACCGTTCATGGACCTGTCGTTTTACGTGGGTCCCATAGCGCAACGCTTGGGAGCCGACGTCGCATGGCTCCCGGGGCTGCTGGTCCCGGGAGCGCTCCATATCGTTGCCGAGCGCGCCAGAGGGCGACTAACGACGGCGAATCTCTAGGCCTGTCCGGGGTTCAGCCCCGGTGATATCGAAGTCGGACCCAGCAACTCCGTGAAGCGCTCCGATGTCACCGGCTTGCTGAAAAAATAGCCCTGCGCCACCCGGCAGCCGCGCGTCCGCAGGAACTCGATCTGCGCCGGGGTCTCCACGCCTTCAGCCAGGACACGCAGATTCAGGCTCTGGGCGAGCGCAATGATGGCTCCCACGATCGTGTCATCATGCAGCGCGAGCCCGATCCGACTGACGAACGTACGATCGATCTTGAGAGCCTTGATCGGAAAGCGCTGCAAATACGACAGGCTCGAGTAGCCGATGCCGAAGTCATCGACAGTCAGGCGAATGCCCAGATCGTTGAAGCCGTTGAGAACCTTCAGGACCTCTTCGGTCGGTTCCATCAACAGGTTTTCGGTGATTTCGAGCTCCAGCGCGCGCGCCGGAAAGCCGGTGGCCCGTAACGTTGCCGCCACCAATTCCGCGATCCTGGGATCGGCGAGTTGACGTACCGAGATGTTGACTGCAAGAGTCAGATCGCTGTTGCCGGCGTCGTGCCAGCGCTTGCCTTGCTCACAGGCCTGTCGTAACGCCCATTCTCCCAGCGGTTGGATGAGTCCCGTGTCTTCCGCGATCGGAATGAATTCCGTAGGCGAAATCGCGCCCAGGTCCGGGCGCTGCCAGCGCATGAGCGCCTCGGCACCGACAATGCGGCCGCTGTCGATATCCACCTGGGGCTGGTACTGCAGATGGATCTCGTTTCGTACTTGGGCTCCGTGCAGCAGCGCGGCTAGTCTCGTACGATGCTGGACGTTGGCTGTGAGGGCAGGGGTGAAGAACTCGAGGACACCGGGCCCTTTATCCTTCGCGTGATACATCGCAGTGTCGGCCGCGCGTAACAACGTCTGCACATCGAGACCGTCGGTGGGGTAGAGACTGATACCAATGCTGCCGCTCAAGTGCAGCTCATGCTCTTCAGCAAACACGGGCGCGCTCAATTCCTTGAGCATGGCCTCGGCAACCTGCCTGGCGGTCTCCTGCACGTCCGGTGTCGACAGGGCGACGACGAATTCGTCGCCTCCCCAGCGGGCCAGGGCGTCGGTGTCGCGCAGGCAGCGGCTCAGTCGCTTGGAGATTTCGCGCAGGACAGTATCCCCGGCGGCGTGGCCGAAAGAATCGTTGATCTGGTTGAACTGATCGAGGTCGAGGAACATGGTTGCGACCGACTCCTGCCGACGGCGTGCCTGGGCGATGAGTTGTCCGAGCCGCTGCTGAAACAGAGTCCGGTTGGAGAGTCCGGTGAGCGGGTCGTGATGCGCCATGTGCCGGACGAGCTCCTCGTTCTGCTTACGCTCCGAGAGGTCATACAATGTCGTACGCGTCATGACGAATTCGCCTGCTGCGTCTCGCACGGCGGTTGCGCTGAGCAGGACCGGTATGCAACTGCCATTGCGCCGAATGAGCTGAAGCTCGACGTCTCGCGCCCAGCCCCGCTGTTTGATGAGCGAAAAAGCCTTGCTGAACAGCCGAGCCGACTTGGAAGGCAGAAAATCGGCGAAGGCCCTGCCGACTATCTCGGTGCGGGGGTAACCGAGCCAGTTCACCTGCGTGTCGTTGACTCGTACGCAGACACCGTCTTTATCCAACGAGTGATATCCACAGGGCGCGTGGTTGTATAGGTCGTGGATCTGTTGTGACGACCTTTGTAGCTCGAGCTCCGCGCGGCGACGCTCTTCGATTTCGGCCCGGAGCGCGGCGGTACGCACCTGGACACGCTCTTCCAACTCATCGCGCGCCAGGCGCAGCTCGTGATTTTGTGCTGCCAGTTGCCGGCGCAACGCACTGAGTTCCAGGTGCGTGCGCACTCGAGTCACGACTTCGGCGATCTGCAGCGGCTTGGCCACGTAGTCCACGCCACCGGCGTCGAAACCTTCGAGCTTTGCCTGCAGATCGTCCAAAGAGGTCATGAAGATGACCGGGATGTGGCGGGTCCGCGGGCCCGCCTTCAGTCGGCGACACACCGAGAACCCATTTTCTCCCGGCATCATGACGTCGAGCAGAATGAGATCGGGCTGGTCGCTCTCGGCCCGCAGGAATCCTTCATTCCCATTGCGTGCCACCGAAACACGATGCCCTTCGGTCTCCAGCAGGTCGACCATGACGCCCAGGTTCGTGGGTACGTCGTCAACAATCAGAATGAGCGCGCGGGCGTAGGGCACAGCGGCTTACCTCGTCGCGACGCGGCATCATACAGCGTGTCAGCCGCTGCGGCGCCAGCCGGTCGTTGCTGCGCTGCGGTATGGACTGCGGGCGCACCGACCGACGTCCTGGCAATTTGCTAGCATCGGTCGAGAGTTTCGCAAGGTCGGGCTCGAGGAGGCGTAGCCATGGCGATCGCCTGTCAGAAGAGCTTCCTAACAGTATTGGTGGGACTGTCCGCCTCGGGCGCAACAGCGGTCGCCTCCGATGAGCAACTCGAGGAAGTGCTGGTCACGGCCCGCAGGACTGTCGAGAACGCGCAGGACGTGCCCGTGACGGTAACCGCCTTTCAGGCCGAGCGGCTCGCGAATCATGACATCAACACCCTGGAGAAGTTGGCCGACGCGCTGCCGGATCTGATCCTTACCCGCGGCAACAGCGGTTCCGGACTGGACATCAGCCTGCGGGGAATCGGCCCGAATTTCTCGAGTATCGGGATCGAACAATCCGTGGCGGTGGTCGTCGACGGGGTGTATTACGGTCAGGGTCGCGTGATCGACGAAGCCCTTGTGGACCTCGACCGGATCGAGGTTCTCAAAGGTCCGCAAGCGTTGTTCTTCGGGAAGAACAGCTCCGCCGGGGTGATTTCGCTCTCGACCGCAAACCCGGGACCGCGGTTTGAGGCGCAAGCTCGCATCGGGTACGAGTTCATCACCCAAAATCCCCAGGGAGAACTCGTGCTATCCGGGCCGATCACTGACGATCTCGGCTTACGGCTGGTGATCTGGGGCCAGGATATGTTGGGCGGCTATGTGCATAACGATGCCCAACCGGGCACATACACGACGGTGGATGCCGCTACCTTGGCATCGACCGCGCACTTCGTTCCGGCGCCTGGCAACCGCGATCTTCCGGGAGAAGACACCGTGATTGCACGCCTCACCGCGACGTATCGTCCGGGCGAGGCCGTCACTGTCACCGTGAAGGCCAGCGCTGAGCGCGACGAGCAAGGAGGCACTTCGTGGAACGACAGACTATGGAAGTGCCCGGGCGGATACAGCGCTTTTCCGGGTAGCGTCGGGCTTCGGTGCGGCGACGGTTTCGAGATCGTCCAAAATCCCGTTCCGCCCGACATTGCTGCCACACAAGTTGACCTGGGCCGGGATGGCGGCCAGCTCTACACCCAGTACGAGTCGCGCGCGCTCACCGCCCAGGTCGATGCAAAACGTGGTCCGCTGGAGATCGCCTCGATAGCCAACTATCAACACTTCGACTACTCGAGCAATTCCGATTATGACTTCACCGAGGTTCCCTCCATATGGGCAGGTCAACATAACAGTTACCGCACCTTCTCGGAGGAGCTGCGGGCGCGGGCGGATGTCGGCGGAGCGCTGCATTTCCTCGGCGGATTGTATTACCAGAGCACGGCATTGAGTTTTACCCAGAGTGTCTTGTTCGCGGGGTCGGAGAACTCGCTGGCCGCCCCCGCAGATCGCTATCTGAGCCTGCTGAAGGAATCGGCTACGAGTGGCCAGACGTTTTCCGGCTACGGCCAGGCCACCTGGAGCTTGCCGCCGGAATGGGAGTTCGCCGCCGGCGCGCGCTATCTTCGCGAGACCAAAAGCTCGTATCTCATCCAGCCTTTCGTAAACCCGTTCCTCGCGGCGCTGTATGCCGAGAACGACCGCCTCGCCGCCGATCAGTTCTTTCGGAATATCTCACCGGAGGTGACCCTGAGCTGGAAGCCAACTCCCGCGACGACGTTTTACGCTGCCTATCGGACGGGGTACAAGTCCGGCGGCTTTTCAAACAGCGCGGGCGACATCGTCAACAGCGCGGGCGTCCGGGATCTTACGTTCAAGCCCGAAACCGCGCGGGGTGCGGAGGTTGGCATCAAGGCGACTCTCGAGGAGCGCACGCTGCGGGTGAACGCGGACATCTACCACTATCGCTTTACGGATCTGCAGGTGGAATTTTTCGATGCGCAGAATTTTGCGTTGATCAGCACCAACGCCGGAGCGGCGATCAGCGAAGGTGTGGAACTGGAGCTGCAATATCTGCCCGCGGTGCTCCGCGGAGTCAGTCTGCACGGTACGCTGGACTACAACGTGGCTCGATACGGGCGGTTCATCGGCCCCTGTTACGCCGGGCAAACGCAGGCGCAGGGGTGTGTCATCCTCGGGCCGCCACCGGATCGCGCCGCTCTTCAGGACCTGAGCGGCAAACCTACGGCCGACTCGCCGCATTGGACCGGAGCGGTCGGCGCGGAATTTGCGCGACGTCTCGGCACGCGCCTCGAGTTGGGCGGTTCGGTAGACGTGCGTCTCAGCGGCCGGTACTCCGTTTCTCCGTTCGCGCAGCCGCTGGATGTTCAGTCGTCCTATGCCAGCGTTGACGCCACTTTCCGCGTGGGAGAAATCGGGAGTCGTTGGCAGGTGGCGCTCATCGGCAGGAATTTGACGAACCGGTTCATCGTGACCTATGCGACTGATCTCCCCTCCACGGGTACAACTCCCGGAGGGGTGACTGGTCAGCTCGCCGACCAATACGGACTGTTCGCTCCTGCGCGCACCGTCCAACTGCAACTTACCTACAGGCTCTGACGTGGCTGTGTTGGTCCGATGCAAAGACTGAGGGAGGACGGGGAGTATGTCTTGCTCCGGGACCGTCGGGACGGTTACCCGGGCCTTGACGATTTGAGCGGCGGCCTTGACCCTGCCAATGCGACGAGCGTTCTCGTGCTGGTTCCGGTATCCGAGCATCCTTCGCCGCGCACCCTGCGCCGCCTCGAGCACGAGTTCTCGTTAGCCTCCGACCTTGACCCCCGGTGGGCCGCCCGGCCGTTGGCATTGACTCGCCGCGAAGGCCGTAACGTGTTACTTCTGGAGGATCCCGGCGGTGAGCCGCTCGAGCGCCGCATCGGTCAACGCTGTGAGTTGGCCGAATTCTTGTCGCTGGCCATCGCGATCACGAACGCCGTTGCTCAGGCGCACGCCCAGGGGCTGATTCACAAAGACATCAAACCGGCGAATATTCTCATCGATGCCGGCGATCGGGTATTCCTCACCGGCTTCGGCAGCGCGTCGCTGTCGCCAAGGGAAGGGCAAGTCCTGCAGCCGCCGGAGGTTCTGTCCGGGACGCTTCCCTACATGGCCCCTGAGCAGACCGGCCGAATGAACCGCTCGATCGATTCGCGCAGCGACCTGTACTCGCTCGGCGTCACGTTGTTCGAGTTGCTCACGGGCCGGCTCCCCTTCATCGCCTCCGACCCGCTGGATTGGATTCATTGTCACATCGCCCTCCGGCCGGCCTCCCCGGTGGAATATCGGTCGTTGCTTCCAGAGCCCGTGGCACAGATGCTGCTCAGACTGCTCGCGAAGTCGGCCGAGGAGCGTTATCAGACTGCCGGCGGCTTAGAGGCGGACTGGCGTCACTGCCTGGAGCAGTGGCGGCGGTACGGCCGCATCGAGGCCTTTGCGCTGGGCCGCCAGGACATACCGGATCGGCTGGTGGCTCCGGAGACTCTGTACGGCCGTGAGCGCGAGGTTGCGGCGTTGCGCGCGGCATACCAGGAGGTGGGTGCTCTCGGTGTGCCTGTGCTCATGTTGATTACAGGGTACGCCGGCGTCGGCAAGTCGGCGCTCGTCCATGAATTTCACCGTGAGCTTGCCCAAGCCCGCTGCTGGTTCGCCCCGGGAAAGTGCGATCCGTATCAGGAAGTCCCTTACACCACGCTCGCGAAGGCGCTCAGCAACCTCGTCCGCGAGCTCCTGGGCCATCCCGGCTCCGAGATCACGGCATGGCGCGAGCGCCTGCTGCAGGCACTGGGTTCCAATGGCGACCTCGTCATTCAGCTGATTCCAGAACTCGCGCTGATCATCGGGCCGCAGCCGCTCGCCCCGGAGGTCCCGCCGCAGGATGTGTTGAATCGTCTGCGGCGGGTGGTGCGCAGGTTTCTTGGCGTGTTCGCCACGGCGGAGCATCCGCTGGTGTTGTTTCTGGATGACCTGCAATGGTTGGATGCGGCCACGCTGAGTCTGCTCGAGTACCTGCTGGCCGAGCCAGAGGTGCGGCACATTCTGGTGATAGGCGCCTATCGGGACCACGAAGTCGATGCGTCCCATCCGCTCGCGGTCGCACTTCGGGCGCTGGAGCTCCGCGGCGCCAAGGTCCGGCAGCTGGCGCTGGACCCGCTGGATCGAGCCAATGTCGAGCGGCTGGTATCCGCAACGTTGCATTGCCCGCGCGAGCGTGCGGCGGAGCTGGCGGCCCTGGTGCACCTGAAAACACACGGCAATCCGTTCTTCGCCACCCAGTTTCTGACCAACCTGGCGCAGGAAGGACTGCTGCAGTCGAGTGGGGCCGGCACCGGTTGGCTCTGGGACCTGGCCCGGATCCGCGCCAAGGGATTTACCGACAACGTGGCGCATCTGTTGGTGGTGCAACTGGGCCGCCTGTCCGAGGAGTCCAGCGCAGTCCTGCAGCGACTCGCCTGCATGGGTGGTGAAGCCGATGTCGCGGCGCTGATGAAGGTGTTGGACGTCTCCGAGCCGGGAGTCCATCAGGCGTTCGGGGAGGCGGTCTTGGCCGGCCTCGTCATTCGCGTCGAAGGGTCCTATCGATTACTGCACGACCGCGTTCAGGAAGCGGCCTACTCGCTGATTCCCGAGCGGGAGCGTTCAACCCTCCACCTGCACATCGGTCGAGCCCTGTGGTTGCGCATGACTTCCGAGGAGACCGCCGAGCACGTCTTTGCGATCGTCAATCAGTTGAACCGGGGCCGCGACCTCATCCCGGATAGGCAAGAGAGGCGGGCGCTCGCTGAGCTCAACCTGCTGGCCGGCAAGCGGGCACTCGAGTCCAGCGCCAGTTCGGCTGCCCTCAGTTACGCCATTGCCGGCAGTGACCTGCTGTCCGAGGACCGTTGGGAGCAATGCCACGATCTCGCCTTTGCGCTGGAGTTTCATCGCGGCGAATGCGAGTTTCTCACGGGCGCCTTGGCAGAGGGTGAGGCCCGCTTGGCCGCTCTGGCTGCTCGAGCACGCGATCCAATTCTGGGCGCCGAGGTCGCCCGTTTGCGCGAGACCATTCACGAGACGTTGGGCCGGGTCGACCGCTCGGTGGAGGTCTGTCTCGAATATCTCGGCCAACACGGCATCGCTTTGCGTCCGACGCCAACCGAAGGCGACGTGCAGGAGGAATACACGTGTTTGTGGCGGCAGCTCGGCACGCGTACCGTCGAGGAGCTCGTCGACTTGCCGGTCATGGCCGATCCGCACCAGCGGGCGAACCTGGATGTGCTCGCTTCGGTTCTGGCGCCCGCTTTTTTGACCGACAATGCCAACTTGCTCCGTCTCGTCGTCGGGCGCATGGCGAATCTGAGCCTGCAGTATGGCAACTGCGACGGCTCACTGCTGGCTTACAGCTACCTCAATTTCATTGTCGGCGCTGAACTCGGCGACTACGGCATGGGCTTTCGGTTCGGCAAGCTGGCGATGGCCCTGCTGGAGAAGGGCATGCACCGCTTCAAGCCCAGGGTGGAGTTGATGTTCGGTGCCACGGTGGTACCGTGGACCCAGCCGATGCGGACCGGGCTGACCTGGCTGCGGCGCTGCGTTGAAAGCGCCCAGGAGGCAGGCGATCTGATGTTCGCCTGCTATGCCAACTTCATGTTGATTCCCTATCGATTGTGCCTCGGTGAGTCTCTCGAGGAACTCCAGCGGGAAGCCGAGCGCGCTCTGGAGGATGCGCGCAAGCTGCATATCTTCATGGTCGACCTGATTACTCCCCAGGTGGCCTTCCTGCACGCTCTGCGGGGCTTTACCGCGGAGATCTCCAGTTTCGCCGCGGCAAGCTTCGACGAGGCTGCGTACGAAAAACGCCTGGGCGAGGATCCCGGCCTCGACGATCGGGTGTGCTGGTACTGGTTACGCAAGCTGCAGGCCTGTTTTCTCGCGGAGGATTACGCTGCGGCGATTGAGGCCGGCTCGCGCACCCGCGCGCATCCGTGGAGGACGTCGACACAATTCTATATCTGCAGCGACTATCATTTTTACATGGCGCTCGCGCACGCCGCGCAGTTTGACCGCGTATCGCCGTCCGAGCGGCGAGAGCATTGTGATGCGGTTACGGCGCACGCTCGATCACTTGCGGTGTTGGCAGCGAACAGCGTGGAGAACTTCGGCTCCCGCGCGCACCTGGTAGCTGCCGAGCTTGCGCGCATCGAGGCACGGGACCCTGAAGCACACAGACTTTACGAACACGCGATTTCTGCGGCGCGCGTGCATGGCTATGTCCACGATGAGGCGGTTGCATTGGAGGTTGCAAGCCGCTTCTACGCCTCGCGCGATCTCGACACGGCTGCATTCGAGTTCCTGCGTCGCGCCCGACTTTACTATGAACAGTGGGGTGCGATTGGCAAGGTTCGCCTGCTCGAGCGGCGTTACCCGAAGCTGCGCGAGCATCCTACGATGGCGTTTACGACCCCGGCTGCCGGTGCGTCGGCCTGGGAGTTGGACGCCTCGTCGGTCATCAAGGCGGCACAGGCGATATCCAGCGAAATCGTGTTGGGAAATCTCATCCAGATCCTGTTGACTCTCGCTGTCAAACAGGCGGGTGCTGAACGGGGGCTGCTCATTCTCGTCCACGATGGACTGCCACGACTGGAGGCAGAAGCCAGGACCGATCAGGGTAACACCGACGGGAGCACTGTCGCCGTCACGGTGAAGCAGGCTGAGCTTACCGCCGGGGAGCTTCCAGACACTATTCTCCAGTACGTCATGCGCACCCAGGAGAGTGTGATCCTGGACGATGCCACGAGATCTCAGTCCTTTTCCGCGGATGATTACCTGCGCCTGCGCGGGCCTAAGTCCGTGTTGTGTAAGCCGCTCACGCGGCAGGGCCGGTTGATTGGCGTGCTGTATCTGGAAAATAAGATGGCTGCGGGAGTGTTCACGGCTGAACGCATGTCAATCCTTGACGTGCTCGCCGCGCAGGCGGCCATCTCGCTCGAGAACGCCTATCTGTATTCAGACTTGCGCGAGCGCGAGAGCCGCATCCGACGCTTGATCGACTCCAACGTCGTGGGCATCTTCTTCTGGACGATGAGCGGTGCAATCACCGAAGCGAACGACGAGTTTCTACGGCTCGCTGGTTATTCGCGCGACGCTCTGCTGCGCGGCGAATTGACCTGGCAAACCATGACTCCGTCCGAGTACCACGAGCTCGATCGGCAGTCGATCGAGCAGCTACGCGCCGGCGGCATCGCCACCCAACAGGAAAGGGATCTGTTGCGCGGAGACGGTACTCGCGTGCCTGTCTTGATGGGTGGGACGCTTCTAGAGGGCTCTCAGGAGCAGGGCGTGTCCTTCGTACTCGACATCACCGAGCGCAGGCAGGCGGAGCTGGAGCGCGGTGCCCGCCGAGTAGCCGAGGCGGCGAGCCGTGCGAAGAGCGAGTTTCTCGCAACCATGAGCCATGAGTTGCGCACGCCGCTGAATGCCGTTCTGGGGTACGCGCAGATCCTCGCGCGCGACACGACCCTGACTGCGCGCCAGCGCGATCGCCTGACCGTGATCCACCAGAGTGGCGAGCACCTGCTGACTTTGATCAATGAAGCGCTGGATGTCGCCAAGATCGAGGCGGGCAAACTGGGACTCGAACCGAGTGTGGTTGCCCTGGCCACCTTCCTGGCGACGATTCGCGAGATCATCTTGATCAAGGCACAGGAGAAGGGCCTCGATCTCATTTGGAATGTCGCTCCGGACCTGCCGCAAGCGATATACACGGACGAGCGACGCCTGAGGCAGGTGTTGTTGAACCTCCTGGCCAACGCGGTGAAGTTTACCGACCACGGACAGGTGCGCTTATCCATAACGCCCGCCGGGCCCGCCCGCCTGCGCTTTCGGGTGCAGGATACCGGCATAGGGATGAGCGCCGATCAGCTCCAGCGACTCTTCCAGCCGTTCGAGCAGGTTGGCGAGGAGCGGCGCCGTACCGGCGGCACCGGTCTTGGTTTAGCCATCAGCCGCAGCCTGGTGCGGCTGATGGGAGCGGATATCCAGGTGGAGAGCGAACTCGGCGAGGGCAGCACGTTCTGGTTTGAGTTGGATCTGCCGGTGGTCAACGTCGAGCCGCTTTCGAGCGGCCCCCGGGATAACTCCGGTGTCAGCGGGTAGCAGGATCCCAGTGCTCGTCGGCTTTGCCATCCTTGAAACGCCACATGTCGAACCACGTAGTGGTGTAGGTCTTCGCAGGATCTTTCGGGTCCTTCAATTCCCTCACGTAAGCCACGACAACCCGATCTCCCTCGGCAGTGACCGACACCACCTTGGTCTTCATCCGTGCCGGTATCGGGGTGGCTTTTACCTTGAGTACTTCGGTGAAGAACTTCACCACACCATCGCGGCCTGAGGCTGCCAATGGGTTGTGCTGAATATACTCCCGCGTCAGGTAGCGATCGGCGAGCTCCCAGTGGTTGGCCTCGATCAGGTCCTTGACGATGTGATAAGCCGCCTGCTTGTTGGTATTCAGGACCGGGTCGGGGCTGTGGAACAACCCGTCGGTGTCGCCAGCCGCGACCACCGTCTCCTGTGCCTGACCCACAGTAACGCTCAACAATATAACTGCCGCAGCGGCAAGACACAGGCGAAGTTGCATGGCATATCTCCCCAGCTGTTACTCTTTATATCCGCGCACATGCTACCAGGGTGCTAGGCTTGCGGCCACGGCGATCCAATCGAAACGGCCAGGGGACAACATACCGCAATGAATATCAGCCCGATTCGTCAGCTCGCCACGTCTTTGTATGCACTGCTCCTAACCATAGCACTGCCAGGAACGTCCGCCGCGGCGCCGGCGGCCACTCCGCTCCCGCCCAATGTCGGCAGCGCCGATTGCGACCGCGCCTGCCTGCAGACCCTGGCTGACCAATTCATAACAGCGCTACTTGCCCACGACCCGAATCAGGTGCCGCTCGCCAAAGGCGTGCGTTACTCCGAAAACAGCGTGCCCCTGCCGATTCCCGACGGCTTCTGGAAGAATGCCAGCGGCGCGCGTCCCTATCGCCTGTACATCGCCGATCCCGACTGGGGCACGATCGGTTTCTACTCCCGCCTGTACGAAAATGGCACCCCGGTGATTGTCAGCACCCGGCTCAGGGTTTACAACCGCCAACTCACCGAAATCGAGTTGATCGTAGCCCCGGAGCGTTGGCCCCGGGATCCGCCGGAGAGCGATGCCACGCGGCCCGATTACCTGGGCGAAAAACCGCGCCCCGAATTTTCACAAGTTGTGCCGGCGCCCCAGCGGCGCTCACGCGAAGACCTCATGAAGATCGTCAACACCTACTTCACCGGTATCGAGAACAACGCAGGCGATAAACCGCCGCTGTTCTCATCTCACTGTCAGCGGCTGGAGGATGGTCGCCCGACCTCGAACGTTCCCGTCCCGCCGGGGCAGGAGCGCGGCGGCATGAACATGAGCTGTGCCGAGGATATGGCGATGGGTTATCACCGTAACGACAATCGCATCCGCAGCCGCCGGGTCATGGCTGTCGACGTGGAGCACCAGGTCGTGATGACCAGTGTCTATTTCGATCACGAGAATGACGCTTCGATCCGCAGCTACAAGCTCACGAACGGTAAGACGGTCACCGTGACCGAGACTGCCCCTTCGACGCTCCAGGCGCACGAGACCTTTTCAATCGACAAAGAGGGCGTGAGTCAGGTGGAGGCAGTGTTCACCAACGTCACCTACGGCACGCGACCCTATTTCAGCACTGGCTTCCACATGGACAGCCCGCAGGCGGTGAAGGACGGCTTCGACGAATACGAGCACTAGCGGCGGCCTGTCATGCAACCGAACACCGAGCGGAAACTTTCACGCGCGTACCTACTGTCGCTTCCTGAGCGTGTAATCCGTTCCGCACTCGGACTCAGCGCTGGCCTGCTGCGCGAAGTCGGTGAGGTGGTGCTGCCACGGGGCGTGCGAAACACCCAACTCTACAAGAGTCTCGTGAACGTAACACTGCGCTATGTAATCGAACAGGTCGGCGGTGCAAAAGGTATCTATCCGGCCGCAGAGCCGCAGCCAGACGATTTTCTCGTCAGGCGCGGGGCCGGTAATGCCATAGAGTTGCTCGGCATCGTCGCGTTTCGCGTCTCGCCCGTGTGGGTACTCGCGGCAATGGCCGATCTCAGCGGCTTGGGTCGTCGCCTGATCCCGGAGATCGCCGACGCGCTCAAGGCGCAGGGCCTGTTGGAACAGCAGACCCAGTTCTACAGCGTAGATCAACTTCTCGACGGACTGGAGCGCACCACGTCTCGCCTCGCGGAGGCATTCAACACTCCGCCACTGGACGTCGCGGGACTGCGGCAGGAGTGGGCGGCGATTCGCAGCGAGGCGCGCGGTCTGAAACCGATCGGGCTTCCGTCGCCCGAGGCGATCGGAAACCAGTGGGAAGAGCTCAAACAAGAGTCGGCGCGACAGGGGCGATCGGTTTTCGAGACCTCTTCGGCGCTGGCGATTTCTGCCGTACGTGCCCTTCCGGGCAGGGCACGTTGGCTGTCAGCATCGGCACGCGTCGGTGCGGCACATACCGGGAAGCTCTTTTCGGCAGCAATCCTCGAGCATTACCACCAGACATTGAGCGAGTTGCGTGAGGTAGGTTATCTCACTTACGCGAAGCGGCAGTTGAGCCCTTACATGCGCGCCTGTGCCGATCTGTTCTCGCCCCAGCGGCGAACGCTCACGCAGCGGCTGCTCGATAGGATGCGTAAGGACTAACGCGCGCGTACTGGTGCACTCGGCGCACACCTGCACCAAAACAGAACAATAGGGCGAGCGCTCGCTGATGCTACACTCATCTGCCCAACCGCGGACGAGCACGCAATGGTTTGTTGGAAGAAAACGAGCGCCGTTACAGGTGCCATCCTATCGATCTGCGTCGCGTCGGCCGCATCTGCCGGGACGCCTGATACCGCCAGCGCACCCTCATCCAATCGGCACAGTGCCGATGTGATCCTCACAGGTGGGCACATTCTCACAGAGGATTCCCACGGCTCCGTGGTCGAGGCGCTAGCTATCCGCGATGGACGCCTGATAGCCCTGGGAACGAATGCGCAGATTCTCCCGCTGGCCGACAGCGCAACCCGCGTCATTGATCTTCACGGACGCACAGCGACTCCCGGCCTGATCGATGCGCACATCCACCTGGCCGAAGGCGGCATGAATCATCTGAGATCGCTCGATCTCAGCACGGTCGCCAGCATCGCGGAGATTCGCCGCCTGGTTGCCGCACGCGCTGCCCAGTTGCACCCTGGCGAGTGGCTGCTGGGTGCGGGATGGGATGAAGCCAAATTGGCCGAGAAGCGCTACATCGCGGCCCCTGATCTCGATGACATCGCTCCCCGCAACCCAGTATGGCTGGAACATACGACGGGTCACTACGGAGCCGCCAACAGCATGGCGTTGCGGCTTGCAGGGATCGACCGCACGACTCCCGATCCGACGGCGGGAACGATCCAACGCGATTCGGCCGGTGCGCCGGCCGGGGTCCTCAAAGAATCGGCGCAGGACCTCGTCCAACGACTCATCCCGGAGCCGTCGCTAGAGCAATGGCGGAAGGCCATTCTCGACAATGTGCAACTCATGCATCAGGAGGGCATGACGGGCGTGAAGGACCCCGACCTCACCCAGCTCCAGTGGGATGCATACGAGTCTCTGGCCCGAGAGGGCAGGCTGCAAGCCCACGTGTGCGCGCTCTGGCATTTCGACCAGACACTGGAGGGCGCGCGAGCGCTCGTGACCCGGGCAGCGAAGCTGCCGCGTCCCCCGATTGCTATCGCACCTAACCTGGTCCTTTGCGGGGTGAAGGTGTACATGGACGGCAGCGGCGGCGCCCGCACAGCCTGGATGTACGATGATTGGCACAAGAACAGCACCGAAGTAGACACCGGTAACAAAGGGTATCCGCTGATGGACCCGGCCGTGTACAAGCAGATCGTGAGACTCTTTCACGACGCGGGACTTCATATAGGAACGCACGCCATCGGCGATCGCGCCGTGGACTGGGTCGTGGATACTTATGCCGAAGTGCTGGCAGCCAATCCCAAGCAGGGTTTGCGGCACTCTATAATCCACGCCAACACCCCCACGGATCATGCGATCACGGTGATGGCCGACCTGCAGCACCGCTATGATGCGGGCTATCCGGAGACCCAGGGCGAGTTCATGTATTGGATTGGTGACAACTACGCGGGCAACCTGGGTCCGCAGCGCGCGCTCCGCCTCGATCCGTACCAGTCCTACCTGCGGAAGGGGATTCTCTTTGCAGGCGGCTCGGATTACCCGGTGACCCCGTTGCCTGCCCGCTTAGGTCTATGGGCCTCGGTCGCCCGCCAGACCCTGCACGGCTCCTACGGGGCGCAACCTTTCGGTACCGCAGAGGCGATCAGCGCGGGAGACGCCCTTAAATCCTATACCGTCTGGGCTGCGCACCAGCTGTTCCTGGAAGCGGACGCCGGCTCGCTCGAGCCCGGCAAAAGTGCCGACATCGCGGTCTGGGACCAGGACCCTCTGACCGCACCAACGGCCGCCCTCGAGAATCTCAAGTGCGAGCTAACATTATTCCGTGGCACCGTCGTCTACCAGGCGGCGGCCACACCAATAACGATAAGTCCTAACGTGAAACACCATGCAACAAAATAAAATCACCTGGGTGGCGCTGTGTTGTTCGACGTCAGCTCTCCTCGGATGGGCCCCGTCGGCGCTGGCACAGCAACAAGCCCACTCCGACTCATCGCAACTCGAAGAAGTCGTTGTCACGGCGGAGAAGCGCGAGTCGACGGTGCAGACCACGCCGATCAGCCTGACAGCCGTCTCCGGGGCGGACATTCAGGATCGCGGCCTGACGGACTTGAGTTCTCTGTTGCAGTCGGTTCCGGGCGTCTCGCTCCGGACCAGCGGACCGGGTATGTCGGAATTCGAGATGCGCGGAGTCGCCTCGACCGGCGGCAACTCGCCCACCGTAGGCTTTTACTACGATGACACACCGCTGACGGCACCCGCCGCGACCAACGAAGGAAAGATCGTCATCTCTCCGGCGCTCTACGATCTCAACCGCGTGGAGGTGTTGCGCGGGCCGCAGGGCACGTTGTACGGGTCGGGCTCCATGGGTGGAACCATCAAGGTTGTGCCGAATGCTCCCAACCCGGACGCGTTCGCCGCATCGGCGGAGTTGGTTTTCGCAGATACCGATCATGGGGGTTTCGATCACGGTGAAAATGCGATGGTCAATCTCCCGATCGGCGGAGGTTTGGCGGCCGTGCGCATCGTCGGCTCGTATTCGCACGATAGCGGTTGGATCGATCGCATTGTGACCGCGCCGGGGACGTTTCCAGTCCCGACCAACGGCTTTACGACACGCGGCAATGTTCTGGCCGCGCCTATTGCAACGGACTACCACGACGTCAACGACGTCTCGCGCACGACAGTGCGCATCAGTGCCTTGGTGAAGCCCTTCGACGGGCTAACCATCGCACCGTCGTTCTTCTACCAGAAGATGACGGCGGGCGGCTTGCCGTATATCGATAGTGACCCGGGCACCGATGCCCACTACCAGCCCTTCGATGTCGCGGAGAACTACAAAGACGAATTCAAGCTCGGCGCCCTCACTGCCAAGTACCGTACGGATTCATTTGAGATCAGCTCGACGACGTCCTACTGGACACGACACGAGCCGCTCACACAGGACACCGCGGAGTCCTGGGAGACGGGCCTGCAGATACCGGCGTTCGAGACTGCGGCCGGTGGACTCGGCGCCGCGTACTCCTTCGAGAACAACATGTCGCACCAGACCACCGAGGAACTGCGGCTCGCCTCGGTCGGCAACTCGCGCCTCAAATGGTTGATAGGTTATTTTTACGAAGACTTCGAATCATTCTGGGACATCGATTTCCCTTCCGCGGGCGGCGCGCCGCTGTTCGGCTCGAATGATCTATTTTATTACTTCAGCCCGAACAAGATCCTGCAGCAATCGGAATTCGGCGAGGTAACCTACAACATTACCGAGCCCTTCGCCGTGACCTTGGGTTTGCGGCGCTACCACTATGATTCCCCGGTGTCGGTGAACCAGTCGGGCTCGCTCGCGACGCCCGTGGTGAATTCGGTGAACCAAAAGGCCCAGGGCGTCACACCCAAGGCTTCACTCTCGTATGATTTCACCAAGGACCTGCTGGTGTATGCCACGGCGTCGAAGGGTTTTCGTCCCGGTGGCGGTACCGGGCCCGTGCCGACCTCGGGACCCCTGTCATGCGAAAGCGAACTGCAGCACGAGTACGGCACCACGCAATTCGTGGACGGGCCGATCTCGTTCAATTCGGACCATGTGTGGAGCTACGAGCTGGGCGAAAAGCTCCGCTTGGCTGACAACCGGGTCACCGTCAATGCCGCGGCTTACTTTGAGAGCTGGATCGGGGTCCAACAGACGAACGCCCTGTCTCCCTGCGGTTATATCTACACGGCTAACGCCGGCAATGCGCACGTTTACGGCGGCGAGCTCGAGGTTAAAGCGATCGTGGTACGCGATCTCGTGGTGTCGGCCAACACCTCGTACTCCCATGCGGCGCTGGTTAGCTCGGCCCTTATCGACGCCGGGTTCAATCCTGGAACTCCGATTCAGGACGTGCCCAAGTGGACCATGTCCGCGTCGATCGCCTACCGTCACAGCCTGACGGATCAGCTCTCGTTGACGGCACGCGCTGACAACACCTACACGGGGAGCCGCAACGACGAGACCTTCACGACCAACACGCTACCCTCGTATGACCTCACGAATGCCCGCGCTGGGATCGAGGCGGATCACTGGTCGGCGGTCCTGTTCGTGAATAACCTCGCGAACAAGCGCGCGCTGCTCAACAACGTCACACAGGTTGCCGTGAATCTCCCGACCTTCAACCGCGTGGCCGTGAGTCAGCCCCGCACCGTCGGTATTGATCTGAATTACAGGTTCTGACCGTCGCACGGAAGGGCGGACCGCCTGGGTAAGCGCCCTCGCGGTCCGACTTTCTGAAGCTAACAGAGCGACTAGTGACCGGGCGGGGTCCGAACGGGCAGGGGCACGTTGCACAATTCAATGTGCCCGGGATTGAACTTGAACCAGGACTCCCGCCGGTTGCGACGTTGCTCGAGCACCGTACGGAACGTCGCGCTATCGGTCCGCAACACCTCGAGCGGCGTGCGCTCTGCAGCAGGTACGTCCGCCGCGATGCGCACGGACGCGATCGGCACGGGCGGCTCCGATCCGATGTAGAACCCCATCTCCCCACTGCCGCGCGGCAGGCTCGACAAAAGTTCCACGCCCTTGAGCACCCTCCCGACCAGTGTGACGTTACGATCGAGTTGTCGGGGTGCGTTGCCGATCACGGCATACATTTCGGTACCGTCACTCTCCGGCGGATCGTCCCGGCCGACACCGACCATGCCATAGCAATGCGCGAGCCAGACATTGCCTGAGCGCGGATCTCGCCCGGCTGGAAAGCCGTCGAGAAATCCAACTTCCGCGGCATAGACATCGTGTTCCGGCAAGGTCTGGAAGTTCCGGCCCGCGCTCCGGTCGGCAGTAAACTCGGGTGCAACCGGACGCACGCCGGCCGGAATAGGGCGCCGATGGTCTCGATCGTCCCACTGCACGACGTAGTTGTCCTGCACGCGCACGATCGCCAGTCCATTGAAATAGCCGGCCCGCACCAGCAACTTGATATTGGCGACATGTGCCGGCGCGATGCGCGGCGCGAGTTCGATGACGACGCGTCCCCTCGGGATCTCGAGGTACAGCGTGTTGTCCGGATCGGGCGCTCGCCAGTCCTGCGGAGGAGCATTCACGAGGAGTTGGTCCACCGTCACCGGTTTACCGACCCCCGTTGTGGCCACACCGAATGTCAATGCGAGCAGAAGCCCCGCCAGGCGGATGCCGTGTTTCATTTGCGCCAAACCTCAGCATCCATCGGCCTAATTCAGATTAGGCTAATTACGATTAGGTAATTTGTCCATGGCCCATCGAGTGGCGGCTCGCCCGACGTCGCGACCGTCGGCTCGGCTCTCGCGCAGGCTGCGCCATTGCGTTGAGGCGAGACCCCCCGGCCCGCTGCGACCTTTTGCCGAGATCGGGCATCTAAGTAAGCTGTGGCCAAGCTAGTCGAAATCCAGATACCCGAGGAACTGCTCCAAAGGGCCCGTGCGGGGGAAGAGGCGGCTCAGGTGGTCATCTACACGGCGACCGCGCCCGCGGCT
>JAQGOE010000140.1 GCA_028293725.1 Gammaproteobacteria bacterium | reverse complement strand
TCCGGCAGGGACGATGACGTGGCGGAGTTCATTGCGGGTCGATCCGCTCGTCCGTGCTGGTGATGATGATTCCCGTGTCGTGACTGACACTTCGCACTCGGGGGCGCGCCAGCGCTTCGCCGGTCGTGGCACTGTCCTCCGTCCCATCCGGCATTCGTACCCAGGCGCGCTCACCGACGACCGCCATCGCCTTGTAGCCGGGCAGGGTCGTCAGCGCCTTCGCGCGCACGGGCCGCGCGGCTGTCGGGCTTCGCACTGCCACAGCTTCGCGCTCCCGCTGGAGTGCGGCAGTCACAGCGGCGGAGGCTTCGAGTACACCCACCCGTGCCGCCAGCCCTTCGAGCCGGCCGTCTAATGCGCCTAGTCGCGGCATTAGGTCCACCGCCGGCGCACAGCTGGCCACGAGCGCTGGCGGCGGTGTGTTGCCGGTCGCTGCACGCGTGAGTTCATCGGTCAGTACGGATCGGGCGTCCGCCGGCGCTGCCGTCAGACTGGTCGGCCCGGACCGGTAGCCAGTGGCAGCCACGGTGGGCGGCAGGGGGTCTGGTGTTGGTGCGGCCGTGAGCTCGTGGTGATACACCTTCGTGGCCCGCGGCTGGGCACCGCCCTCTCGGCCCGCCCTGACGATAATCACAGCAATGAGCAGGACGACCGCCAGAAAGCCTCCGAAAAGTCCCAAGAGCTTTTTTAACGAAAGGTTCTTCATGAGCTCACTTCTCCTGCACGTCTGCGAGAAACACCACGCCAATGCCTTTGTTCGCTCGAGTTTTGTAGGTCGGCGGCTCACCAAAGGTCTGACGAACCTGCGCGCCGGCGTTGGTGCCCACGCCGCCAGCGGCAAAGAGAGCGATGCGTTTGTTCGTCAGTGTCTGCTGCTCGACCACGGTCTGGCCATTCGGTAACACGATGGCCGACCCCTGGGGTTGCGCAGCAGCTTGGCCGAGTCCTTGGAGAAGTGAGCCGGCGAACAGCGCTGAATACCGCTCGATCGTGTGATGATTGATACTATCGGCCACGCCCTCTTTGGCGTCTTGCTCGCGAATCGCAATGGCATCGACGGGCATCGTCGGTCGATCATCCTGTGGCGCCAACACAGAGAAGCGCAGTCGGATGTTGCGCGGCGCCTGCTCGATCTTGCCGATCAGCTTGGAACCGTCATAAGCACCGCCGCGTACGGTCGCGAATACATCGCCGCCATCATCGGTGTTCACCTCTGAATCCAACGTGGCGAATATGGTCTTTCCCGCCTTGAACAGAATCCGCCTGGGAGGACCCGGTTGCGCCGTGACCGAGGTTCCGACAGCCCGTTCGTGGCCATCAGCGGCGCCCAGCGGCACGGCCGCCTTCTCCACAGGCATGTAGCGCACCACAGAGTAGCCACCCCCGGTGCGCAATCCACCCCGCTCACCAATCAACTCCTCGATCTGCGCCTTTACACCGTTGCGAAGTTCGTCGACGTACTTCTCGCGCGCAGCGCGCTGCCGATCCATCTCGAGTTGTCGACGTTGCTCCTCCTGTGCGAGCAAACGGGCATTCGCCTGCGTGGTAGCCGCCCCCGCGGGTATAGTCACGCTCACGGGAACCGGAGTCGGCTTGACGGGCGCATCCGGCGTTTGGCCGGTGACGGCTTTGTCCAGCCCCGAAATCGGCGGTTGCGAACCGAACGTCAGGTCTGCGGCGGACCCAGCGCGGGTGACCGCTGGAGTGAAAT
Organism: Gammaproteobacteria bacterium; assembly: GCA_028293725.1. Next base: position 1,965 of record JAQGOE010000140.1, on the reverse strand, counting down.
CGGCCTGATAGGTCTGCCCCTTGCTAGCGGCAACGTCCGCCTCCCGAGCAGCCTGCTGCGCCCGGCGCTGGGCCTCCCTTGGGTCAATCGGGTCCACCGAAACTCGCGGTGACGGCGGACGGGGAATATCAACCTGCACTTTGTCGGGGTGTGGCTGCACTCCCCTGTGCGCAAAGCCACGCACCGCGAACGCGCACGCCACGACAATGAAAGCGCCACCGGCGATCAGAGCGATCTTGCCTACCCCATGTCCGAAAATACTGTTGAAATTGCGTGCGAACTCGCTCCCGAACTGCGCGTCTTTCTTTGCCGTCCTACCTTCTTTGACCGCCATCGCATCGGCAGAGGTCGCAACCTCGTTCTCGAACCCACCCTGACTGCCTTGATCGATGGCGGATGCCGGTTGTTCTGTTTCGGACATACGACTTCCGTCACTCCTCCATAAAAACGGTGACTGCCCGGCCGGCGCTCAGAAGCGTCACACTGCTCTCACGCGCATTGAATCGGTACACTGCCCGCCCTGATGTGCTGCGAACGGACGAGTAGTACGCCGGATACTGCGGTTGCGCGTCGGTGCGCACGTAGGTGCTGTCCTGATAGAACCACGCCTCCGTGTTGGGAAACCCACTCACATGGAGAGGGCGAGCATCCTTGGGCGGCACGCCGTCGAGGAAACCCACGAGCGACTCATCAATGCTCGGCAGCGTTGCATAGGTTGTGGTATCGAGCGCATCGGGATTGCGCCCCGGCACCTCTGCATCAACGCGCAGATCCACCTCCTGCTGCGCGGCTGCGAGCACAAAGATGACCGGCGTTGGCAGCCCCTTCAGTCGTATCGAGACGCTACCGTAGGAGGCCGCCGTCTTCGGCTCCACGCTCAGCACGTTCGTCGGCTCACTTTGGTCACCCTGGGAGGCGCCCTCGTGGCCATCGCTGAACATGTCCCGATTCAGTGCCACTTCCTTAATAAACCACGGCTGGCCCGTGAGGTCCGAGAACACAACCGACGTCGGTAGACCCCGCGTCAGGCGCAGCATCGGCGGCGGCGTGCCGGGATCCAGGCGCACGGTAAGCGTGCGCACCACCGGCTTTCCCGGTACCACATAAGGGGTCGCCTTCTGACGCTCCCGCCTGAGATATAACTGCTTAATACGCGAGAACTCTGCGTCAGTCAGTTGCGAGGATTCGATGTCCTCAATCGCTTGCTCCACCACCTCACGCGGAGCCGCTCGCGCCTCCGATGACGGTGACCCCACCTGCTTCCCCAAACCGCTGTCGGGCTGAGCCGGCGCGGCTGGGGGATTCGTAGGCGGCGCGGTCTGTGCTCGTCCAGTAGCCGTGCACACCACCACCAGACACACCCATATAATGTGTGAGGGCTTCATCAGATCAGCTCTTGCGAATAGTGGGTTTGAGAATCACGTTGTCCACTGCGATGCCCTTTTGGTTCACTGCAGAAGGCGGCTCTTGCAACAGCTTGACCTCTGCGAGGAAATCTTGTGTGTTAGTCGGCGTCACTGATCCGCCTACATAGAATTCGATGGCCAGCGGCACGTGCACGATCCAGTACCGCCATGCCCCCTCCAACCCCTCGGATTCCAATTGCGGCGCGGCGGTCGCGAACGAGCGCATAATGAGTCGACCCTTGACCACGCGCTCCAGGTTTCCGGAGTCATCCAGAGATCGCATGAAGGCTCTACGCCCACGCGCCGTGAACCATTTGTTGGTGACGTCATTGACGACGTCCCGGTAATTCACATAGTCGTATCGAAAGCTGTGAATCGCCGCGTCCTTCGCGAAGTCTTCCAGGGTCGCCGGCGTCGGGGAATTGTCATCCCGTGTACTCACCTGGCAGACGGCTCGGTTGTCAGTTGTGGCTACATAGCGATACTTGGGGAACCACCATAGTGCCGCGCCCATTCCCACAAACAGACTGACGGCGAGCACTCCGGCCACGGACCAGAC
>JAQGOE010000036.1 GCA_028293725.1 Gammaproteobacteria bacterium | reverse complement strand
TGCCGAGGACGTCGCGGGGCTGTCGGCGGTTGAGCAAACGCTCGCGGAGGCTGGCGACGAGCCGTATGAGATGTCGGTCGCCAGTGACCGGGCGTCGGTGGCGATGCGGAGGTATCTCAAGAGGCGGTCGGATCAGGAAATGGCGGAGCGCACGGCGTCGCGGGTCGGGCCGGTTGCGTGAGTTGGAAGTGCTGAGCTAGGTGACCCACGGTCACCACCGACGGCCCCTTGTCAACTTTGTCGGACCTGATCTGGCTATTTCGGCGGACATGGGCTTGAGCCGATCAGCGACGCGTCGGCGAGGCGACACTGGAGGAGATCGAGAGCCGCCGTGCCATCGACCGGTCGGGCGCCGGGGTGCGCGTCGAAGACCATCCATTTGTTGACCTCACCACCGTCGGCGTGGCCCGTGTTGGCGTGAGCCTCGCCCTTCTTGGCCTGATCCTTGGTTCCCACTTCCTGGTTTTCCTGGCCGCCGAAGGCAGGCCAGTCGGCTGCGTCCGCACAGGTTGGCTTACCGGTTCGCGCAAAGGCGGCCCAGCAGCCGTGCACGGCCCGCACAACCCGCAGATCATTCTCGTCCACCCGTTTTGTCGGCAGGCTATCGAACACGAAGGGAACCTCGGAGCCATGAAACGCGCCTGTGCGCCGCGCCTGCAGTACCCCCAACACGTATTCAAAACGATACAGGTAGGCGGGAGCGCCGGCGGCGCTGACCTTCGAGGCAATCCATCTCGCCTCGCTTGCGAAATAGCCATCACGGAATTCGAGGCGGGCGAGCGAGGTGTCATTGGACGCCTGCGGGCCGTAGAGCTTCGCTAACTGAGACTGGTCCTCCTTCGGTAGCCTTGGGAACAACCCCTCCGTGCGGGCGTCCGGACCCAACAGTGCACCCTCTTCGTCATTCGTGCCGATGATCAAGGGAATATGCGCGAAGCGACCGGCGGCGAACGCGCTCAGAGGAGGCTGGGATTGAGCTTTGCGTGCAGGACGGGCCGAAGTCGTCGGCTGCGCGCTCGTCGGGCCAAGGCGTCACAGGCCGGGGCAGTGTCCAACGTAGTGCTCCTGCCGGTGGCGCGGCATAGGGGATGCCTTTGAATGACTCGACGCCACTGTCTAAGGTGCCGACGAGGACGCCCCCTTGGACTCGGACGCGGATGGGTTCCGCGCTGTTTGCGATCGACGCTGTCGTCGCAACGGCTGTCATCGCCACGAACAGTGCCGTCAAGGCCATCAGCGCCCTCGGACCAACCGTACGGCTCTCTACAGAGGCACGCCCCATTGCGACCTGTCCCACCGAACATTGCCAGAGCGAAATCTGCCGGAACATAGGATACCTGCAGGCCAATTTGATACGCTATGCGTACTATATCAGTATATGGATTCCCTGGCATCTGTGTCTCAAAGCAAAAGGAACAGCCATGGTTGCGCTGTCGACGGTGCTCCCGAAGCCCCTGACGGATTGGCATGAGGGCCGCACCGCCGCCCGAATGTTGATTGCCGCCCTGGCGGCCTACGTTTGCACGACGATGATTCATCTGCCGGGGCCCTATAGCGCGGTGATCACCACTTTGATCGTTGCGCGACCGCATTCCGGAGGTGTGCTACGCGCGAGTTTTGAGCGTTTGACGGCTACCCTACTTGGAGCGGGCATCGCATGTGCGGCCACCTTCGGGCGGCTCATCCACATTCCGGAGCTTCTGTTGATTGCGATCGCTCTATCGCCTCTGGCGCTCATTGCCGCTCATAACAGCGCCTTTCGGACCGCGATGATCGCGGCAATCATTGTTCTCTCCGCGCCGGCGACCAGCGGCGCGCCGCTTTACGTTGCCGGTGTTCGCATGCTCGGAGTGGGCCTCGGTGCTTTAATCGGCGCACTGGTTTCCGTGTCTGTTATGCCGAGCCGCCGCGAAGTCGTGGTAGCCCGCACGACGGCGAAACTCCTCGAGGAGTTTGCCGGGTTGCTGCGATACGCGGTCGACTCTCGAGCCGGTGACGCCAGGAGTCGCGATAAGTTTGAATTTCGCGTACGGCAATCGTTACGCGAGCTCGGGCTGCTAGTCCGCGACCGCCCCGACGCGTTGCCGGCCAAGGGACCAGCCGCGGCGATAGTGAAGTACACCGTGCAGATGCATGCGGATATCGCGTTCTTGAAGCGGGAGTTGCAGGCTGGTGAACAGCGACCAGACGAGGGGCAGCCTACGCCCGAGGCGCCAGTAAGCAAAGCGCCGGCAACTCTCATTCTGCCCGCAGTGGAGCATTTCGCGCACGCCTTCGCTGAGACAGTGACTCAAGTAGCCACGATGGCGCGCGGTCGCGCCGGCCCTCCTGACATCAAGGATCTACGGGCCAGTTGCGGGCAGGCTGCGCAGGCATTGCGCGAACAATGGCCAAACAGCGAAGGGGCGAGATTGATGCTGCGGCGACTGGTGGAGGACCTCGGTGCCCTCATTCGCTCGATCGAGCGCGCGGGGGTGGGAGTTGGCTGGAGAGCCTAAGTTGCGGGCCGCATGGCTAATAGCCGTGAGAAACAGCTCTAGGCAACGACGAAGGGCGGAGTCGGGTTTTATTTTGGCTTTGGCAACCTTCGCCGCCTCTTCGCGGTATTCCGGAGTGCCCTCTTCTTCATTGAGACAAACAGACTCTTGTGAGTTCCGATGCGATGAAGAGTCACCGACTCTCGGCGGACTCTGTAGATGAGCAGCAGGTCGGCCCCTAGATGGCACTCCGTAAATCCGACCCAATTAACGCTGCGTTTGTCGAGCCGATGCTCCCGAAGAGCCTCCGGTAACTTGCCACCGGAACTCATGACATCAAAAACGTACTCGAGCGTTTCGACGTCAAACTCCGGGTGCTTACGCGCTATTCGGTAGTCGCGCTTGAAGCGCGGCAGAATTATCAGCTCTCGAGCCAACGGATAGCCTCGCGGCCGCTACCGAAGCGCTTGCCCTTTCCCGCAGCTTCCTCCTGGAGCGACTCCTTTAGTGCAGCTCTTAGGTTCGCCACGGTGCGCTCCGCATTCGCGCGAGCTGCCCATGCCTTCAGCGCCGCTTGCGCGTTTCTTTTGCCGGTACGTGCTTTTAGCGCCTCGATCTCTCGCTCACTGAGCTGAACGGTTACGCTGGTCATTGAGGTCTCCTACAGCGGAGCGTATGGCCGGCGCATAGCACCGTGCTTGTCCAAGATCGCTCCCGATCACTACACTGACTCGGTCATATTCGCGCCGCCGAGCTCGCCAATCAGGATCGTGCTCACCAGCCCGAGAAGTAGCGGAACGGGAATTCCCTTTAAATCCTGGCGTTTATGCCGGTTCCAGGATTCCTGGGACGTTCCGAGACGGATATTGGTGGAGCCAGTCGGGATCGAACCGACGACCTCTTCCATGCCATGGAAGCGCTCTCCCAGCTGAGCTATGGCCCCACGCGGAGCCGCGGGAAACTACGCATCCCCCTGCGTATTGTCAAGCCTGACAGGACCCGCAGGTCGGCAAAAATCGACCACGTCTCAGGAGGCCGGCTGAGTTCGCGCTAACGCCGCGTCGGGCTGAGAGCCCTGCACGAACGCTAGCGTGTGCGGAGCCACGTTCGCATCGATCGGCGGGGGACGTCTAATTCGGCGGCCGGGACCGCTGATTCCGCCACAGAGATAGGTGGAGCGCTCACGGCGGACGGCGGCCAGACGGCTGGGACTGGGACGTCGCGATTCGGCAGGCGTCTCACTCGTTGGGCACAGTGGCGAACGGCCGTCTAAGACCACCCACCTTGTAGTCCCAACCTTCGTTGAGCAAAAAATAACGAGCCCAGGCCGCCACCGCCCACCGCTGCCCGCCGTTACCGTTACCGTTACCGTTACCGTTGCCGCCACCGCCACCGCCGCTGTCGCCGCCCGCCGCGGCCATTGCCGTTGCCATTGCCGCCGCCACCTTTGCCGTTGCCGTTGCCGTTGCTACCACCGTGCAAGTTGGACTGCTCGTGCGTGCAATGCCACCCGACAGTCGCCCACGACTTGCGCAGCGTGCAAATCGTTCTGGCCAGGAACGGCAAAAAACGCAAAGGCGTGAAATTGATGCCGCGCCGAATGTTGGAGAACCTCGCACCCCCTCCCCTCGATCGCGCGCGCCAACACCTGATGTTGGATTCGAGACTGCGCGCGTCGGCGCGGGGTCGCTGCCTGCACCAATGGGACGCACCTTGCGCCACCGGCGAACGATATCGGTGCACGGTATTCGCACACACGCGGCTTTCCGCAAACTCAGGCGCCGTGAACAACGTTCGGGGACATGGAATGGAAGTTGCAACACTCGAGAGTACGCAGAATAAAATCGGGAGCCGCGGGGAGCAATACAGGTGAGCACGGTGAAGAGTTGGAAGCTGGCGCTCGCGGGGGTTGTCGCCCTCAGCGGCGCGACCGCGGGCAATACCAAGGTCATTGCCCTCAATGCTTCCGCGAGTACGCTGGCGGGTCGTGAGGGCTCCTCAGAGCATATGTTGGGGCAACCTAACACCTTTATCGACTACGTAAAGTCCGGCTACGTCGTTCCCGGCCTCGCAGCAGCGCATGCGTACGGGTATGACGCGCGGCAAGACCTCAGGAGCGGAATGGAATCCTTCCGCGAACGGTTGAATGCCGGCGCTGCATGGCTGGCGCACGATATCGGCACAGGCGACTCGCGCCCGTCGACCGGCTCGAAGCGCGCCGCCGGAATCCGCGAGACCGATACGGGGATGATTCTGCTCACGATCGGGACACTGGTGACTTACCAGTTGCGCAGGAAACAGCGGTTGCTGCGGCAATCCCCCTTCGCCGCGTAACCGGCCGCGGGTCCACTTCAAGTGCTAGAGGGACTGAAGCACAACCAGGCAAGGTGCGATGTTACCGCAGTCGACCCGTCCACTCTTTTCATCGTCAAATCGCTGCTGTACCCGGTAACCTCGGTGTTGGCACTTTACGGCTGCCTGGTCAGCCTGGATGAATCGCTCGCTGGGCCCAACATTCTCCTGGCGGTGCTCACGTTCATCGGCGTCGCGGAGTTCCTGGAGGTCCCGCCGATACAGGGCGCGCAAAGTCTTACATTCGCGCTGCGGTCGCTGGTCGACCTGGCGCTGCGATGGGCGCTGGTGGCAGGCCTGATTCAGGTCCTCCTGCGCGTGTGCGAACTCTCGGCGCAGTTCGACTCCACGTTGCTGTCGCGCTGGGCGGTGACGACGCCGCTCGTTCTGTGGCTGGCGCAACTCGGTGCGCGCCACGTACTCATTCATTCCGGAAAACACAGCCCGCCGCAGCGCAGGGTGGTGATAGTGGGCATGACGGAGCTTGGCGTGAGCCTCGCCAACATGCTGAGCGGCGACCCGCTGTTGCGCACCCAGGTGCTGGGCTTTTTCGAGGACCGCCGTCCGGGCGATCCGGCCCGTGTACACGCCGACGATTCCTACCAGGTTCTCGGTAAGTCGGCGGACGTCCCAGGGTTCGTCCCGGGGGCCGACGTAAACGCCGTCTACATCGCCCTGCCCATGCGCCGCGAGCCACGCGTTTTGCAGATGCTGGAAGAGTTGCGGAATTCCACGGCGTCGGTCTACTTTGTACCCGACCTCGTCATGTTCCAGTTGATCCAACCTCGTTTCGACCTGGTTGGCGGTATTCCGCTGTTGACCGTGCAGGCATCGCCCTTTTACGGCATCCGGGGAGCTGCCAAGCGGTTGGTCGATGTGTTGGTCGCTGGGACGGCCATTGTGCTGCTTGCGCCGGTGCTGCTGGCTGTCGCGCTGGGTATCCGGCTGAGCTCCCCTGGCCCTGTTGTCTTCAAGCAAAAACGCTACGGGCTCGATGGTAGGGAAATCCTCGTCTACAAGTTCCGCTCCATGCGGGTCATGGAGGATGGAGAGACCCGCTTTACCCAGGTCTCGCGCCAGGACCCCCGCGTGACCGCGTTCGGCGCCTTCACCCGCCGCACCTCCCTGGATGAGCTTCCGCAGCTCTTCAACGTCCTGCAAGGAACGATGAGCCTCGTAGGCCCGAGGCCACACGTCGTCTCCATGAACGAGCGCTACCGGGTGCTCATCCCCAGCTACATGCTGCGCCATAAGGTAAAACCCGGCATCACCGGCTGGGCGCAGATTCACGGTCATCGGGGCGGGGACGATCTGGAGAGCATGCAGAAGCGCATCGAGTTCGACTTGCAGTACTTGCGCCGCTGGTCGTTGCAGCTCGACCTGGTGATCCTCGCGAGAACCCTGGCGTTGGTGTGGATGGACCGGAAGGCGTACTGATCGTGCCGGGTGGGAGTTCCGGCATTCACCGCCGCCTGCTATGCCTCACGCTCCTGGGCGTCACCGCCTGCAGCGGCAATGTAAGTCAAAATGATCCAGGGGTGGTCGCGAGCGTCAACGGACGAGAGCTCTCGATAACGGACCTCGAGGAGGTCGAGCCGCCGGGCGGCACAAAATCCAACACGGGGGAAAACAGTCGCGCCGGGCTCGACGCCCTGATCGATCAGGAGCTGCTGGCACAGCAGGCGGTCGCCGGCCGGTTGGATCGCGACCCCGCTGTCGCGGATGCGCTGCGGCGCGCGCGGCGGCGCATCCTGGCGGAGGTCTTCGCCGAGCGGATGATTTATCCGCGCGAGCCGCCCTCCCCGGCGCAGGTCGAAGAGTACTACCGCAACAACCCCACGCTCTTCGAAAACCGTCGGGCCTATAGTCTGGCCGTTTTTACCGTGGAGGCTGCCAAGGTGAATGAAAAGCTGCTCGCCGCGGTCGGGCGTGCGAATTCCGCACACACCCTGCAGCGCCTGCTCGATAGCCACCTGATCCCATTTGACGCGCAACGGCTGAGTCGGACCGCGGAAGAGCTGCCAATGAGCCAGCTTGCGCACTACGCGTCAGCCCATGTCGGTGATGTACTGGTTTCAGGGCGCGGAGACGGTAGGATGCAGTTCATCCAGATCCTCGGGATCGAGGCGCAGCCAACCACTCTCGAGAGGGCAAAACCCGTGATCGAGCGGTATCTGACGCAGCTCCACAACGAGGCGGCGATGGGGGATCACCTGGCTCGTGCGCGAGCGGAAGCCCGGATTTCCTACGGGCAGGCCGCGATGCAGACACGCCTGTATCATCTAACGGCGCCGGCCGCGACCGGCAGCGCTCTTGCGGAAGGCGGCCTGAATCGCGAAGCTGCCGGAGCGGCTCTCAACTGATGGCGAGTGTATGACACAACAGATAAGAATCGGTTTTCAGGCCTTGGGGGTGCTGCTCTTGACCCTGGTTTGCGCTGTTGCGGGAGCACAGGCCCCGGTAACCACAGCGGACTACCCCGTGGGTGCGGGCGATCTCCTGAAAGTCTCGGTCTTCGATCACCCGGAGCTCGCCACCGAATTGCGCGTCAGCGAAGCGGGCACCATCACGTTTCCGCTGCTCGGAGAGGTCAAGGCCGCGGGCGCATCGGTCCACGAGCTCGAAAAAGCGCTGGCGCAGGGGCTGGCGGACGGCAAGTTCGTGCGGCAGCCGCAGGTTTCGATTCTGGTCACCGACTACCAGAGTCAGCGGTTCTCGGTGCTGGGACAAGTGACCCACCCCGGCCAATACCCTCTCATGACCAAGGTCAATGTGATTGCGGCGCTCGCCGCGGCCGGCGGCGTGGTGAACCTGGTCGCGGCCGACGAAGCCACGGTGTTGCGCCGTGATGGCACCCCGGTACCGGTTGACCTCATCTCACTGTTTCAAGGTGACCCGCGGCAGAACGTAACGTTGAGGGCTGGTGACACGCTATACGTCCCCCGCGCGGCGCAGTTCTACATCTACGGCGCGGTGGCACGACCGGGTGTGTATCGGCTCGATCGGGGTATGACGGCCGCACAAGCGATTTCAGCCGGAGGCGGGCTGACCGCCCGGGGCTCAGACCGCCGGATCGTGGTGAGGCGCAGGGACCACCCGGGCGGCAAGGAGCGGGAGATTCCGCTGGATGCCGCGGACCTGGTCCAGGCGGATGACGTTCTGAGGGTGAAGGAAAGCGTCTTTTGAGGAAGGCGGCCGGCACACAGCGCAATCGGCCCGGTATTCGACGCCTCCGCCGCGATCTTGCCTTGATCGCAATGAGCGCGCTGGGGGCCTCGAGCGCCGTGAAGGCTGACCTACCGGAGTTCAGCCCGGCGAGCCTCAATCCGAACATCTTCCAGGGCAACCTCTTTCACTGGATCGACTTCGATGCCGACGATGGTCACGTCAGCTGGCCGAATCCGGACGATGAGAGCGTGCCGGCGAAGGGCTGGACGCCTTACGTGGGCGCGCGGAGCGTCTACGACGACAATGTCTTTCGCCTGCCGGCTCCGGACCTCGTGCCCCCTAACCCGTCGGTCGTCAGCCGGAACGATGTGATCAACACGGTCACCGCCGGCGTCGACTCGCATTGGAGCGTCTCCGGGGAGGGCCTGGAATTGCTGGCGCGGGCGGACGAAAACCGCTACGTGCACAACACTTACCTCGACAACACCTCGGGTGCCGCGGCGCTCCTCGGGCATTGGCAGTTCGGCTCACGTTTCACCGGTCAGGCGGGGGCGACCTATGACCGCAAGCTCGCCGACTTCGGCTCCTACCATCAGCTGGCCCTGAACTTCCTTTTGCCCAAGGACATCTACAACAACTACAAGTTTTACGCCACGGGACAGATGGCGCTGGGATCCGGATGGCAGCTGAGCGCCGAAGCGCTCGAGGTCAAGGTCTCGCACACCGACGACCCGCTCGACAAGTACACGGGGAGCACGGGCCTGTTGAGCGTCGCATACAACACCCCGGGCGGCAGCTCGTTCGCCGTGAACTATCGGGCCACCAACGGCCACTACGGGTATCCGGGCTTCATCGACAATGTCACGCCGTTCAACCGTAATTTCCAGGAGCGGACCGCGACCGCCGACGTATTGGTTCCTCTGGGCAGCACGGTCGTGGCCACCGCCTCGGCGGGGTATATCAGCCATCACTACACGGTCGCGACGAATTTCGACTTTTCCGGTGCCATCTGGAATGCCGCGCTGGTATTTCATTCCACCGAGCGTACGCAACTGCTGCTCATGAGCTCGCGCAACGTGTATGCCTACGTCGATGCGGCGTCCGAGTATTTTGTGTCGGAAGCCTCGCGCGCCATTGCCAGGTGGGGACCCACCGCGAAATTGAGCGTTGAACTGCAATACTCCCGTGAAGATCAGCGCTTCATCGGGCCGAACCCCCTGTCGGCCTCGCTGCCTTTTCCACAGCACAGCCTGATCCGCTACGAGCAGATCGATCTGGCGTGGTCCATTGCGCGCTCGCTGCAGGCCGTGTTGTATTACCGGCGCTCCGACCGCAGTTCGAATTTGTCCGTGTTTGCGTTCAACGACAGTCTGGTCAGTGCCAGTTTACAGGCCCGTTTCTAGCCTGCGGCGCATGACTTCCGTGGAGACAAGTCCCGCCGGCAGATTGTAGAATCGGCTCACTGGCCGTTATGGCCGCGCCCAAACACCGAATGTCATACAAAGCGCACCCGCGGCCCCCGCAGCTCCGGATGAAAAAATAACGATGGCCTCCGTGTTATACCTGGGACCCGCCGAGGGCACGAGCCTGGACAGGGCCGATGCGCTGCGCCGGTTGGGCCACCAGGTCACCGTCATCGACCTGCGGGAATTTTTGCCCCCCACTGTCTGGGTGGAACGGGTCACGTGGAAGCTTGGCGGTGGCTGGTTCACCCCTTGGCTGGTCCGCGGCTTGTCCAAGCGGATAGCGGGACAGCATTACACGGTATGCTGGATCGACGGCGGCGAGTGGGTGACCCAGTCCGTCTTATCACTGCTGCGCAAGCACACCTCTTTCATTCTCAACTACAACATCGATGACCCGTTCGGCCCGCGCGACGGCGCGCGATTCGGCGCCTATCGCCGCACCGTTTCTGGGTACGACCTGTGTGTCGTGGTACGCGAGGAGAATGTCGGCGAAGCCTCCGCGCTCGGTGCTCGCGATGTCATGCGGGTTTCCCGGTCCGCTGACGAAGTACGACACGCTCCGAGGCTGCTGACAGCGGAGGATCACAGACTCTGGGACTCGGAAGTGTTGTTTCTGGGCAGCTGGTTTCCAGAGCGGGGACCGTTTGCGCTGGAACTCATCCGGGGCGGGGTTCCCCTCACCATCCGGGGAAACCGTTGGCACAAGGCGCCGGAGTGGCCGGCCCTCAAAGACCATTGGAAAGGACTCGGTGTTTACGGCGATGACTACGGCAAGGTCATACAGTGCACCAAAGTGAACCTCGGGCTGGTGTCGAAGGGCAACCGCGACTTGCATACGACGCGCTCCCTGGAGATTCCCGCGCTCGGAGCATTGCTGTGCGCGGAGCGAACGACGGATCATCTAGCCATGTACGAAGAAGGTACGGAAGCACTGTTCTGGGGCGACGTCAATGAATGTGTAGCGATGTGCGCTTATGCCCTCAAGGACGAGCAGGCCCGTCTCAAAATCGCGGCCGCGGGCCACTCCCGGATTCAAAAGAACGGCCACTACAACGAGGTCGTCCTGGAGGAAATACTGGGAAGGATCACGCACCAATTGGGGAAGCGCGCATCCTAACCGGTAAGCAATTGGCGGGACGCCTTCTAAGCGCACTCGGCGCCACCCTGGTTTGGGTCAATGGATGTGGCGCCGCGCCCACAGCGGACGGCGATCGCCAACACGACGCCCGTCGGACAGTCGAAATGATAGAGGAGGAAACAGTCGGGCCCTTCTCGTCATGGGGAGACGTCAAGAAGACCTACGGCGCCGCAGGTGACGGGGTCACCGACGACACTCCCGCGATTCAACGCGGACTGAATGATCTGGGGCAGCCGGGGAAGCCCCAGGTCCTGTATTTTCCGCCGGGCACCTACAAACTAACCGCGACGCTCACGCTGACGGGGGTTCAGTGGCGCGGCAGCGGTAACTTTCGTTGGGGCGGCGTCAGCCTGATCGGTGACAGCCCGACGACCACCCGGATCAAGTGGTTCGGCCCACCGGGTACCGCAATGCTCATTCAAGACGGAGGCTTCGGCACCCGCTACTCCCGCCTGACGTGGGATGGCTCCACTACCGCTCAGTATGGAATCGCTCAATGGTGGAATACCTCCGAGGGACATGTCTACGGCGGTGGCACGGAGCATCAGGACGAAGTCTTTCAAGACATGGCGATCGGGATCATGGCCGGCCGACTGGGCAAGCCCTATGGGCAGTTGGACTCGGAGGGCCAGATTCGACGCGTCGTCTTTGTCCGTAACCGCTACGCCGGGGTTGCCGTCGGGAGTTGGAATGCCTTGGACTGGTGGGTTTGGGATTCACAGTTCGTCGATTGCGGGCGGGGTGTCACGAATAACTATAACGCGAGCGACTCCGGTCAGACCAAGGGCGCCGGCACCGTATATGTCTATCGCTCGCTGTTCCAGCGCTCGACCGTGGCCGACATGGCCATCGCCAACACCGGCTGGTTCTCGCTCCACAACAATGTCTCGATCGGATCGCGCCGCTTCTTCGAAGCCGCCCCTCTCGGAGCCAATGAGGCGGTCGTGATCGCGCAGAACAATCGGGTCGTGCAGTCGACGGACCCGGTCCCGATCTCCCTCGGGAATACCGGTCCGATGTTCCTGGTCGACAACGCGATTCAGGCGAAAGGCGCCCTCTTCGAGCTGACCGATTGGATCAAGGGCCGCGACGTGTTGAGCCTGGGTAACAAGATCACGGGTGCACTGCCCGCCGGATCCAACTCAGACAGGATCATGGCGATCGACGATACGACCGTCACTGCCGCAGACATTTCGACCCAGCCCCTAACGCTGCCGCCGACGCCCGGCTGGGCCCACCACTCGGTGTTCGAAGTGCCGCCGGGGGCGAACAGCGCGCAGATCCAGGCGTTGATAGACCAGGCCACACGCAGTGGCGACCCTCTGCCGATCGTTCACTTTGCCTACGGCACCTGGACTTTGCGTGAGCCGCTGCGAATTTCGAGCAATCGCAGCGTCCAGCTGGTCGGCGACGGGTACGGCTCGATTTTGACGGTACCCGACGGCTCGAACCCCGCCTCGATGTTGCAGATTGCCGCCCCCGCCCGGGTGACGATTCGCGACATGCAATGGGTCGCGACGCGCACGACAGCGGTCACGATCTCCGGTGCCGATCGAGAGGCCGGTCGGATACAAGTGGTCGGGAGCAATCTCGGCCCCGTTACAGCGACCCACCTCGACAAGACGCGGCTTTCATTGCAAGCCAACCCGGCGATCACCTCGATCGCGCTCGACGCGGTCCGGGACGCGGTCGCTTACAGCAACGGGGTTGTCGGGCTGATCAAACTGTCCAACGACAGTGACTTCCTCATCGCCGATGCCTGGTATGAGGGTCCTGAGACCGCGCTATTCCGGATAAATGACTCGACGTTTACCTATCTCGGCGGCCACATGGCCCCCGCGTCGCACTCGGGCAATGCCAACCTCGCGGACCCGGTCATCCGGCTCGATCGATTTTCCGGGACTGCGTCCTGGCTCGGCATGGAGAGCGACCTCAAGGCAATACCGTCGGGCCCAAGCATTGTCATAGGAAACGAGACTTCGACAACGCACGCCTATTTCATGGGGCTCACCAGCAACAAGAGCGACTACTTTTCCCGCTCGGGCGGACCTGTCGGCAAAGTGGGCTTCATTCTGAACAGAACGTCTCAGGCCTCCATCAGCGTGCAAGCGACCGATGCAGGGGCAACGTCCGCGGAGGATATTCGCAATGCCTGGAAGCAGGCTCGCGCCGTGACGTGGGACTCGGCGGCCTATCAGGTTCCCGCAGGCTCTGTGGATGTCAGGATATACCGCATGAAAATGGATCAGACCGCCGGCTTGGACATCCGCGGCCGCTGATCCGAGGCACTGATCCGATGCTTAGGGCGCCTGCGGCACACGGATCAACTTCAGGGACTGCGGCAACACGAACGCCGCCATCATGACGTCGAACAACAGGGCACAGGCGCTAAAATAGACCATACCGCCGCCCCCCAGAAGCCGCATCAGGACTACGCACAGGGCGGCCGATCCGATGCCGTAGGCGTTGATCATCCACGGCCTGTTAATTCCCCCTTGCAGTACTGCCCCGCACCACCACAGTGAGAAGGGCAGCAGCGATATGCAAAAGATCGACCACCCGGTGTAATCGAGTGTAAAGCTGTTACGCGTCCACCAATTGAATGCGGCCGGGCCCACGGTCAACAGCAGCAGCACGATGCAGGCAGCTGAAATGACGGCCGCGGTCAGCGCGTTGCGATAGTCCCTGCGCAGCTTGTCGTAGTTCTTCTTGGCATAGGCAGCCTGGAACTCCGGAGCCACGGTTTGCCCGATGAGCTCGAGAAACTGGTTGCCACTGCGTATGACGACACGCATGGCTCCCCATAGAGCGGCACCGGTCGTGCCGAGCACACTTCCCGCAACCACGATCGAGCCTTGAAACAGAATCGCCTGCCACAGTGCTCCCGCCTGGTAGCCCAGGCCCTGCCAGATGAGCCCGACAAACAGGCGCCTTTCACTCCCGGGCGGTGTCACTTCGGGCGGCGCGGACGTGAGCATCAGGTTCCGTAGCGTGCGCCGTCCGAGAAATATGTAGATCGCCGACCAGAGCGCTGTAATGACCAGCATCACGAGCGCAAGCACCAGCGCCGACGCCCCGAAAAGTAGCGCGCCGAACATTCCCAGGACGGTGACGGCGTTCAACAGATTGTTGGCATTCTGGGCAAACGCGGCCCGGCCGGTGCCAACCCATGGCGCGTCGAATGGCGCGGCAAACATCTGCACGAACGTCGTGACCATCAGAAGCGCGACCACGGCGTTGGCATGGTCGACCGTACTCACGGCGCCGCCCTGTTTGACGAACAGCTGCAGGAAGAAATACACCAGAGCGACGACGACCGTCCCGACCACGGCGACGACGAGGACACCGAGCCTGATGGTCGTCATTGCTGCAGCTGTCTTGCCGCCAGCAACTTCAAGAGTCGCCCGAGTGCGCGCCGACGTTCCGATGCCCAGGTTGGAAAGGGCCAGGAACGTCGGTATGGAGCTCAATATCAGCCACGCCCCGTAGTAACTGGTTCCCCAGGCGCGGATCATGAGGGGTACTACGAGGAGCTGCCGCGCGGCTATGAGGAGGCGGCCTATGAATACCGCTGTCAACATCCTCCTGATTCGCGGCGGTGGAGCGATCCGTGCCCACCTCGACACTTAGTCGATCCCCGCGTTGCGCAGCGCCTCGACCATCCCCGCGTGCTCACGCGCGATGATCTCTGGCGCGCACGCGACGAGTCGACCCTGGTAATTCTGCAGACCGAGCCGATCCAAAGCCCCGTTGCGGGCGGTTCGGCCTACATATGCCACCGGGTTGCCAAACGACAATGCGGGCAAAGCAGCATGCAGACGGTTCGTCACCGTCAGCTTCGCCCCCTTGTAGAGGGCAAGATAAATAAAGGGGTTGTAGGACAGAACCGAGTTCTC
Source organism: Gammaproteobacteria bacterium (assembly GCA_028293725.1). Next base: position 14,770 of record JAQGOE010000036.1, on the reverse strand, counting down.
GCGGGCGAAGTTCAAATGAGCGAACTTGTAGGCGATGTCGTGGACGGGGCGCACGATCTCATACTTCCCCACCGTGCCCGGGTACTTCCGCCGCGCGAATTCGAGGTGCCGGGAGAAGCGCCACCACCTGTCAGGCTGCCAGTCCGCGATGCCCGCGACGTCGACTATCTCGCCGCTGTCGTTCTCCACGATCCTGAAAGGAGGCTCGTAACCGTCATAGAAGCTGCAGGCGACATACGGCCTGTCGGGCAACACGTCGCCCGGCTCACAAGTGAGCGACACCAGACTCGCGGTGCAGACCCCGTCGTAGGTAGGAAAGGCGCAGCTCTTGTAGAGAGCGTACGTCGGACTGTCACGCGAGGAGAGCAGCATGGGGGGATGAGATTGCAGAAACTCGGCGATCTCACGTTGCGAACCCGTCTCACCGTGCACACTGACCAACACATAATTGGCTTTCCGCTGGACCCACCTGCGGATCAGCGGCCCGTAATCGCGCAGAAACGAACTGTTGAGAATAGGCCCGGACAATACATACAGGTCGGCGTCCTGAATGAGCTCCGGATGATATACATTCCGGACGAACCGCGGCGGGACGCGGAAGGAGCGTACGGTGGGCGCATTGAGAAAGGCGATCTGGTCGCCGGGACACGCTTTCTTCAACAGGTTGAAGAGGCTGAACTGGTAGAAAGCGTCCCCGATATTATTCCACGACGAATTCTCGACTAATATTCTCATTGTTCAGGCGCGGCGATCCGAAGAGTAGGGGCGACAGGCACGGATTGTAGGGGGAAGGACCGCAGGGACTAAGTGTAATTGTTGATCACACTGCCCAGGACCTTCACGTTCGCGCGCATGAGCGACTCGAATGTTGACTTCAGCGCGAGCTCGCTTGTATGCCCACGGCGCGTCAGCAAGAGCGCGGCGCCGGATTTCGCGGCCAGCAGCTCGGCATCCGCCGTATCCTGCGCTGCCGGGCTGTCGAAGATCACGACGTCGAACTGGCTGGCGAACCCGTCGATGACGACACCGAATACGGGTCTCGTCAGCAACTCCTGCGGGTTCGGCGGGGCAACACCGGCCGGTATGACGAACAACCGCAGCTCGGGATGTACACGTTGCGCGGCTTCCTTGCCGGCGCGGCCCGTCAGCAGTGACGAGAGCCCGACAGTGTTGTTCAAGTTGAACAGCTGGTGCTGGCGCGAATTGCGCATGTCACCGTCGATGAGCAGCGTTCGCTCGCCGGCTTGGGCGAAAACGGTCGCCAGATTCGCCGCGAACCAACTGCGACCCTCGCCGTGATGTGGACTTACGACGGTCAGGAGGTTGCGATCGGTGCGATTCAGCCAATCGATGACGAGCCGGCTGCGCACGGTGCGCAAATCCTCGACGGCGGCGCAATGCGGCTCGTAGGCCGCCACGACTTCCGCGGAGACCGCGCCGGAGGGACCGAAAGGCAATACCGGATAATTGAATTGCCGCGCCAGGGCAAACTCCAGATCTCCGCTGGTAATACGCTTCAGCCGGATGGCCGCCTCACCGAACAACAAACCGGAGTTATCCGCGAATGCCTCGATCTCGGCGACATCGTCGTACGTCAAACGCCCGGCGTCGACCAGAATGGCCCCGAGCGCACGGTTGCGACGGGCGCCATCGGCAGGTTTGAAGGCGTCGTCCCTGGTAGTGGCGCTCATGAGGCGCGGGCCTCCAGCATCGCGGCCCGCTGCTGCTCCGGTACCCGAGTGGCCGCGCCCTCTTTCAAGGCCGCTGCCGTTACTCCGGTGGCGGATCTGACCGAGCCCAACAACGGCGCGCCCACTACACGCAACAGGTCTTCTTCAGTACGCACGATCGGATTATTGAGTTCGAGGACCAGGGCGGTGCCGACCGACAGCAACAATGCCAATGCCAACCCCACCGCCACGTTCAATTTAATCACCGGCACGGCGGCGAAAGGCGGCTCGACCGCCTCGGTCAGCGGCAACACGTTGGTCTGCTCGATCTGGCTCGCCAGACTGTTCTGGGAGCGGCGTTGCGTGACGTCATCCAGCGCCTTCTGTGCCGCGGTGACATCATTCTGCAGTACCTGCACCTGATCGCGCTGATGCTTGAGTTCGAGCACGCGTCTCTTCTGCGCCTCCAGCGCCGCCCGCGCATCAGAATGTTGTCGCGAGCTCAGCTGCGCATCACCTTTCAGCGAGCTCAGGATCTGCGCTGTTTCCTCCGCGAGTCGGGCTCGGAGTGAGGCCACCTGTGCCGCGGCGGCCTGGTACTGCGGGTAGTTGACGCCGACATTCGTCGAAAGATCCTTGAGCTTGGACTCAGCCATAGCGAGCTCGGATTTCAGGGACGAGATGAGCGGGTTTTGCAGCACCTCCGGTACTGAGTCGGCGCCGGCTTGCGCATGGCGCTGGATGGAGTCCTTCTCCTGGTACTCCTCTTGAGCCTTGGTGACCGCCGTCGACAGGTCCGCCAATCGCGAGCTCTCGATATCGAGCTTTTCGTCGGTCGCGGTAATCCCGTTCGCGGTCTGATAATCGGAGAGGCGCTTCTGCTTGGCCTCGAGATCCGCCTGGAATTCGCGTGAGCGGTCGGCGAACCAAGCGGCATATTGCCGTGCGGGCTCCACCTTCAGGTCGATCGTCGTATCGACGTAAGCCTCGGCAAATGCATTCGCCAGCGCTACCGAAGACTTCCGGTCGCTCGTCAGGGCGGTAATGGTAATAACACTGCTATCGCGCGAGGGCGTGACTGCAATCTCGGTGCGTACCCCGTGGATGAGCCAGGCGATGAAATCCCCTTCCCCGCCGGTCTTGCGTAACCATTTCGCCCGGCGCTCCGGATCCGCATCGAGCTTCAAAGCCTTGACGACCCGGCGCACCACCCGGTCACTCGAGGCGATGTCCACCTGTGTCGCCAGGTAGCTGGTCAACAACTGGTCCGGATTGACGGTCCCGGTGGTCGGGTCGGCGTTGATATCCACGACAACCGAGGCGGTGGCTTCATACGCCCTCGGCCAGAAGATCGTACCCAGCGCCGTCAGCAACAGGATGCCGCCAAAAATAGCCGCGACCAGCCGCCAACGCGCCCGCAGGATTCCAACAAATTGTCGATATGTCACGGCCGCTTTTTTTCCGTAGGACGAACGATGCCCGTCATTGGCTGTGATAACCCTATGTTTACATACCGGACGTCCACAGACAATGCACTAACTGTGCCGCCGGCCTGAGCCGGCTCCCCGCGTGGGACAGTACTCGTGTGACTCCTGCCGCATTGTGCCATGCGCCAACTTAGTGCGAAAACCGGCTTCTCGAACTAGTACAGTGCCCGCTGGTGGCAGTGTCGGCAGCGTTCGAACCCGGCGTTCGGATTCAGGTCCTTGCTGGACCCGATGTTTGTTAACTCGGGCAACGAGTCCCGCTCTGCGGTAACAGGTTGCAAGCCTTTGCGGGGCGATTGCGGTCAATATGGCATACTTCTTTTCTTCGGGTGACGTCCATTCATGAAGGTCGCGGTCTCGACGATCGGCAAGTTCCATACCTTCGACCTGGCTCGCGAATTGCATCGCCAGGACGCCCTCGCAGCCATTTTTACCGGATATCCGCGGTTCAAGCTTAAGCATGAGCAATTGCCCGGCCGGCTGATCAAGACGTATCCGTGGATCCATACGCCCTACATGATCCCCCGTCTGCGCAACGCTCTGGGAACACGCGCGATCCGCACCTGGGAGCTACTCGACCGGGCCTCACTGGATCGTCACGTCAGTCGGAATCTGCCTCCCTGTGAGGTCTTCGTGGGATTGTCAGGTTCAGCCCTGCGCAGCGGAAGGATCGCGCATTCCCGAGGCGCGCGCTATGTATGCGATCGCGGGTCGACCCATATCCGTACGCAGGAGCGGCTCCAGCGCGAGGAGCACGAGAGATGGGATATGCCTTACGACCCCATCGACCCCCGTATTATGGAAATAGAGCAGGAGGAGTACGCCGAGGCGGATTGCGTCACCGTGCCATCGACCTTCGCCCTACGCTCCTTCGTCGCCGAGGGGGTCCCCGCAGCCAAACTGCGTCATCTGCCTTACGGTGTGAATCTAACCCGCTTCCATCCGGCCGGGGCGCCCGACCCGAGCCGCTTCGACGTTCTGTTCGTGGGCGGTATGAGCCTGCGCAAGGGAGTGCAGTACCTGGTCCAGGCCTACCAGCGCATCCAACATCCGCGCCTGTCGATCACCTTCGCCGGCATTCCGGATCCTGACTTGATCGCGATGCTGCGCGGCCGCGGTCTGTGGCCGGAGCAAGCCCGGGTCATCGGCCACGTTCCGCAGCCGCAACTCAAGGAACTGATGAGCCGGAGCCACGTCCTGGTTCTGCCCAGCGTCGAGGAGGGCCTGGCGCTGGTGCTGGCACAGGCCATGGCATGCGGCTGCCCGGTGGTGGCAACAGAGAACACCGGCGCGGGTGATCTGCTCGAGGATGGCGTCGGCGGGTTCATTCTGCCTATCCGGGACGTGGATCAACTGGCCGAGCGACTGCAGCGGCTGGCCGATCAGCCCGCCCTGCGAGATGCGTTGAGCGAGGCCGCCACCGCTCGAGTCAGGGCCCTCGGCGGCTGGAGCGATTATGGCGACCGGGCAATGAAGATCTATTCAGACCTCGCCGCGCACGGGACCCGCACAGCATGACCGTGCGGCAGCTCATTCTGCGGAGCCTGATCGCCGTGACGGTGTTATCCGCGCTCTTACAACTTTTCATCGACGGCTCGATCGAAAACCTGGCCGCCGTGCTGGTGGTCCTGGTCTCCTCCATCGGCATTCTGCTCTACATCGGCTGGACCAGGGCGCTCGAGGTGCAACCGCTGTCCGCGTTCGCGATCTTCGGATTTTGTGCCACCACCCAACTCGGCGCACTGCTGGCGCAAACCGCCGCCTGGACGGCCTTGCGCAGCTCCCTTTATGCGCCCCTCCTGACATTTGGCACCCTCGCGCTCTACCAGGCGATTGCGCTCGCGGTACACGCGGTGTATTGCCTGTTCACACCAACCACAGCGAACCGCTCGCCGATGCGGAGTCTGTGGAGCAAGATCGGCGTGTATCAAACGCCCAGCACCGGCGCGTCGTGGATCATGGGCCTGATAGGCCTGTGCGCTTTTCCATTCGCCAACGGGCTCGGCGTTCTGAGCAAGATATGCGGAGCCTTCATATTTCTCACCTGGGCACCGTTTCTCATCGCGATATACCCGCGCGGCGCCGCGGACCCCACTCCGAGCACGCTCTCGCGCACTCTGATAGTTGCTTACGCCCTGGTCGTCTGTCTGTTGGGGATAGCCTTCAACGCTCGCGGCATCATGTTCTTTGGCGTGGTCACCGTGGCGCTGATCTATCTGTTCGTGGGTCTGCGAAGCTCCGCGGTCATAGGTAGGAAGACCTTGATCAGGATCGGCGCGCTCGCTGCTCTCGCGCTTGCCATCGCGGCGCCGCTTGCCGATCTCGCCACGGCGATGGAGATAGTGCGGGGTGGCCGGGCCAAGACCCCGGCTATGGAGATGATTGGCAAAACATTTTACATGTGGAGGCGGCCATACGCCCTGCAGCGCTACCGCGAGCAAAAGGAGGCGGCGACGCGGACGGCCTACGACGAGAAGTACATTGCAAATCCGCTGCTGGCGCGCTTCGTCGAGACGAAGTTTCACGACAACTCGCTCCACTTTGCCGGCCTGCTCCTCACGCAGACCGACAAAGCCAGGTTGGCCGACATCTCCCGGCAAACCCTCTGGGCCGTGTTGCCGACGCCGTTACTAAAGATGCTCGGTATCCGGGTGGACAAGGAAAAGTTGATGTTCTCGACGGGCGATTACATCGTGTACCTCAGCCGTGGTGTCCCGCTCGGCGGCCGCAGGACCGGCTCCATGATTGCCGAAGGTATTACCCTGCTCGGCGGCCCGCTCTTCGCGCTCGTCTACGCGGGAATGTGCTGGGTCGTTTTCGTCATATTGGACTGGCTCACGGTAAGACCTGCCGCGGGAGTGACCATGCTGGCCCCCGTGGCGATGATGAAGATGTGGACGCTGTTTCTTTATGGCATTACCGCGGAATCGCTCGGCATCATGCTCACCTTTTACGGGCGCGACGTGTTGCAAATGACCCTCACTTACTGCCTGGTGTTGGCCATGTCGAATCTGCTGTTACCGCGGCGTGGCGCTGCCTCCAGGGCACCAATGCCAACCAACGCAGCGGCGGCCCGCGGGACCTCCGGCCATTGAAAATCGTCCTGTTCTGCCATCCAGACTTTCTGCGCTCGGAAAGCATGAGGCGCTTCGCTCAGATGCTGCGATCGGCCTATGCGTCGCGAGGACACAGCGTGGAGACCTGGTCGCCCAAGGCCAGAGTGTTTCATCTCCTGCCGCACGGCCGGTGGTCCAAATGGGCCGGCTACATAGACCAGTATCTGTTGTTCCCGCTGAGCGTGCGTCGGGCACTCGGGCGTGTGCCGCCTGAAACGTTGTTCGTGTTCTGTGATCAGGCCCTCGGCCCATGGATGCCGCTCATACGCGGTAGGCCGCACGTGGTCCACGCACACGACTTGCTTGCACTTCGCTCCGCGCTCGGGGAATTTCCCGAAAACCCAACGGCGCTATCGGGGCGGATCTACCAACGCTACATCCGCAGGGGCTTCCAGACGGCGCGTCATTTCATTTCGATTTCTCAAAAGACACGCGACGATTTGCACAGGTGCGGACAGATTCTGCCGATCACTTCCGAAGTGGTCTACAACGGACTGAATTACCCCTATGTGCGCATGGCGCGAGAGGATGCGCGGCAAGCTCTCGTCGCGGCCGGATTGCCCGACTCACCCCGCGGCATGCTGCTCCACGTGGGCGGCGGCCAGTGGTATAAAAATCTTGCCGGCACGATTGCGCTCTACGCAAGTTACGCCGGGCAGGTTCCCGATCCACTGCCTCTGTTGTGTATCAGCCCACCCGCCGATTCGAAGGTGCTCGAGTGTCTAGGCCGAGTGCCGCCGCGCGGCCGGGTTTCGTTCTACCAGGGCTTGTCGGAGCCTACGCTGCAAGCTGCCTATTCTCATGCCGAGGCGTTGCTCTTCCCGAGCCTCGCGGAAGGCTTCGGGTGGCCGATCATCGAAGCTCAGGCCTGCGGATGCCCTGTAGTCACGACCGATGAGCCTCCGATGAGCGAGGTCGGTGGAGGGAACGCAGTCTATCTTCCGCGACTGAAGAGCGGTGACGACGTGTCCGCGTGGGCGTCGCAAGGTGCCGCAGTACTTCTGGGTCTCTTAGGGCGGACGGATGCCCAACGGCACGAAAGCATGAAGTTGGGGTGCGCCTGGGCACAGCGCTTTACCGCCGAGAGCGCTATCGATGCCTACCTCTCCATATACGGGCGGGTGTTGGCCAGCTACGGAATCACCGAAACGCCCCTACCAAGGAACGAGTTGGCACAGACATGAAGATATTGGACGTACTGCCCAGCGTGAACCCTGAACTGGGTGGCCCCGCAGAGGTGGTCCGGCAGCGCGGTCTATACCTGACGAGCCTCGGACATGTCGTGGAGGTCCTGACGCTGGACGATTCGCGGGCGGTGTTTCTGCAAAACTATCCATTGCCGATTCACGCCCTGGGTCCGTCGATGCCGGGCTATGGATACAACAAACAGTTGGTGCCGTGGCTGCGCTCGCACGCACAGGACTTCGACGCGGTGGTGGTAGAGGGCCTGTGGCAATACCCCGGACTCGGCACGTGGCGCGCTTTGCGCAGGTCGCAAGTCCCCTACTACGTGTTCGCTCACGGCATGTTGGATCCATGGTTCAAACACCGCTATCCGTTGAAACACCTGAAGAAGTGGCTGTACTGGCCGTGGGCGGAATACCGGGTTCTGCGGGACGCCGCGGCGACGTTGTTTACGACCGAGCAGGAGCGGCTGCTGGCACGACAATCATTCTGGCTCTACAGCGCGCGCGAGCGGGTGGTGGCATTTGGCACGACCCGGCCACCGCTCGAGGCAAACCGGGTTTGCGAGAGCTTCTTGACGCGGTTTCCGCAAACACGAGGGCGTCGCCTGCTGCTCTTCATGGGGCGCATCCACGAGAAAAAAGGCTGCGACCTGCTCATCCAGGCGTTTGCGCGCGTCGCGGCCATCGATCCGCAACTGCACCTGGTCATGGCCGGTCCCGACCAGACGGGCTGGGTGCCAACCTTGCAGGCCATGGCAGCGAGCCTCGGGGTTACCGAGCGCATCAGCTGGGCAGGGATGCTGAAGGACGATCTGAAATGGGGAGCTCTCTACAGCGCCGACGCCTTCGTGCTGCCATCGCACCAGGAGAATTTCGGCATTGCAGTGGCTGAAGCTCTAGCTTGCGGTGTGCCGGTGCTCATTTCCAACAAGGTCAACATCTGGCAGGAAATCCAAGCCGATGGCGCAGGATTGGTGGACGCCGACACCGTTGCCGGCTCGGAGTCCCTGCTGCGCCGCTGGTTGGAGCTGGATAGCGGTGAGCGTACCCGCTTCCGGGAGCAAGCTCGCCGCACCTTCGAGAGTCGCTTTGCCATGGAGGCCACGGCAAACGACCTGCTCGAGGTGATTCGCAACACCGGCGCGGCGGCAACCCCGGAAAAAGCCGTGCTTTCGCGGCGCTAGCGGGTCGTGGCTACGAGGTGATTCGAGGTTTGATCGGCCGGCACGGGCTGCCGATACATACCATGCCGGCGGGCAGATCCTTCGTAACGGTGCTGCGTGCCCCGACAACCGCCCCCGAGGCGATCGTGACACCGGGGCCTACCCACGTACCAGCAGCCACCCACACCTCGTCCGCGATTGTCACAGGCCGCTCCCGGATCGCAAATGTACGATCGGAGTAGTCGTGGTCTGCCGCGCAGATGTAGGATTTCTGTGAGATCACGGTGTTGGAGCCGATGGTGATCGGGCCCAGGCTGTACAGAGTCACGTCGTCGCCGATCCAGGAATGGTCTCCGATGACCAGCTTCCAGGGATAGGTGACCTCCACGCCAGGACGAATTCGCACCCCCACACCGATTTTTGCGCCGAACGCGCGCAGCAGCATGCGTCGTAACGGAAAGAAAATCTGCGGCAGCGGTTTTACAAAGAGGGCCTGCACCAGCCACCACAGCTGCACGAACGCAGCCGACCGTCCCCTGAATCCAGGTGGCAGGCGGAATGCTTCCAGTTGTTGGATCTCGCGATCCGGCAGGGTCGAGTCCGCCTCGGCATCGGGTCGCGGGGACCCGCCGCTTACCGCTTGAGCGGGCGGCTTCTCTAGCGCTTTAATTTCTTGAAGCCCTTCCACAGGATCGGCGGGACAAACTGCTTGACGAAGCCCGTCGCAAGGTCGCCCTTGGTGGTGAACAAAAACTTCGACATGGTGCTGGCGACCTGGTTCGCCGCATCCTTGTTGACATAATAATAACTGGCCACGGAGCGCCGCGTGCGGCCCGGCGGCGCGTTCAGCGGAGCGAGGTAGCCGTGATAGCTGCTCGGTCCATGGCGCATCAGGAGCGAAAGGCCGAAGTCCGGCGGTACCTTCTTCACGCACTGCTGGCGCTTCGCATCCCAGAGCTCGAGGATACCCTGGTAGCTCGCCGGCCAGTCCTTGTTGAGGTAGGTGATGAGCACCATCGCATTGGAGAGGCCGTTGTTGACGTGGACTTCGAAGTCGCGATGAATTCCGAAGTGTCCGCCATTGCGCGTCTCATGCATGCCGCCCCCGATGAGCTGCGGATCCGGAATCAAGGTGCTGACTCCGGAAACGGCGCTCAGGAATGCGGTAAACGGGCCTGAATTGACCAGCCAGAAATAAAGTTGAGCGGCCGGCCCGAGACGGGATCCGGGGGCGGAGCGAAACGTGTCCTCGTACTTGCTGATCTGGCGGCTCCACGGCCGACCGGCGTACAAGTCGAACTCCTCATATATCAGCTCGAGCAGGCGACTGTTGAATAGGCCCTCGAGTGTCAGGTGCTCGAAAGGCTGCGCCGCGGCCATGGCCGCCCGCAGCCGCAGCGCGTTCTCTTCGAGAAGTTGCCGGGGATCGACCAGCTCGTCAAACAGCAAGCGCGTGCCACGGATCGTGATCGAGTTCTCACTCACGGCAACGTCCGACGCGAGACGCGCGTCGTTCTGATGAATCATTTCGGTAAGAGACGCGGTGGAGCTCGGACGAGAATACTCTAAAGCTCGGGCATACGCCCATTTGACCCTCGGCGATGAGAATCCGCGTCACTTGGGATGGGCGTCTCGATGACGACGGGAACTCAAATGGGCCCGCGCCGGCCAGGGTACCGGATATTGTCCGCGCGCTAACTTCGCGCGAAATCCCGAGGCTCGAACCAGAACCGTGCGGGAATATCGGGACGCGTGTGCCACCTCCGCGATGGCGCCTCGCGTCGCAGCCCAATCCGCGACGGAAGTCACTTACCCGCCCGGCCGTGAGGCCCAATATCCGGCTGCGGCATCGAGACACGCTTCGAGCACCTCCGTGCACTGATCGCAGCACCGATTCCCTGTGGAGTCGGCAAAAGCCAACACGTTGCGACAAAGGTCGATTCATCGTTTACTGACCGCGATCTAAAGCGCGGCCGCGAGGCTGGCAACGTCGTTTATATGGACTGGCTGGATGCGATTTATACTCTCGAGCGCGGCTTTGAGCGCGGTTCTTCTACTCTGCCTGGCGGCCTGCGGCGGCAGCGATTCCTCCGTCCCTGCGGCCGCGCAGCCCACCGGCGTTGCCACTCCTAACAGTCCGAGCGACGCAAGCGGGGGTACGAGCGCGGGCACCACCGCCGCCAACCCGGTTACAGTTGGCAACACCAACGTCACGAGCCCGATGAGTCCTGCCACGTCGGCCGTAGTCTCCGCCACTACTTCGCAGCCGGCCCGCTGGGCGGTGGATATGGTGGAAGAAGAGGTCATCGGGCCCTTCGCCTCGTGGGCTAACCTGAAGTCCACATACGGTGCCGTTGGCGATGGAGTAGCCGACGATACTGCAGCTATCCAACGCGCGCTGACAGATCTGGGTAAGCCGGGAAAGCCACAGGTGCTGTATTTCCCGGGAGGCACGTACAAAATCACCGCGACACTCAAATTGAACGGGGTGTCGGCCGAAGGTGCCAATAACTATCGCTGGGGAGGTGTTGGCATCATTGGAAATAGCCCGGCGAAAACCACCATCAAATGGTACGGACCCGCCGGCGGCGCCATGCTCATCCAGGATGGTGGTCTCGGTACGCGCTATTCCCGTATCACCTGGGACGGGTCGGGGACTGCGCAATACGGCGTTGCCCAGTGGTGGAATACTTCACAGGGCCACGCTTACGGCGGCAGCAGCGAACATCAGGATGAGGTCTTTCAAGACCTCGCGATTGGAATCATGGCCGGCCACCTGGGCACGAACTACGGGCAGCTCGACTCGGAAGGACAGGTCCGCCGGGTTACATTCCTCCGTAACACCTATGCCGGCGTCGATCTCGGTAGTTGGAATGCCTTGGACTGGTGGATCTGGGATTCGCATTTCGTGGATTGCGCCCGGGGGGTCACCAACCAGTACGGCGTGGATGGCGCCGCGACGACGGATGGCGCGGGTGCCATCTATGTATACCGTTCGTTCTTTGAGCGCTCCACGGTCGCCGACATGGCTATCGGCAATACCGGGTGGTTCTCATTGCATAACAATGTATCAATCGGGTCGCGTCGCTTTTTCGAGGCGAGCCCAATGGGGGCCAATGCCGCGGTCGTCATCGCGGAGAACAATCGCGTGGTGCAATCGACCAACGCGGTGCCGATTGCCCTGGGAAATCTCGGGCCTTTGCTGCTGATCGATAATCAGATCGCCGCCAGCGGCGCTACCTATCAACTGACTGACTGGGCAACCGGGCGTAGTGTACTGAGCCTTGGCAATACCGTGACCGCGGGCGAGCCCGGCCCTACCGGGTCCGACAGTTTAATAAGTGTGGATGACGTGAAGGTGAGCCCCGCGAGCATCTCCACTCAGTCAATGGCACTCCCCGCCACACCGGCATGGACCCACCACGCGGTGTTTGAGGTTCCTGCGGGAGCCACGGCGGACCAGATTCAAGCCTTGATCGACTCGGCTACGCAGAGCGGCGATTCGTTGCCGATCGTTCATTTCGGTTACGGCACGTGGAATCTCAACAAGACGCTGCGGGTTGCCCAACACCAGAAAGTCCAGCTTGTTGGCGACGGGTACGGTTCCGTACTGACGGTGTCCAACGGCATGGGGACCGGTCCGATGCTGGACATCGCGGCTCCTGCCAAGGTCACGCTACGGGACCTGCAGTGGGTTGGCGCAGGCACGACGGCGGTTGCAGTCTCGTCGGCGGATTATGCCGGCGGTCGCATTCAACTCGTCGGCAGTCAGCTTGGGCCCATCGCGGCCACCCATTTGGAGAAGACCCAACTGTCGCTGCAAGCCAATCCGGGTATTGCTTCGCTCACGTTTAATGACGTCATCCATGCGGTTGCCATAAGCAACGGCGTGGTCGGGCCAATCAACCTGACGAATGGCAGCAATTTCCTGATCGCCGATACCTGGTACGAGGGGTCCGCGACAGCGCTCTTTCGCTTGGACAGCGCGACGTTCACCTACCTGGGTGGCCATGTGGCACCGCGCTCTTCGACTGCGTCGCCCGCCGTGCTTCTCGACCGGTTCAACGGCACTGCCTCCTGGCTGGGCATGCAACTCGACGAGAGTCAGATGCCCGCCGGCCCGGCGATCGAGCTCAGAAACGGGGTACCGCAGACTCACGCCTATTTCATGGGAATTACCAGCAACAGAAGCGCCTATTTTCAAGCCACCAACGCGACTGCTGCCAGTGGAGCCGTCGGGTTCCTGCTCAACCAAACGGCTAACGGCGGGGCGAGCGTTCAGGCTCAAAGCGAGGGCACAACTTCCGCGACTGCTATTCGCAGCGCCTGGCGCCATGCCCGGTCCCTGACGTGGGATGCCGCCGCCTACCAGGTCCCCGGCGGATCGGTGGACTTAAGGCTATATCATGTCAAGATGGATCAAACGGCAGGTCTGAGCATCAATGGGCAGTAAGGGAGCCGGGCGTGGCACCGCGATCCGCGCGGAACCCGCGGTCACCTGCGCCGTTACAACACTACAGCCCAGCTATATCGCTCTACCTTAGTGCGCAATCCACGCTTTCGAACCACGATAGAGCCTGATGCGCAATACGGTGTTTCCCGGCTGTTGAAAATCTCGTGTTCAACACGTCGCGATTCTGCGTAATATCTAACTCTGACGAGGGGGGCTATCCAAGGGAGCGGGCTCGAATGAAGGTCCTCATTTACAGCGCAAATTTTTTGCCTGAGCAGGTTGGCATCGGCAAATACTCTGGTGAAATGGCGCAATGGCTCGCGGCCCAGGGGCATAACGTGCACGTTATCACCGCCCCTCCCTACTATCCGCAATGGAAGGTCCGGGCCGGCTATCGGTGGCCTCCCTACCGGCGCGAGCATCTTCCCGGCATCACCATCTGGCGCGCGCCGCTATGGGTGCCGAAAAAAGCTACCGGTTTGCGCCGTATTCTGCATCTGCTCTCCTTTGCATTGACGTCACTTCCGGTGATCTTATGTCATGCGTTCTGGCGACCGCAGCTGGTCATTACCGTCGCTCCGGCGTTGTTATGCGCGCCCGGCGGTTGGCTCGCAGCCCGCCTGAGCGGCGCCAAGGCATGGCTGCACGTACAGGATTTCGAGATCGATGTCGCATTCCGGCTGGGGTTGCTCAAATCGAAGCCATTGCAATCGGTGGCACTGGCCCTGGAGCGTTGGATGTTGCGGCGCTTTAACAGCGTCTCATCGATCTCGCATCGCATGGTCGACCGGCTGGTTGCAAAGGGCGTCGCCAGGGAGCGAACCCGGTACTTTCCCAATTGGGTCGACATCTCGCATATCGCGCCCTCTTGCAGCAGCCCGAACTATCGTCGCGAACTGGGTATCGACCCCCTGACCTTCGTCGTACTCTATTCAGGCACGCTAGCAGCCAAACAAGGTTTGCTGGTGATTCCGCAAGTAGCCGAGCTGCTGGCCCATCGCCGCGACATCCTGTTCGTGATCTGCGGCGAGGGGGCTCTGCAATGCGAGCTCGAATCGCGCACCCGGCAGTTGAAGAATGTGCGGCTGCTGCCACTGCAGCCGTTTGAGCGGCTCGGCGAGCTGTTGACCATGGCTGATATCCACCTGCTGCCACAGAGCTCCGACGCCGCCGACCTGGTACTCCCTTCCAAGCTGTCCGGAATGCTGGCCAGCGGACGACCGGTGGTGGCGACTTGCGCACCGGGCACCGAGCTTGCCTCGGTGGTCTCGCAATGTGGCCTGATCACTACGCCCGAAGATCCCGACCACCTGGCCAGCGCCATTCTCCAGTTGACCAACGACCGTGCCTTCATGACCGAGTTGGGCCAGCGAGCTCGCGCCTGGGCCGAGAGACACCTCGAGCGGGATGCCGTCCTTGGAGCAATGTTTGCATCGCTGCGCGAGGGCGAGTTGCGCGAAGCAACGCATAGCGCACCTCTGCAGTCCTCTGAGGAAGGTCCGGTGACGATTTCGGAGTAGCCGCTTACCTGAGCGGCGACTAAGGCCGCACTAATGCCGCATCGAGGCGCGCCAGAGTGCGCTCCCGGCCTAGCAACGCTAGCGTCGCATCGATCGGGGGGGAGACGGCAGTGCCCGTCACGGCGACGCGTACGGGCTGTGCGATCTTGCCAAGGCCACTCTGCAGGCTGGTCG
>JAQGOE010000012.1 GCA_028293725.1 Gammaproteobacteria bacterium | reverse complement strand
AGATACACGAAAACCTACGGCGTCACTTCGGATTGCCTCCGAGGCCGGTTGAGCCGCCGAGTGATACCGACGTCGCCAAGCGTCGGTAATCCGATGGCGAGCGCCCGACGATCGCCTTGAAATCCCGCGTGAAGTGCGCCTGGTCGGAGTAACCAAGCTCCTGCGCGAGGTGCGTTAGATTCACATCCTCCGCCTTCGCAAGCCGTGATGCCGCATCGTGAAGTCGAAATCGCCGGATAACCCACTTCGGCGAAACACCCACATACTCAACAAACAACCGCTGCAACGCCCGCTCGCCAAGACCGATCTGCGTGGCGAGCTCATCCACTCGATTGATAGTCCGGTCCGTCCCGATACGGTCGACAATTTCGCCCACGTGGCCAACAGTCTCATCCAACGGCGGAATGCGCGTCCGCAGAATAGCCTCAGCAGCCTCCATCATCCCCGCATCCCCCTCCGCACCCAACACAGATGCCTCGGCAGCATCACAATCCAACTCATAAACGCCAGATAACGGAATCGTCCGATCCGTTATCGCCGCAACCGCCCCACCCAGTGTCCCGCGAAACCCGCCAGCCCGGAACCTCACACCCAACACACGACCCGCTCCCTCCAACCGATACTCGAAGGCACCCCGCATCACCCCGAATATCGCCGTCTTTCCAGCATCAAACACCAGGTGCACGCAAGGGTAGGGCAGCGTCTTCTGCACGTAAGGCTCCTGCCCCCGCAGATCCCACGCCACGATCCAGAAATGCTCGACGAATGACCGGAGGTCTGCGGCGGGCTCGAAGCGCGCCAGCCGGAAGCGTTGCGCGGCCAGCGCGGGATCGAGTACGCCCTTGGGCTCGGCGGTCACCTGCTGTCGGGAATCTTCAAGGCGCTCGCCCGGGTCCGCGCTATCGTCCGGCGCATCAGACTGTCCCCCATGAGGATGCAATGAAGCTGTTTTCACTGGCCTTATCGCCCTTCGCCGCTCGCGTGCGCGTTGCAATTCATGCCAAGGATCTGCCGGTTGAGATCGTTGCGCCGCCGTCCGACTGGCGCACCTCGGTGGAGTATCGAAAGTTGAATCCGCTCGTGCGGGTTCCCGTCCTCGTGCTCGACGACGGCACAACAGTGGCCGAGTCCGGTGTCATAGTCGAATATCTCGAAGACGCTTACCCCGAATCATCGCTGCGGCCACGCTCACCGCAGGACCTCGCGCGCGTGCGCTTCATCACGCAAGTCGCCGAGCAGTACGTTATGACGTCCATCATGCCCCTGTTCGGACTGTTCGACACCAAAGCCCGCGACGAAGCGGCCATAGCCTCGCAGATGGCCAAGCTAGACGGCGCGTTGAAACATCTCAACGAAGTTCTGATGCCGGGCACGTACGCGGTCGGTGATCGGCTCTCGACAGCAGATGCATGGCTCGCACCCCTCCGGTTCACCCTGGAAGGGTTGATGAACTTCTCCGGTCGTACCGAGCTTCTCGATCGCCACGAAGCGATAAGCGCCTACACAGACGTCGTGCGCCGCGACCCCCATCTCGGCCATGTCTGGCGCGAGATGGACGACGGACTCAAGGCTTTCATGGCATCGCGCGCAACAACCGACTGAGACTCCTCGAAGCCTTCATGGCGCCGCGCCGCAGCCAGCAGAGCGCCCTCAGCCTTCGGTAGCGGTCTCCGGAAAACTCATGCCGACAGTGTTGAATCCACCATCTACATAGAGAATCTCCCCGGTAATCCCCGCCGCGAGATCCGAGCACAGGAAGGCCGCCGCATTGCCGACATCCTCCGGCGTGACATTCCGCCGCATGGGCGCCACTTCAGCGACCCGATTCAACATCTTGCGAAAGCCGGCGATCCCTGCGGCAGCGAGCGTCTTGATCGGGCCCGCGGAGATGCCGTTTACGCGGATGCCACGCGGCCCAAGGTCCGCAGCCATGAACCGCACGTTCGCTTCGAGACTCGCCTTTGCGAGTCCCATGACGTTGTAACTCGGAATGGAGCGCACGGCGCCCAGATACGACAATGTTAGAAGCGCCCCCTGCCTCCCGGCCATGAGAGGCGCCGCGCCGCGCGCGAGGGCCGTGAAACTGTAGCTCGAAACATCGTGAGCGATCCGGAAGGCTTCCCGCGAGGTGTTGTCGACGAAGCTGCCTTTGATTGCCTCGCTCGGCGCGAACGCCACCGCGTGGATGACGATGTCGAGCTGGCCCCACTCACGCTTGAGGAGGTCGAAGGATTCGTCGATCTGCCCGTCCACCGTGACGTCGAGCTGCATGGTCAGCTTCGATCCGAGCGAGTGCGCAAGCGGCTCGACGCGCTCTTTCATGCGGTCGTTCGGGTACGTGAACGCGAGCTCCGCGCCCTCGCGATGCATCGCCTGAGCAATGCCCCAGGCGATCGAGCGATCGGTGGCTACACCTACGATCAGCGCGCGCTTGCCAGCGAGAAATCCCATTGCAACGTCTCCGCGCCCCGGGGATGGGGGCTCTGATGGGCGCGAAGTGTAGCGAACGCGGCGGCTGCCGTGTTAGCTGCCGCGGCTGGCAACCCGGATCGTCAGTTTCTGACCCTTGAGAATTTGGGTCTCGGAGCTCATGCCGTTCCAGCCCAGGATCTGGGAAACCGAGACCTGGAACAGCTTCGCAATCTGCCGCAGCGTGTCGCCGGCGCGCACGATATAGACGACACGGCGACTGGAGGAGCTCGCGCGCGGTGCGGAGTTACTGGTGGACAATTTGATCTTCTGTCCCGCACGCAGCGAGTCGCCCGCGTGCATGCCGTTAATCGACGCCAGCGTGTTCACGTTAAGCCCGTGACGGCGCGCGATCGTCCACAACGACTCTCCCGCATGCACAGTCTGTATATGTACCCGGCGCACGCGGCGGTTCTCACGGACTTTCCCGTCGACCCGGGCGGCGGCCAGCATCACTTTGGCCGGCAGCTGAACCGCAGTGGAGGAGGGGATGCGCAGGTCGGTGCCGACCGTGAGGCGTCCCTCGGGCAGACCGTTCAGGTCACGAATGACATTCACGGTGGTATCGAAATGGTGTGCCACCGACACAACCGAGTCGCCTTTACGGACCGTGTAATGCGTCAAACCCATTCGCTGCTCTTCGGTGAGCTGCGTGAGGTTGTCGTTGAAAACCTGCGCGGCATCTACCGGGAGGAGCAGGTAGTGCGGGCCCGCGGGGTCGGTAGCCCAGCGATGGAACGCCGGGTTGAGCTCATATAACTCGTCGGGGGTCACGCCCGCGATTTCCGCAGCGAGCTTCAGGTTTATCTGTCCCTTTGTCTCGACGCGTGCGAAATAAGGCTGGTTCGGAATCGAGCTGATCGATAAGCCATATGTCTCGGGGTCAGAGACCAGGCGCTTCATCGCCAGCAACTTCGGGACATAGGCCCGCGTTTCCGCCGGCAACTTCAGACTCCAGAAGTCGATCGGCTTACCCGCCCGCTGATTGTTGTCGACCGCGCGCTCAACAGCCATTTCCCCGCAATTGTAAGCGGCAATCGCCAACAGCCAGTCGCCGTTGAATTCGTCGTGCAACGCTTGCAGATAATCGAGCGCGCCGCGCGTGGCCTCGACGATGTCGCGGCGGCCGTCATACCACCAGTCCTGCTTCATGCCGTAGCGTGATCCGGTCTCGGGAATGAACTGCCACAATCCAGAGGCTCGCGCGCGGGAGTACGCGTAGGGCTCGAACGCGCTTTCCACCACCGGCAGCAAAGCGATCTCGAGCGGCATGCCGCGTGCTTCGAGTTGAGTGACGATATGGTAGAGGTAAAGCTCGGAGCGGCCGAAGGCGCGCTGCATGTAGTCTGGATTCGATGCGAACCAGTCAAGCTGCTGGTCGATCCCGTGCTCTTCTGGATGGTCATCCAGCTTGAAGCCGGCCCGCATCCGATCGAAGAGATCCTGGTATTGCGCCGGGGTGAGGCCCGCAACCTGCGTCGGCTCTTCAGCGGGTGCCGCCGAGGGCTCGGTGACAAGCGGGGACTGGGCCGACGGCGGGATGGGCGCCTTGGGATAAGTACTGCTCGGGCCCTCAGGAAGGACGGCGCCGACTGGCTGCGGCTGCCTCACCTGCACCATGGGGCGCTCGGCGGGCGCGTGCGCGCACGCGGAAATCACCAGCATTACAGAGGTCAGAAGGGCATGACGCGTACGTCGAATCGTTTCCGTCACCAATTTCCGAAATCCTCTGTGGGCGTGCTAACTTTCCCCGCGCCGGGCGGCGTGGGCCATCGGCTTAGGACGCTACTGGATCAGTGATCCGAATTTAACCGGTAACTTCACACTATTACCAGCGCTACGTCGTGCCAGTTCGCAGTTCCCCACTTCTCAATCGCGATGCCGCCCTCACGGCCTGGTGGCAAACACCGCTCGGGCGCGCGTTGCTTGGCGCCGAATCGGAATTGTTGGGCGAGGCGCTCGAAGACGTTTTTGGCTGGGAATTCCTGCAAGTTGGCGCATGGGGCAGCTCACGAGATTTACTGTCGTGTTGCCGCACAAGACGTCAGACAGTCGTAGCCGCGCAGGGGTTCCCAGGCGGAGCGGACATAATTGCCAGACCGTCGCAATTACCAGTCACCAGTGACTCGGTCGACGCTGTTCTATTGCCGCACACACTCGAATTCGCGGCGGATCCCTACGCCATCGTTCGAGAGGTGGACCGCGTCCTGGTGGCCGAAGGGCAGCTGCTCGTGCTGGGGTTTCACCCCATCAGCCTATGGGGCATGCGGGCGCGCTGGAGTCGGAGCGGCTTCCCGCCCGGCATGCGCCGGGTGCTATCGGAACGGCGCTTGCGGGAATGGCTCGTACTGCTCGGCTATGAAGTCGTCGCGGAGCACAGTTACCTGTACTGCAGTCCCTGGAGCAAGGGGCTCTCGAAAGGCGAAGGCACCGGCCGGATCCTGCGCCGGGGCCTCACCCATCCGCTGCCGGCGAGCGCCTATCTTCTCAAGGCCCGCAAGCGTGTCTACACCCTGACACCCGTCCGCCCGCGTTTCCGCGAAAAAACCGGCGTGCTCGGCGGTCTCGTCAAGCCCACCACACGGTCGGGTCTCTAACTAGTTCATGAGCCTCGTTGAGATTTACACGGATGGCGCTTGTCGCGGCAATCCGGGGCCCGGCGGTTGGGGCGCGTTACTCACTTCTGGTGAGCATGTAAGGGAGTTGTCGGGTGCAGAAGCGCTCACGACCAACAACCGCATGGAACTCACCGCAGTGATTCGCGCACTCGAGGCGCTGAAGCGGCCGTCGGCAGCGCTCATCTATACCGACTCAGAGTACGTTCGCAAAGGCATCACCGAGTGGTTGAAAAACTGGAAGGCGCGCGGCTGGAAGACGGCGGACCGTAAGCCGGTCAAGAACCAGGACCTGTGGGAGCAGCTCGACGCCCTTGCGGCGCGACACAAGATCGAGTGGCGCTGGGTGAGAGGCCACTCGGGGGTACCGGGCAACGAGCGCGTCGACCAGCTTGCCAACGAGGCCATTGACTCAATGCGGGCGGGAGTGCCCGGGCCGCTCTAAGGTCCGCTGAGCGAGGCCCAACCTCGGGCCTGAAAGCTGCTACTTGGGAGCCCGTTGTTCCAATGCTCGCCTACTGCGGCCGCCCCAAGCGCCGGTGCTCCTCAACGGCATAATGTAAACTCGCCGCCCATGCGCCAAATCGTCCTCGATACCGAAACCACCGGCCTCGAACCCGAGCTCGGTCACCGAATCATTGAAATAGGCTGCGTCGAGATCGTGAACCGGCGAGTGACCGGCCGCACCTTCCATCGCTATCTGAATCCCGAGCGGGCGATCGACGAGGGCGCCATGGCTGTGCACGGCATTAAGCGCGCCGACCTCGACGACAAACCCAAGTTCGCGGAAGTGGCGGAAGAGCTCATAACCTTCATTTCCGATGCCGAACTCGTGATCCACAACGCGGCATTCGACGTGGCTTTCCTCGATGCTGAGCTGGCTCGGCTCGC
>JAQGOE010000371.1 GCA_028293725.1 Gammaproteobacteria bacterium | reverse complement strand
GCGAGCCGCTGGTGAAGCTGCTGGGCGAGCAGTTCGTCTCCGCGTTCACTATTGTTAAGGAAGCGGAGTACGAGGTGTTCTTGCAGGTGATCAGCTCCTGGGAGCGGGAGCACCTGCTGCTGAACGTATAGTTTATTGGCGGGACTCGCGTGCCGCGATTCCCGCGGGCGCGCCTAGAGCTGTGACTGCCCGCGAGGAAAAGGCGCGGCTTTTCCTCGCGAAAAGCATGCCGGTTGGCGGGCGGGCGGGGCTCCTGCTCGCCGGGGCGTCCACCGGGCGGCGGCCGCGACCGAGCAGGCGTCCCGGGCCGCCGGACTGTTATATTAATGGCGCCGGTCGCGTGGGGCTCGAATCGCTCGCACCTTCCGGGGGTCTGCGCGGTTCGTCAATCAGAGGCTTCATGAGTATTGCTCTGCGCTCGTTCTGTCTTGGCGCGGTTCTCGCCACGCTATTGGCCGGTTGCTCCGGCGGTTCCAAATCCCCTTCCGACGAAAGTGCCAAGCCAGCGTCCGGCCCTGCCGCGACCGCTGCTTCCGGCGCACCGATGGATGCTGACAAGGTCGTCAACGTCTACAACTGGTCGGACTACATCGACACCACCGTGATAGCCGACTTCGAGAAGGAATACGGCATCAAGGTCAATTACGACGTCTTCGATTCGAACGAGGTGCTCGAGACCAAGCTCCTCACCGGGCACACCAATTACGATGTGGTGGCGCCCTCGGGCCCCTTCCTGGCGCGCCAGATCCAGGCTGGCGTGTATCAGAAGCTCAACAAGGCGCTGCTGCCGAATCTCAAGAACCTCGATCCCGAGGTGGTAAAGAAAGAGGCCGAGTACGATCCGGATAACGCCTACGCCGTGACCTACATGTGGATCACGTCCGGCCCGGGTTACAACATGGAGAAGATCAAGCAGCGTATGCCGGATGCGCCCGTCGACAGTTGGCGCATGCTTTACGATCCCGCCGTGGTGGCGAAGTTTGCCGACTGCGGCGTGTCGCTCCTCGATGCGCCGACGGAAGTCATCTCGACAGTGCTCATCTATCTCGGCAAGGATCCCAACAGCGCCACGCCGGAGGATCTGCAGGCGGCCGAAAAAGCGCTGATGGCGATCCGCCCGTACATCCGCTATGTGCATTCTTCCCGGTATATCGATGATCTCGCCAACGGCGAGACCTGTCTGGCGCTCGGCTGGTCGGGTGACATCAAACAGGCGCACGATCGTGCCCAGGAAGCCGGCAAGGGTATCGATATCGGGTACAACATCCCGAAGGAAGGCGCGGTCAGTAACTACGATGTGATGGCCATCCCTGCGGACGCGCCGCACCCCAACAACGCGCACCTGTTCATCAATTTCCTGCTGCGTCCCGAGATCGCAGCCCGGAATACGAATCTCGTCAAGTACGCCAATGGCGATACGCCGACCGCGGCGATCAACGACGCCTTGCGCAACGACCCCGGCGTGTACCCGCCGCCGGAGGTACTGGCGAAGCTCCATCCAGAACCCACGAGGACGCCGGAATACACCCGCCTGCTAACGCGGACGTGGACCCGGTTCAAGACGGGAAAGTGAGCGCACAACTCCAGGTGAACGCACCAGCACCCATCAGCTCCGAGAGGACTGAGTCCGCCGCGTTTGTTCGTATCGAGAGCGTCACCAAGAAGTTCGGTGACTTTGCCGCGGTAGACGCCGTTTCTCTCGACATCCAGCAGGGTGAGATCTTCTGTCTGCTGGGCGGCTCCGGCTCCGGAAAAACGACCCTGTTGAGAATGCTCGCGGGCTTCGAAACGCCCACCGCCGGCAAGATCTATATCGACGGCCAGGACATGAGTACGATTCCGCCGTACGAGCGGCGTATCAACATGATGTTCCAGTCCTATGCGCTCTTCCCGCACATGACGGTCGAGAAGAACGTGGCCTTCGGGCTCGAGCAGGAGAAGCTCGGCAGGACGGACATCCGCGCGCGGGTGGCCGAGATTCTCGAGATCGTGAAAATGACCTCGTTCATGGCCCGCAAGCCCCACCAACTTTCCGGCGGCCAGCGGCAGCGGGTGGCGTTGGCGCGCGCGCTGGTGAAGCGGCCGAAGCTGCTGCTGCTCGATGAGCCGCTGGCGGCGCTCGACAGAAAGTTGCGTGAGCATACGCAATTCGAGCTCATCAACATTCAGAAGCGCCTCGGGGTGACTTTCATCGTGGTCACACACGACCAGGAAGAGGCGATGACCCTGTCGTCACGCATGGGTGTCATGAACCACGGCAAGATCGCGCAGGTGGGTACACCCGCGGCGATCTACGAGTCCCCGGCGACAAAGTTTGTCGCGGATTTCATCGGCTCGGTCAACATGTTCGAAGGCCGTGTCGCGGTTCCGGGGACCGGCCGCATCGAATCGGATGAGCTCGGCTGCACGGTCGTCGTCGACCGCAAACTCAACTGCGCCAGTGGCTCGACCGTCTGGACTGCCGTCAGGCCCGAGAAAATCAACATGAGCCGATCGCTCGACGACGCGACCGGGCCGCGCGAAAACGTCGTGCGCGGCGCGGTAAAGGAGATCGCCTACATGGGCGATGTCTCGATCTACCTGGTGCAGATCGAGTCCGGCAAGACCGTGCGCGTGACGCTTCCCAACATCATGCGGGACGCCGAGCATCGCATTACCCGGGACGAGACGGTATATCTCTCCTGGCATGGCTCCAGCCCGGTCGTGTTGACAGAATAAATGGGGAAGTTCGACAACCGTGCCGGCCGGCGGCTGGTCGCAGGGATCCCCCTGTTCTGGCTGCTGCTGTTTTTTCTCATCCCCTTCATCATCGTTTTGAAGATCTCCTTTTCGGAGGTCCGCCTGGCGATGCCGCCGTTCGCGCCGCTGTTCCAGTGGGTGCACGGATGGCCTTCCCCAAAACTGCACCTGGGGAATTACGGGTTCCTGTTCACCGACCCGCTCTACATCAGCTCCTACCTGTATTCGATAAAAGTGGCCGCGGTCTCGACCCTGTGCTGCCTGCTCATAGGTTATCCGATGGCCTACGCCATCTCGCACGCCAGCCCGACCTGGCGCACCGTGTTGTTGATGATGATCGTGCTGCCGTTCTGGACTTCGTTCCTGCTGCGCGTCTATGCGTGGATCGGGCTCCTCAAGAACAACGGTGTGATCAACAACATCCTGATGTATTTCGGGATCATCCACGAGCCGTTGTCGATGCTGCAGAGTGATTTCGCGGTGTACATCGGCATCGTGTATTCGTATCTGCCGTTCATGATCCTGCCGCTGTACGCGAATCTAGAGAAGCACGACAACACTCTGCTCGAGGCCGCCGCCGATCTCGGCGCGACGCCGATGACGGGTTTCTTCCGGATCACTCTGCCGCAGTCCATCGCCGGCATTATCGCCGGGTCGCTGCTCGTGTTTATTCCCGCCGTCGGAGAATACGTCGTCCCGTCTCTGCTGGGCCGAACGGATCAACTCATGATCGGGCGGGTGCTGTCGGATGAGTTCTTCGAGAATCGTGACTGGCCGGTTGCGAGCGCCGTTGCGATTCTCATACTGCTGGCGCTCGTGATACCGATCATGATGTTCCAACATTTCCAGCGGCGCGAGCTGGAGGCGCAGGAATGACCTCGCGCGGCGTTTTTTCGCGCACGGCGCTGGTGTTCGGGCTAGTCTTTCTGTACGTGCCCATCCTGTCCATGATTGTGTTTTCGTTCAACAACTCGAGACTGGTGACGGTCTGGGATGCCGCTCATTCGCCGACGCTCAAGTGGTACGGCGAGTTGTTGTCGAATGGGCAGATTGTGGGCGCCGCCTGGCTGTCGATCCGGATTGCGCTGGTCTCCGCGACCGGCGCGGTCATTCTGGGAACGCTCACGGGCGTGGCGCTGGCACGATTCGGGCCTTTTCGCGGACGGACATTGCTGTCCGGAATGACCACGGCGCCGATCGTGATGCCCGAGGTGATCACAGGTCTTTCGCTGCTGCTGATGTTCGTCGCGCTGGAGCAGCTCATCGGCTGGCCGAAGGGGTCCGGTGCGCTCACGATCACGCTGTCGCACATTACCTTCTGCATGGCCTACGTGACGGTGGTGGTACAGTCACGCCTGGTCGGATTCGACGAGTCGCTGGAAGAGGCGGCGATGGATCTGGGGGCGCGGCCTGCCACGGTGTTCTTTCGCGTGACGTTGCCGCTGATTGTGCCGGCGATTCTGTCTGGCTGGCTGCTGGCGTTCACATTGTCGTGGGACGATCTGGTCATTACACAGTTCGTCGCGGGACCCGGATCGAGTACCTTGCCGATGGTTATTTTCTCGAAAGTGCGCCTCGGCGTGAGTCCGGATGTGAACGCTCTTGCCACCATCATGGTGCTGCTGGTCACGATCGGCATCATCACTTCCGCGGTGTGGATGCGTTACCAGAACAGGCGTCGCGAGCGCGATGAGCAACTCGCCGCCGCCGCCAACCTTTGAACTGTTAGGGCCATGACACTCAAGATACAGGGATTCGATGTCGGGGGATCTTCGGTGAAGGCCGGGCTCGTCGATGTGGAGGGCGGACGGCTCATCGGCGAGCTGATATCGGCGCCCACGCCGAAGCCCGCTACTCCCGAGGGAGTCATGCAGGTGATCGCCGGGTTGTCGCGCAGCATGCCTGAAGCAGGCGCTGGTGTTGGAATCGCCCTTCCGAGTGTCGTGCAGAAGGGCACAGTGCGTACCGCTGCCAACATCGATCACTCCTGGATCGGGACCGACGCCGCCGCACTGGCCGCGAAAGTACTCGGGCGCCCCGCCGAATGCCTGAACGACGCGGATGCCGCCGGCTTCGCGGAAATGCGTTGGGGGGCGGGCAAGGGTGAGGCCGGCGTGGTGTTCATGCTCACTTTCGGTACCGGCATCGGCAGCGCCCTGTTTTACGAAGGACGGCTGGTTCCCAACACGGAGTTGGGTCATCTGGAAATGCGCGGCATGGACGCTGAAAAGTGGGCCTCGGCGCACGTCAAGACGGCGCAGAATCTCGACTGGCCGGCATGGATCGAGCGCGTCAACGAGTATCTCGCCCGCATGCACGCGCTTTTCTGGCCTGACCTGTTCCTCCTGGGTGGTGCGGTGAGCGAGCGCTTCGACGATTTTGCGCCGTTGCTGCGTTCCCAAGCGCGTATTCTGCCAGCCCGCTTTGCCGGCCAGGCCGGTGTTATCGGCGCCGCGCTGGCGGCATCCGAAGCGCACCCACGTTAGATCTGCCGGCGAGAGGTCTCATGGAAACCTTCCATCGCAGTAAGCTACCTGACGTCGGCACGACGATTTTCACCGTCATGTCGCGACGGGCCCGGGAGCTCGGCGCGCTCAACCTCGGCCAGGGTTTCCCGGACTACGAGATCGATCCGCGGCTCACCGAACTCGTAGCCGTCGCGATGAGCCAGGGTCACAACCAGTACGCTCCGATGGAGGGACTGATGTCCCTGCGCGAGCGGATCGCGCAGAAGCTCTTCATGAGTTATGCGCTGAAGGTGGATCCCGACTCGCAAGTCACCGTAACGCTTGGCGGGACGGAGGCGATATATTCGGCCATCCAGGCGGTCGTCGGGCCGGGCGACGAGGCGATCATGTTCGATCCGTCGTACGACTCCTATGATCCTGCTGTCCGACTCGCGGGCGGTCGCTGCGTGCGAATTCCCTTGCAGCCGCCGTCGTTTCGTTATGACTGGGATCGGGTACGCGCTGCCGTCAACGACCGCACGCGCCTCGTGCTCTTCAATACTCCGCTGAATCCCGCCTGCACGGCCGCTACGATGGAGGATTTGAATACACTGGCGGAGGTAATCCGGGGCAAGGACATCCTCGTCATGTCAGACGAGGTCTATGAGCACGTCGTGTATGACGGCCGCAAGCATGCCTCCGTCATGATGCAGCCGGAGCTCGCCGAGAAGAGCTTCACCGTGTTCTCCTTCGGCAAGACCATGCACGCCACCGGGCTGCGCGTCGGCTATTGCATAGCGCCAGCGGTGCTCACTCGCGAGCTTCGCAAGGTGCACCAGTTCAATACCTTCAGCATCTCGCATCCCTTCCAACATGCGATCGCGGCCTATCTCACCGAAAAGCCCGAGGGCTGGCGCGCCCTGCCGGCCTTTTTCCAGGCGAAGCGCGATCGGGTGCGTGATGCGCTCGGGAAGTCCGGGTTCAAGTTGCCGCCCGCGCAAGGCACCTATTTCCAGCTGCTGGATTTCAGCGAGTTCTTTCCTCCCGATGACGTGGGATTCGCGGAGCGTCTGTTGACGGAAGCAGGTGTAGCGACGATCCCGTTGTCGCCCTTTTACGCGAAAGCGCCGGCGCTCTCGGTCGTGCGGTTGTGTATCGCGAAGCGCGATGCGACCCTCGACGAGGCCGTATTGCGCATCAATGCCTTTGCCGCGCGGTTGGGCAGAGCAGGTGCCTGAGCTGTCATGAAAAAGACTACGCGGGTCAATCATCCTCCGACGGTCGAGCTGCCACCCGACAATCATGCGGTGGTGGCGCCGATCTACCAGACCGTCAAATTCGAGTTCGACACCCTTGCGGAAACGGAGCGCTACTTTCGCGGTGAGCGGCCCGGCTTTTTCTACACACGGGCGTCGAATCCGACGACGCGGCAGCTGGAGTTGCTGCTGGCGGAGTTACAGGGGCGTGAAGAGTGCCTGGTAACGGCCTCCGGTGTGGGGGCCATTTCGCAAGCCTTGCTGGCCTTGACGAAGCAAGGTGATCACATCCTATGTTTCGTCGAAACCTACAATCCGACGCGTTACCTGATTCGCCGCCTGCTCGGGCGGTTCGGCGTGACGCACACCATGATTTCGATCGAGGATATCGCGGGCACTGAGCGGGCGCTCGCCGCCCATCCCACGCGGCTCGTGGTGTTCGAGAGTCCCACGAATCCGGTCACCAAGATTGCCGACATCAAGGCGCTCACCCGCATGGCGAAGGCCGCCGGCGCTCTGACAGTCATGGACAACACGTTTGCCGGATTCCACCAGCACGGCGAGTACGACGTCGACGTGTTTATCCATAGCCTCACGAAATACGCTTCGGGGGCGGGCGACGTGATGGGTGGCGCTGTCATCGGTCGCAGCGATCTCATTCGCGGCATGCGGAACGATTTTGGCGCCTTGGGCGGCATGCTCGATCCGCATGCGGCGTTTCTGATCCTGCGCGGTTTGAAGACCTATTTCGTGCGCTACCAGGCGCAGTCGGCCACCGCAATGAAGGTCGCCGAGATGTTGGCCGGGCATCCCGCGGTGGCCCGAGTGCACTATCCGGGCCTCTCCACCCATCCGCAATACGCACTCGCGCGTGAGCAGATGAAGGATTCCGGTACCATTGTCAGCTTCGACCTCAAGGGTGGGGCGGACGCGGGCGCGAAGTTTTCCGACGCCCTGAAGTTGTTTGCGCTGGCCGCGAGCCTCGGGTCCACCGAGTCCCTCGTCGTCGCTCCGCAGATGATGGGTGGCCGGGATCTGACGGCCGAGCAGCACAAGCTCTCGGGGGTCACTGATGGTACGGTGCGGTTGTCGATTGGCCTCGAGGATATCGACGATCTGCTGGACGACGTGAAGCAGGCGCTGGTGGTGGTGTAGTAGTTAATGGTGCGGGTGATAGGGCAGCACTTCCAGGACCTCTCCTTCTTTCAGCCGCTCCTGTACGTTGCGCCAGAAGTGCGCCGTTAGGATCTCGCCGTGCATCCTGAGCAGGGCGTCTCGTTGTGAGTCCGTAAAGGAGAGGAATCGGATGAAGGTTTCCGGGAATACATCATTGTCGGCGACGTAGAACCAGGGCTCGCCGCGCATTTCGTCTTCGGGGTTGGTGGCCTGCGGCAGGTCGCGGAAGTGGCAGTCGGTTATGGCGCAAAGCTCGTCGTAGTCATAGAAGATCACGCGGCCGTGACGCGTTACGCCGAAGTTCTTCAGCAGTAGGTCGCCTGCAAAGATGTTTGTGTAGGCGAGGTCGCGGATGCATTGTCCGTAGTCGATTACGGCGCTCTCGGCCGCTTTGTCGGAGGCCGTGCGCAGGTAAAGATTCAGTGGAATCATGCGGCGCTCGATGTACATGTGATCGAACACCAGGTTGGGTCCGTCCTCCCGAACCGTCATCGCGGTCTCGCTCAATAGCTCCTCCAGCAGCTCGGGCGCGAACAGCTCCTTCGGGAATCGCAGGCGCCTGAACTCCTGCGCGTCGACCAGGCGCCCGGCGCGGTCGTGTTTGAAGACCAGCTGGTACTTGGCCATCACCTCTTCGCGCAAAACGTTCTTCGGGTACGGGAAGCGGTCACGGATGATTTTGAACACCACGTCGAAAGATGGCAGTGTGAAGCACACCATGACGAGGCCGCGCTCGCCGGCAGCGTGCACGAACCGGTCCTGGGTGTTGTTCAGATGGTGCATGAGCTCGCGATAGCGCTCGGTCTTGCCTTGCTTGGCGCGACCCAGAACCGTGAACAACTCGCTCACCGGCTTCACGGGCAGGAAGGATTTCAGAAACAGAACGGCTTCACCGACGCGCTCGAGATCCACGTGAAAGTAGGACCGTGTGAAGCTGAATACGATGCTGACGTCGCCTTCCGAAAGCATGACGGCGTCGACCAGGATGCCGCCGTCGGTGTTCTTCAGGGCGATGACGAGCGGGAGCAGGAATTCGCGGCCTACGACCCGGCCTACGATGTAGGCGCGGGCTACCTGATAAAAGACCGGGCGAATCATCTCTACCCGTAGAACTGTGCGGCGCTCGTTGCGCGCGTGGAGATGGGCCGTTACTTCGTTCGCGACATGCAGGATGCTGTTATCGAGGTCTTTCCAGCGGGATCGGAAACGAACGTCACCCAGTACATCTTCGAACAGAAGTGGTAGCGAGCCGTGGTTGAGATAGGTGTTGCTTCCAACCGCGGACGTGATGTTCGCAAGCGGATCGAGCTCCGTTGCGACGAACTCGATTTCCGGCGCAACGCCGACGGTTCCGAACAGGCGGCGCGTGGTCGAGCTGAAGAAAGTTTTCGCGAATTCCGGGTCGGGAAGGTTTTCAATTTCCGCGGGAAAGTCGTCACGGATTTGAATCCATAGCAGCCGGTCCAACGCGCGCTCGCCCAGTTTCGCGCGGAGCTCCGTGACGGCGCGATTCACAAACTTGTCGTACAGGTCGATACGCTCTACCGCGTCTCGCTGACTTCCCTTCGAGTCACGAGCATCGAAACGCATCGGCGCCCGCCGTGTGATGGCTCGGAACTCGGCGTTGTAACGCACGAACGCACTAGCGATTTCGCGTGCGCAATCGCGTGCGAGGGGCCGTGGTGGTGAGGCGTCGGTGGTGAGCGTCATAACTGCATTTCTGCACAAAGACGGAGGCTTTTCCAGTCGGCAAGCTCTGACGCGATCACTAGCATGTGCCGCTCATGGCAAGGGACTTGCGTAACTACAGAGTGTAGCTACAATGGGCTATACCGGAGTGCTGGTATTTGAGTGGGACGAGAGCAAGCGCAGCAGCAACTTGCGTAAACATGGATTTGATTTTGCGGATTGCGGTGCAGTGTTTGCCCGGCCGGTAACGACCCGGGTCGATAATCGCGACGACTATGGTGAGAGGCGATTCGTGACTCTCGGTTTGCTCGGCGCGCGAGTGGTCAACATCGTGCACACAGTGTCGGGAGAGTGTGTTCGGGTCATTTCATTTCGAAGGGCATCGAAACGTGAGCAAGCGCAGTACTTCAAAGAAATCCAAGACTGATGGCATGAAGTCCAAGACCGATTGGAAACGTGTCAATGCGATGCGCGATGAGGATATCGACTTCTCGGACAATCCGGAAATGACTGATGAGATGTTTGCGCAGGGAGTGGTGCATCTTGGGTTCAAGCCCCTGCCTCCCAAGCAGCAGATCACACTGCGTATTGACGCTGACGTGCTCGGGTGGTTTCGGGCGCTCGGTGCAGGATACCAGTCGCAGATCAATGCGTTACTGCGCGCTTACATGATTGAGCATCTCCGGCATCACCGGAAATAATTCTAGTCGTGCGACGTCAGTCGAAGTCGGTGGGCAGGTCTCTATTGAGGTGGTGCTCGTACATCCGCGCGATTTGTGACGGCAGGGTGCGGCCCGTGGAGAGCTCGGGAAGCGAGTTGACCGAGAAGAACTCCACCGCGTCGGTTTCATCGGAAATCGTGGCGGTACCGCCTGTGAGCTCGCACAGGAAGAACAACTTGTAGATGTGGTGAACGGACGGCGGGTGAGGGTGCCGGTTCTTGTCGACCAGGGCGGCCAGCTTGAGGGCCTTGGCGTGATAGCCGGACTCTTCGAAAATCTCGCGTACGACTGCTTCCGAGGGCGCGTCGTTCACGTCGACCCAGCCGCCTGGCAGGGTCCATTTACCGTCGGAACGCTCGCGAACGAGCAACACCTTGTCTCCATCGAACGCGGCGCCGCGGACGTCCACCTTCGGGGTGGCGTAGCCGTCTTCCTGGTCCCAGAAGGCTTTGGCGCGGCCGAGTGGGATGTCGAGCTCGGAGGAAATGATGGAGGCGACCAACTCCTGCAGCTGCAGGTAACGCTCCCGATCGTAGGAATCGTGAGTGAAGGCGATGCCTGTTTGTGCGATAGCCTGGACTTTGCGCGCCCAGGCGAGGACATTTTTGTCGTCTGTTGTCGTCATGGCGCGCGTCTCTCGCATCGGCGGGGCTTGTCTCGAAGGCGGCCCGTTCGTGACGGAACGGGCCGCTCGAGGTGTTTCACTACAGGTTACGGATCAGCGCGTCGCCGAAGGCTGAGGTCGACACTTCCTTCGCACCGTCCATGAGCCGTGCGAAGTCATAAGTCACGATCTTTTCGGCGATCGTCTTGTCCATCGCGCTGATGAGGGCGTCGGCGGCTTCGAACCAGCCCATGTAACGCAACATCATCTCGCCGGAGAGAATGACCGAGCCGGGATTGACCTTGTCGAGGTTCGCGTATTTCGGGGCCGTGCCGTGCGTTGCTTCGAACACCGCGTGGCCCGTCTTGTAGTTGATGTTACCGCCGGGGGCGATGCCGATGCCGCCGACCTGCGCGGCGAGCGCATCCGAGAGGTAGTCCCCGTTGAGGTTGAGTGTTGCAATGACGTCGAATTCTTCCGAGCGGGTGAGGACCTGCTGGAGCGCGATGTCCGCGATCGCATCCTTCACGATGAGCATGCCGGCTTTCTTGGCGGCATCCATCTCGGAGTTGGCGTCTTTCTCGCCCTTGGCGGCCTTGGTGCGCTCCCACTGTTCCCACGTGTAGGTCTGTGCGCCGAACTCGCGCTCGGCGAGTTGATAGCCCCAGTTGCGGAAGGCCCCTTCGGTGAACTTCTGGATGTTGCCCTTGTGGACCAGGGTGAGGCTCTTGCGCTTGTTCTTGATGGCGTACTCGAGAGCCGAGCGGATGAGGCGCTCCGAGCCTTCCTTCGAGACCGGCTTGATGCCGATGCCCGAGGAGTCGGGGAAGCGGATTTTCGCGTACGACTTCGGGAAGGCCTGCCTGAACATGTCGAGGAATTTCTTGTTCTCCTCGGTGCCGGTTTCGAATTCGATGCCGGCGTAAATGTCTTCCGTGTTTTCGCGGAAGATCACCATGTCCACTTTCTCGGGGTGCTTCACGGGGGAGGGCACACCCTTGAACCAGCGCACCGGGCGCAGGCAGACGTACAGGTCGAGAAGCTGCCGTAGGGCCACGTTCAGGGAGCGGATGCCGCCGCCAATGGGCGTGGTCAGCGGTCCCTTGATCGAGATGAGGTAGTCGCGGCAGGCCGTGACGGTTTCGTCCGGCAGCCAGGAATTCAGCAGCTTGTACGATTTCTCGCCCGCATAGACTTCCATCCAGTGGATCTTGCGCTTGCCGCCATAGGCCTTCTGTACCGCGGCGTCCATGACGCGCACGCTGGCTCGCCAGATATCGGGGCCGGTGCCGTCGCCTTCGATGAAGGGAATGATGGGGTTGTCCGGGACGGTGAGCTTACCGTCGTGGATGGTGATCTTCGCGCCCTGGGCGGGCGGCGTGACCTTCGTTGGTGCAGCCGTGGACATTGACGATTCTCCGGATGATTCATCGGCTGCCGCGGATACGCGCCGCCGGGCTGGAAATGCTAGCACAGAGGTGCCGGCCGTAGTCTGAGGCCATCGGCGCGGCTTGCACAGGCGGCGGCGGGCTGCTCAATCGCGCTCCGCCTACCGCTGTGAGAGACTTCCCAGCTATTGCCCGCGCGTAGCGCTCCGAGCGAGCGTGCCGGCGCCAACAGAAATTGCCCGGGGGTCTTGATGTCGTCAATCCTGCGCCAATGTTTTGCCGTGCGGCCGGTTACCGAGGCCGACATGACCGGCGGCAACCGGCTGAAAAGAGTACTGACCGTCTGGTCACTGACGGCGATCGGTCTCGGCGCGACGATCGGTACGGGCATATTCGTGCTGACCGGCCAGGTGGCCGCGCACCAAGCCGGTCCGGCGGTGACTTTGTCGCTCCTGATAGCCGCCTTCGGAAGTGGCCTTGCGGCGTTGTGCTACGCGGAGCTGGCGGCGTTCCTGCCGGTGCCCGGCAGTGCCTATAGTTACACCTACGCCACCCTGGGAGAGGCGGTGGCCTGGTTCATTGGCTGGAATCTGCTCCTCGAGTACGGGATGTCGGCGTCCGCAGTGGCCGTGAGCTGGTCTGCCTACACCGTCAATCTTCTCGAGAGTGCTCACATCCATCTCCCGACGCTGCTGACCAACGCACCTCTGGGATCGGATGCGAATGACCACGTGTTCGTGACTGGCGCGATCTTCAACCTCCCAGCGGCGCTGATCATCGTGGTACTGAGCGCCGTGTGTTACGTGGGAATGCGCGAGACGGCGGGTGCCAACACGTTCATGGTGTCCTTGAAGGTGGCCATCATCGTCCTCTTCATCGTCGCGGGCATAGCTTACGTCGAGCCTTCGAACTGGCACCCCTATATTCCGGCCAACACCCGGGAGTTTGGCCATTTCGGCTGGAGCGGCGTGCTACAAGGCGCGGGTATCATCTTTTTCTCCTACGTTGGATTCGATACCGCTTCCACGACCGCGCTGGAAGCCCGCAATCCGCAACGTGATCTGCCCTTGGGCATCATCGCGGCACTGGTCATCTCCACCATTCTGTATGTCGCCATGTCCGCCGTCATCACCGGCATGGTGTCGTATACCCAGCTCGGCGTGGATGCGCCCGTTGCGGTTGCTCTCGATGCTCACCCGCAGCTCAAATGGCTCGGGATATTCGTGAAAATCGGAGCCATCGTCGGCATGACTTCCGTGGTTCTGGGCTCGCTCCTGGGCCAGCCGCGAATCCTGCTCGCGATGGCGGATGACGGCCTGCTCCCACCGGTGATGGCGCGCGTCCATCCACGATTCAAAACTCCACACGTGGCCACCGCGGTGACGGGCGTGATCTTCGCACTGGTCGCGGGCATATTTCCGCTGGACATACTCGCCGATCTCATTTCCATCGGCATCCTGCTGGCGTTCTCGGTTGTCTGTATCGGCGTGCTCGTCTTGCGGCGGACGCGGCCCGATGTTCCGCGGCCATTCCGCGTTCCGTGGGCCCCCTTCACCTGCGTGTTGGGAGCCGTCTTCTGTGCCGGCATGACGTACTTCCTGTCGCGACCCACCTGGATGAGGCTGTTGTACTGGACGATTCTCGGGTTTGCGATCTACGTCTCCTACGGTTTCAAACATAGCCGGCTCAGAAAGAGATGACGCGGACGCTGACATCGACACCCGCCGCTGACGGCTTCTGGATGCCGGCCGAATTCGAGGTGCATGCGGGTTGTTGGATGTTGTGGCCGGAAAGACCGGACAACTGGCGGGAGGCGGCGCGGCCTGCGCAGCACGCTTTCGCGGCTGTGGCCGCGGCTATCGCGGAGTTCGAGCCGGTGACCGTCGGTGTCAGCTCGAGCGAGTTCCAGGTTGCCCGCGCACTGCTCGACCCGCGGGTACGCGTGCTCGAGATGTCTCACGACGACTGTTGGATGCGCGACGTGGGACCGACGTTTGTCGTCGATCGGCGCGGCGCCGTGCGCGGCGTGGACTGGCATTTCAATGCCTGGGGCGGCTCACAGGGCGGCCTGTATTTCCCCTGGGACCAGGATGATCTGGTCGCGCGTAAAGTGCTCGAGATCGAGGGCCGGGACCGCTATCGCGCGCCCGTCGTGAACGAGGGAGGCGCGATCCACGTCGATGGCGAAGGGACCGCTCTCGTCACCGAAGAGTGTTTGCTGAACATCAACCGCAACCCCTTGTTGAGTCGCAAGCGGGTGGAAGACTATCTGCGCGACTTTCTGAACGTGGCGCGGATCATCTGGCTCGGCAAGGGCGTCTTCAACGATGAGACCGACGGACACATCGACAATCTCGCCTGCTTCGCACGGCCGGGAGAGATCTGTCTCACCTGGACCGACAACAAGCGTGATCCGCAGTACGCGATCTCCCTCGATGCATGGGAGCGCCTGCACGATGAGCGGGATGCGAAGGGTCGGCGACTGAAGGTGACGAAACTACCGATGCCGGGTCCTCTGACGCTGAGTGCCAAAGAGGCGAGCGGCATCATCCCGCGCGAGGGCACCAAGCCGCGCGAGGCCGGCGAGCGTCTTGCCGCGAGTTACGTAAACTTTTATATCGCCAACGGCGGTATTGTCATGCCGCTGCTCGACTCCCGCACGGACCGTGCGGCCGTCTCCCGTGTGAAGCGCTTATTTCCCGACAGGCGGGTGTTGGGAGTGCCGGCGCGGGAGGTCCTGTTGGGCGGCGGCGATATTCACTGCATCACCCAGCAGGTTCCCACGGCCGGGATCAAGAGGCCGCCGCCGCAATAGCTCGGCGGCGGCGCGGGCGGCCTTCACACCAGGCGTTGGGCCAAGTCCAACCAGGACTTCTGCGCTTTGCGATAGTGCGCGGGCGCGATGCGCGATTGCTCGAGTAACTCGTGCGCGACTTTTTGTGCCTCTGCGCCGCGACCCTGAGATTGCAGAAGTTGCGCATAGCGTACGGCTGCCTCGGCTCCGGGGTAAGACGGCGCCAAGGTTTGGTATTCCTCCAGCGCTTTCTGAAAGTTGCCCTCCGCCTCCAGCGCCCGGGCGTACAGGAGATGACCCTCGGGAGAGCGGAAATCGGGATTCAGGCGAATGAGGTCATCGAGTGTTGTGCGCGCCGCGACCACATCGCCCTTGGCGAACTGGGCCCGCGCGATGCCTAGCATGAGGTTGGGATCATGCTCGTAAAGACCCGTCAGCGCCTGGCGATATTGCGCGATGGCCTCGTCATGCTGACCGTGACGCGAGAGCTCCTCCGCATAGCGCTGCCGGCTGGCGACGTTGCTGCCGACGCGGGCTTCGTTTTCGTAACGCCGAAGGTCTGCAGTGGGATCCATCGCCTTCTTGAAGCCGCGCGCGGTGCGTTGGGCTGTGCTGCTTCGGAACAGGTCGGGCAGGATCTCTATCGCGAAATAGGCAATCATCCCCGGTATGGCCAGGACCGGCAGGACCAGCACCCAGATCCAGAGTTGGTTCCGGCCCGTCTTGATGACGTGGATGATGAAGCCCGCCTGGACGGCAATGGACAGGATCAGGAACAGCATTCAAATCTCCGCGAACGTAAAACGTAGCCGCTGCATATTGGGCCTAACTGCCCGGTCGGCGCGCGGCCGGAAGTGTGAAGGCGATGACATAGTCACCCCGTGGCGTATTGAGAACGCCGTGCCCGCCGGCCGCGATCACGATGAACTGTCGTTGGTCGCGGCCCGCACGATAGGTCATCGGAGTCGCCTGTCCGCCGGCCGGAAGGCGATGTTTCCACAGTTCCCGCCCGGTCTCGATATCGAAGGCCCGAAAATAGCTGTCCATTGCTGCTCCGACAAAGACCAGGTCGCCGGCGGTGGCGATGGGTCCGCCCATATTGGGCATCCCGAAGTCCCGCGTCGGCGCGAACCAGGGGCCAACGCCCGCGGTCGAACCCAGGGGTACCTGCCACACTATACGATTGCGGCGCAGGTCGACGCTCACAAGGGTACCCCACGGCGGGGCGGTGCAGGGCAGGCCCCACGGCGACAGGAGCGGCTCGCGACGCATCGCATAGGGCGTGCCGGCCTGCTTCGCGAATTCGGAGTTGGGAAAGTTGCCCGAGCTCATCTGTTCCTGCAGTTCGGCCTGGGGAACCAGAGTTACCAGCATCGGAAGGTGGTTTACGGCCGCGATCACGCGTTGCCGTGGCTCGTCGAATACGACACCGCCCCAGTTGACGCCGCCGATATAGCCTGGCGAAACGATGGTTCCTTGAGGATCCGGAGGCGTGAAGATTCCCTCGTTACGATGTTCCGAGAGGAGGTCGCGGCACTTGCCGCGGTCCCAGAACGTAACCCCCCAGGCGTCGGCGGGATCGACCGGCTTCTGTGAGACCAGCGAGACAATGGAGGAGAAGGGTTGTGTTGGCGCGGCCTGCTCGCCCGCGACGAAGCTGGGTGGCACGGGTTTCTCGGTGATCGGAAACAGGGGCTGGCCCTTGGTCCGATCAAACACATAGAGCATGCCGGTCTTGGTGGCCTGGATGACCGCCGGCACGGGGACTCCCTGGACTTCGATGTCGCCCAACACGGGTTGCGCGGCGAGATCGTAATCCCACAGATCGTGGTGCACGAGCTGCTGGTGCCATACCAGTTTGCCGCTCTTCGCATCCAACGCCAGGAGCGAGTCGGCGAAGCGATTGCTGCCGAGGCGGGTGCCGCCGAAGAAGTCGGGGCTCGCGGAGCCTGTTGGGACCAGGACCAGGCCGCTGTCCTCATCGATGGACATCGGGCCCCAGGAGTTGCCCGCGCCGGTCGTGGCGGCCTGCGCGAGATTCCACTCCGCGGCTGCGGGGTGCGACGGCGAGTCGGGTATGGGATCGAAGGCCCAGAGGAGCGCGCCGTTGCGGGCATCGAAGGCACGGATGACACCGCGCTCCACATCGGACGCCCTGTTGTCACCGATCGCGGAGCCGACCACAACAACATTGCCGTAGATGGCGGGCGGCGACGTCACCAGGTAGTCAGACTTGTCGAGGATGCGCATACCGTTGGTGAGGTCGACCTGGCCGCCGGTGCCGAAATCCTTACAGGGTTCGCCGGTCGCGGCATCGACTGCCAGTAAACGAGCATCCAACGTCCCCGTGAACACCCGGCGCGTACAGGCACCCGAGTGCTTGATGTCCGGATCCTCCCAGATACTCACTCCGCGTGAGCTCGCCTCGGAGTAGGGGCGTGATCGATCGATATGGGGATCGAATCGCCAGCGTGCCCTGCCGGTTTCCGGGTCGAGCGCGATCACTATGTTCGTAGGGGTCTCGAGATAGAGGAGGCCGAATGCCAGCACCGGCGTCGCTTCGAAGGACAGTTTGTTCGCGCGCGCGAAACCCGCACCGTTCTCCCCGGTCCGATAAGTCCATGCAACGGTGAGGTGCGCGACGTTCTTGCGGTTGATCTCGTTGAGGCTCGAGAAGCGCTGGCCAAACGTGTCGCCGCCGTAATAGCCCCAGTCGCTGGCGTCGGGCGTCTGAGCGAATGCCGCACCCCCCATCACGACCGCGCAGGCCGTGGCCGCTACAATTACGGCACGGCGAGATCCTAAGTGCTTAAGCGTCCCCAAGGTCGAGTTTCCGTGGCTGCATGCTGGTATTCTTACGTGGTGATTTCACCACGGGCGGTCAGGCCCCGTCTCGGGGTATTCGGCGTCATTTGTGCGGCTTTCGGGCTCGCCGCTTCAGCCGTCACCTTCGCGCAGGAGGCCCCTGACACCGCTCCTCCGACCGCCTCTGCGCCTCCCCATCGGCCCCGTATCGGCCTCGTCCTGTCGGGCGGCGGTGCTCGTGGCATCGCCCATATCGGCGTACTGAAGGTACTGGAAGAGCAGCACATTCCGATCGACGCGATCGCGGGCACCAGCATGGGGGCCGTCGTGGGTGGTCTCTACGCGAGCGGCCTCACCGCGCGTGAGATCGAGGGCATTATGACCTCTCTCAATTGGCAGGACGCCTTCCGTGACCGGCCACCTCGCGAGGATCTCACGCTTCGGCGCAAGCAGGAGGATGAGAATTTTCTGGTCAAGTTCCCGTTGGGCATCCGCGGTCACAAGGTGTTGCTGCCCAAGGGACTGATCCAGGGGCAGCGGCTCAACCAGATTCTGCGGCGCCTCACCCTGCCGGTGGCGCGGATCACGAACTTCGATGAATTGCCGACGCCATTCCGGGCCCTCGCTACCGACCTCGAGACCGGCGACGGGGTCACTATCGCCTCGGGCGATCTCACGAGCGCAATGCGCGCCAGCATGTCCGCGCCCGGTGTCTTCTCGCCTGTGGAGCGGGACGGGCGTCTGCTCGTGGACGGCGGGATAAGCGAGAACCTTCCCGTCGATATCGCGCGGTCCATGGGTGTCGACATACTCATCGTGGTGGATGTCGGATCGCCACTTCTAACACGGGAGAAGCTCAACAGCGTGCCGGTCATCTCCAACCAGATGATCGCCATCCTCATTCAACGCAACTCCAGGCTGCAACTCGAAAAGCTCCAGGCGCAGGACATTCTGATCGCGCCTCCGCTAGGTGACACGTCATCGTTCGATTTCGGCAACGTCAAACGTGTCATCGCGGTGGGTGAGCGCGCCGCGCGCGCCTCGGTGGCGCGCTTCGCGGCCCTTGCCATGACGCCACAGGAAACGGCGCGCTATGACCGGCGCCGCGAAGATGCGCGCCAGGCGGCGCCTCCGCGCATTGATTTCGTGCAGGTGGACTCGGGCTCGAAAGACTACTCGGCGCGTCTCAACAGCCTGTTCGACGATCTCACCGGCAAGCCGCTCGACCCGGATGCGCTGGCGCGCCGGATGACGACTCTCTACGGCGAAGGCAGTCTCGACACGCTCGATTACCAGGTCGTGCAGGAAAACGCTCACTATGGGCTGCTACTCGACGCGCGGGGCAACTCGATAGGCCCGAACTACGTGCGCTTCGGGCTCAGCCTGCAGGAGGATTTCCAGGGTACCTCGACTTATGACGCCGCGATGCGCTTCGTGATGTCGGAAATCACGCGGCCGGGCGGTGAGTTCGTGTGGGATCTGCAGGTCGGGCAGACCTCGCTGGTGGCGACCGAGTTGTTTTTGCCGTTCTCGGAGTTTTCCGGCTGGTTCGTCGATCCGCACGCCCAGATCGCCGCCAGCAACGTGCCGCTGTTCGGCAATCAGAGCCAGGCCGCAGGAGCTGCGAAAACCAACTCCGCGGTGAATCAGACCGAGATCGCGCAGTACCGGCTGCATACCTACCAGTACGGCATCGACCTCGGCAAACAGTTCGGCAACTGGGGCGAGATCCGCACCGGTATCCAACGCGAGGAAGGTCACTCGCACCTGGAGATCGGCGACCCGAGCGATCCGCTGTTGCAGAGTCTGCCCAATCAGAATTTCGGCGTGCACGATTACTTCGTGCGGTTCTCCTACGACCGTCTCGACAATGTGAATTTCCCACACAGCGGGCAGCAGGCCTCGTTGCAGTGGGATGCCAACCGCAACGTCACCGGCGTCGA
>JAQGOE010000365.1 GCA_028293725.1 Gammaproteobacteria bacterium | reverse complement strand
GGCCGAGGCCGTAGCGGCGGCGAATGTCGGGCAGCGTCCCGATCACCTCGCCCGACTGCCAGCCGCTGGTTATGAGCTCACGCT
The DNA here is from genome assembly GCA_028293725.1 of Gammaproteobacteria bacterium. Next base: position 4,393 of record JAQGOE010000365.1, on the reverse strand, counting down.
GCAGCAGGGTGGCGAGCTCGTGAGGGAGTCTCTGGTCGTCGGGTCGGCCGAGGAGTGCCGCACGCTCGGGCCCGGCCAGGTGCGACCACAACGATCTTGGCAGTGCCGCGGTCAATATACCCCCCTGTCGTGCAGCAACGCTTCCGCGCACTGTACCACAGCGTGCCAGGCAGTCCCTCCAGGAGCGGCACGATATCGATAATCGCTCCTGTTATCGTTTTACAAAATCTATATCTACTTCCGTGCTCAATCGAAGTTCCGCCGCACCGTCACGGTGAACATGCGTGGCCGGCTCGGCTGGGCGGCGAGGATGCCAAGCGGATTGATGGTGTTCGTCATCGACACCCAGTATTGCTTGTCGAGCGCGTTGTCGACGCGCAGCGTCGTCAGCCACGCCTCATCGTGTGACTGCCACGCGAGCGCGAGGTTGAGTACACCGTAGTTGCCCTGGGATGCGGCGCGGGTGCCCTGGCTGTCGAAGTAGATGCGACTTTGATAGCTCTCGTCCGCTCGCACCGACACGAGTCCGCGAGCGGCCCCAAGCGGAATCCGGTACTCGACCCCTGCCCCGCCTTTCCAGCTTGGTGTATACGGCGGCGGCGCACCCGGGATGATGCCGCCGGTATTATTGACCGGGTCGTAAACCGCCCCACCCAGGTCGACGGCGTGGTAATGCAACCAGCCGACATTCGCATAGAAGGATAGCGCGGCGGTCGGTCGCGCCTTGAGCTCGCTCTCCACGCCATAGATGTGCACCACGCCCACGTTCTCGTAGACGACCTGGAAACCATTGGGCACTGCCTGCGTGGTGTTGAGTTGCAGGTCCCTGTAGTCGCTGAAGAATGCATCGGCGTCGAATTGCAACCGGCGATCGAGCCAGTCGGTCTTCACGCCCATCTCGTAGGAGGTGAGTTGCTCGGGCTCGAACGTCGTCACCGTCGCGTCGCTGGTCGCGCGCGGATTGATTCCGCCGGCTTTGTACCCGGTGGCCACCGACACGTAGCTCATGACATTCGGTGTCCACTGCTCATCGACTGCCGCGCGGTAGTCCCAACGCGACGATCCGACGTTATATCGCTTCGGAGTGACCACGGGAGTGCCCGCGGGAATGTCCACCACCGGCGGAATGATGAACGGCTCCACGTAGTAGCGATTGAACGTGTAACTCTCCTCGTCGCGGCTGTAGCGCCCGCCGAGCTCCAGGCTCAACGTACCGGTGAGGTGATAGTTGATGTGCGCGAAGGCCGAACGGTTCGCATCCGTGGCGGGCTCGTCCTGCCAGAAGTCATTACCGAGTCCGCTCAAAATATTCTCACCCGCATCGACGCTGCGCCCGCTGAAGAGAAAGCCCCCGACGGTCCAATCCAGAGCGTCCTTGAACGCCTCCCCGGTGAGACGTACCTCCTGCGTGAACTGGCGATGGCTGATGATTTGATAGTTGACCGAGCCCAAGGGCGCGGTGCTGCCCGAAGTGAACGTTCCCTTGTAGTCCTGGAAGGCGGTTATCGACTTCAATTGCATGTCGTCATTGATGCGCCAGTCGACGGTGCCCGATCCACCCCAGGCCGTGAGGTGATTCTGCGCCGGGTAGTTGCGCCCGGAGAAACTGTCCCCCGTGAGTGGATCGCCGAAGGTGTCATAGTTGGTATAAACACTCCTGGTCAGAAAGTCCGATCCATAGTTCAACCCCGGATGCGTCAGGTTGAGCAGGCCGGCGATGGTCGGACTGCCATTGGGCAGAGCCGTAACGATCTGCAGGGTCTTGCTGGGCGCGGGGTCCGAGTTGTCGTCGAAAACATTGCCTTGCAGATTGATCTCGAGGTTGTCGCTCACGATCGCGCGCAGGACGGCTCGAAGCGAGCGCACATCGTCGCCCCCTTCCGTACCGAGCACGCAACCCGGCGCCGCGGTCTGCGCGGACACCACCGAGCCTGGATGCAAACAGCGATAGTCCAGGCGGTTGGTATAGCCGTCGTACTTGTCGAGTCCTGCCGAGACGCGCAGAAAGACTCGCTCCGGCACGATGGAGAAGTCATACGCGCCGCGGGCGATCTGATGTGAATAGTCGCCATATCCGAGCTCCGCGTACCCCGTTCCGCTGCCCTGGGGCTGTACCGACTGGATCTGGAGGGCGCCCCCCTCGGAGTTGCGCCCGGAGAGCGTCCCCTGCGGCCCACGCAGCACCTGCAGACTCGCCACATCGAGCAGGCCGAATTGCGCTCCGAAGAGCGTCCCCTGGTACACGCCATCGACATAGGTTCCGACGCCGGGCTGCACCGTGAGCGCGAAGTCGTTTTGCCCAACACCACGGATCGCAACACCGATGGCATTGCCGGCCTGCTGTCCCGTTGGGGTCAGCATCACGTTGGGCATCCCCTGGGTGGCCTCGACAGCCGATGTATAACCCTGCTTCGCGAGATCCGCGCCCGAGAGCACCGTCATCGAGATGGGGACGGTCTGTACCTCTTCTTTCTTGTAGCGGGCGGTGACGGTGACCTCCTCGAGCTGATCTATCGCGTCACCGCTGGTTGTGGCCTCTGCATGAGCCGGCGGCGTCAGCCACGCAGCCAGTGCCAGCGCCAGTCCCGAAGCCGGTAGCGCACGCCAATGCACGCGCAACGCAGCGGAATTATTGTCGCATCTCATCGCCTACCCCCTCGTGCTTGCCGACCGTCAGCTCGCACGACGGTCGAGCTGCAAGGGTCCGATGTCGCACCATTGGAAACTAGTAGGCGGAAATGTTATTTCAATCCAACTTTTGACACCGCGGGCCGGACAGGACCCCGGCGAAACCGCCTCCTTGTTTCGCGTCCGGCGACCGGTATTACGGCTATGTGAGCAGGAAGCTTACGACTTGAGCGCAGAAGCATCCCGTAGCTGCGTGATCCGGTAGACCTCTCCTTGCGGCCCCGCGGACAGCGGCGTCCCGCGCGGCGTGCGCTCAAGAGTCTTCAATATGGGCGCGAAGTAGCGGTCGACGACGTCCGCGTCGATCGAGGCAGGCAGGGAGTGAAACGGCCGACAGCTCAAAACGTCGCGCAGGCGTGCGCGATTGACGTCCGCATCCTCGGTGTCATCCGCTATACAGATCGTCACGCGAGTCGCCGTGAGGCGCAGCTCCGCGCGCAGCGATTCGAACAAACCCAACAGCGCGCGGCCGAGCACCGCGGCCGAGCCCTGGGAGGCTTCCGGCAAGAGGGCGGCCCGGGGCAGAACGGCGATCACGTGCCCACCTCGGGGACTGCGGGCGATCCAGGGCACCAAGCCGCGCACGGCCGTGAAACAGCGTGCCAGGGGATCGTGAAGTACGACATCCCAGTTGGTAATCGCAGCCGCTCGTGCCACCGGTTGCTGCCCGGCGGAGATGATCAGCATCGTGGGCTCGACCTTGCCGGCCCACTGCGCGCGAACCCGCGGCTCGAGCGAGCCAGGCTCGCTGGCGCACTCCTGCAGTGTTTGCGGGTCGACGCGCTGTAGCGTGCAACCCAGCTCAGCCCAACATCGCATCGAGGCCGAAGGCAAACCCAAATCGACCAGGATGGCCGCTTTTGCACTGACAGTCACCGAAATCCTTCCGAGCGCACGCTGGCCGCAAGCAAAGCACGCGCGCCGTCGCGAAAACAAGGGGCGGGATTTACGGTGTCCGCGCGACGATGGCGTCCAACTTCTGAGCGAGGCGTTGCGCCGCTGAGTGCAACATCGCCGCCATATCATCCACGGCCGTGGCCCCCCGCGCTCGCGGCATTCCAAACGTGAGGCTGCCGGTGACGCCTCCATCAAAGCGCAACAGCGGCACGGACACATACAGGGCATGCGCATCGACTGCACCGTCGTCCACAGCGAATCCCCTCCTTCGAGTCAACAGCATTTCGCGACGGAACCGACGCCATCGCTCCCACGGCTCCCCGCTACTCTCGTGCGCCTGGAGGAAACCGCGCTTGAGATTGCGGATCGGCAGATGCGCGAGAATCACCAGCGGGGGTGCACCGAGATACAGTGGCATGAAGCGGCCGCGGTCATAGCTGCTGGCAAATTCCACGGTGCCCAGCCGCTGTTCCAGCATCGACATGAGGTGGTCGCGATATACGCGAGAGATGAACAGCAGGCCCGGCGGCTCCAACTCACCGGCCAGCGAGCGTAGGATCGGCTGTGCCGCATGGATCAGCGGATCGGCGAGCCGGAACTGACGATCGTAATGGATGATGCCGGGGCCGAGCAGATAGCGTCCGGGGCGCACGCTGAACACCAGCCCCACCGACACAAGGCTGCGTACGTACCGGTACACGGTGCTGTGCGAAAGCCGCAGTTCCGCCATGATGTCCTCGACCGTCCATTCCGGGCGCTCCGGCGTGAACAGATCCATGATGGACAAGGTCTTATCGGAGCTCGTCTC
>JAQGOE010000317.1 GCA_028293725.1 Gammaproteobacteria bacterium | reverse complement strand
CATCTCCGCATTCGATCTCGAAATCGAAGGCTACGTCGGGGAAGAGAGCTGAGATGGAGTCTTCTCCGATCGTCGAAGGCCAGGTGACCGCACAGGGCCGCAAGGTCGCTGTCGTGGCCGCGCGCTTCAATGACTTTATTGTCTCGAGCCTGCTGAAAGGCGCGACTGCCTCCTGGCTGGAGCACGGTGGCGCCGCGGAGGATCTTCTGGTGGCGCGCGTGCCTGGCGCCTTTGAGCTGCCGGTGGTAGCCCGAAAGCTCGCCGCGAGTGGTCGCTGGGACGCCGTAATCGCGCTGGGTTGCGTCATCCGGGGCGACACGCCGCACTTCCAATATGTGGCCGGAGAGTGCGCCCGCGGGCTGAATCTCGTTGCCCTCGAAACCGGCGTCCCCGTGATTTTCGGCGTCTTGACCGTCGAGACGGTTGAGCAGGCCCTCGAGCGTGCCGCGACCACCGAAGGCAATAAAGGCGGTGAATCGATGGACACCGCGCTGGAGATGGCCGACCTGCTCGCGCGCCTGTAGGCGACCGGAGGCCCGCGACCCGCCCACCGAGGCCGCGTTTCTGCGTCTGCGCGGTGCGATCCGAAGGCGCCAGCCGCCACCCGCACCCCGTCCGCTCTCCCGCGGCTGCGCGGCGCGCGATCCGGCGCGTGAGGCAGCACTCGTGAGCCGCAGCGCGAGATGCGCCATACTTACCCGCCGTGACCGAAGGAACCCGTCTCTCATGACCGAGCCCGCCCACTATTTCGCCGGCACCCGCTCGGTCGCCCGAAAGCTGGCCCTCCAGGCCCTGTATCGCTGGCAGCTCAATGACGGCCCCTGGCAGGACCTCATCCTCGAGTTCGGTGACGCCGAGGACATGCCCAAAGCCGACCGTGAGTACTTCCGAGAGCTCGTCGAAGGCGTCTGGCACGCCCGTATAGCCCTCGACACCCAGCTCACCGCCTGGATGGACCGCAAACCCGAGCTTCTCGATCCAATCGAGCACGCCGTCCTTCTCATTGGCTTATTCGAGCTCACCGCGAAGCCCGAGATCCCCTTCCGCGTCGCCATCAACGAAGCCGTCTCGCTTTCGAAGCGCTTCGGCGCCACCGACGGCTACAAGTTCGTCAACGCAGTGTTGGATCGCGCCGCGAAAGAGGTCCGAGCGCACGAAGTGTCTTAACAGCGGGTCCCTGGGAGACTGCAAATGGCTGCGCAGACACGAGCAGAAAAAGGTCGGGCTGCGCTCGCGTAAAGCGCTTCAGACAATTGCTGTTGGAACGACCCATGCCTCTATCAGAATTCGCTCTCATCGACCGTTACTTCCGAAACAGCGGATATAAGCGTCCCGACGTCCGCTTAGGCATAGGCGACGACGCCGCACTGCTCGACTCGCCCGCCGACTGCGACCTCGTCGCGGCGATAGACACGCTTGTGGACGGCGTCCATTTCCCCCATGGCTGCCCGGCAGCTTCCGTTGGCCACCGCGTTCTGGCCGTAAACCTGAGCGACCTGGCCGCAATGGGCGCGCGCCCGGCCTGGGCACTCCTCGCCCTGACACTTCCCAACAGCGACGAATCCTGGCTGTCCGAATTCGCCGCCGGCTTCTCCGACCTCGCCAGATCGCACGATGTCGCGTTAGTTGGGGGTGACACAACATCGGGCCCCCTCACGGCAACCGTCCAGATCCTGGGTCATGTCCCGCGCGGTCAAGCACTATTGCGCTCCGGCGCCCGGCCGGGCGACCACGTGTTTGTTTCCGGCACCCCTGGCGACGCCGCCGCGGGCCTCGCGGTGGAACAGGGCCGCCTCCAGGCCGCGACAGACACCGTTACCTATTTGCGCAAACGCTTCCTCTTCCCCACGCCCCGCATGGCACTCGGCAAGTGTCTGCGTGGCTACGCAAGCGCCTGCATCGACGTCTCCGACGGTCTGCTCGGCGATGTTGGCAAACTGGCGCACGCGAGCGGTTGTGGCGTAGAGCTCTCCTACAAGGAGATCCCGGTCTCCGAGGAACTGGTGGAAGCGGTCGGAGAGGAGCGCGCCAGGGAACTCGCGCTCACCGGCGGCGACGATTATGAATTGTGCTTCACGGTGAGCCCGGAGCACGTCGAGAAGCTATGTAAGGAACTGCCGCCGGGACGGTGGGGCTATAGTCCCATCGGGACCGTGCGCGCCGCTCCGGGAGCCGTGGTCGTGAACGGCGGGAACGTGATGGAGTTCTCGCATTCGGGCTATGATCATTTCGGGAAGTAGGGCTTTTTCCCGGTTTTGGCAGCGCGGCGCGCGCCGCCGGAGCCGGTGAGGTCTGCATCACAGTCGCGCTGCGGACACAGACAGTATCCTCTGCAGGCTGTTTCGCTAATTTCGCGAGTCATGTCAGTACCGGCTTCCAAGTCCACTCCGCCTCCCAAGCCGACTCCAAGGAAAATCCCGGAGAAAATCGGTAAGTACGTGGTCATCAAGGAGGTCGGGCGGGGTAGCACCGGCGTAGTTTACTTATCGCATGACGCGTACTACGGCCGCGACGTCGCGATCAAACTTTACAACAGCGACAATGGCGTCGACGAAGAGCGCGCCCGCATCGCCCGCAAGATGTTCCTTTCCGAGGCGCACCTGGTGGGGATGTTGCAGCATCCGCACATCCTGCCGATCTACGATGCGGGCGAGGAAAACGGTCACTGTTATATCGTGACCGAGCACGTCCATGGCGCGCGCACACTCGCCGCCTACTGCCGCCCGGATAACCTGCTACGCATCGACGACACCGTCGAAATCATTTTCAAGTGCGCCAAGGCGCTGCACTACGCGCACTCGCGCGGCGTGATCCACCGCGACATCAAGCCATCTAACATAATGCTCACGCAGGACAGCGACGTGCGCATCATCGATTTCGGTATCGCGCTGGTGTCCGATTCCGACATCTCGCGTATCGAAGGCATCGCCGGCAGCCCGTCGTACATGTCGCCGGAACAGGTGCAGAGTCTCGATCTCACCAACCGCTCCGATCTCTATTCGCTCGGCGCGGTGATGTACGAGCTCCTCACCGGCTCGCGCCCCTTCCGCGCCGGTAACCTGCAGAAGCTGCTGCATCAGATCGTCTACGCCACGCCTCCGCCGATCCATGTTCTGCGCAAGGACATTCCGGAGGAGCTGGAAACCGTAGTCGCCATGGCGCTGCAGAAAGATCCGGTCAAGCGCTACAAGAGCGGTCTGGATTTCGCAGCCGAGCTCACCCGCGTGCATCAAAGGTTGCGCGAAGCGAACTCTCGTATCGATCGCCAGGAACAGTTCGGTGTCCTGCGACGCCTGAAGTTCTTCCACGAGTTCTCGCACGCGGAGATCTGGGAGGTTCTGCGCGCGAGCAACTGGCAGGACTACGTGCAAGGTGAGGAGATCGTCAAAGAAGGCGAGATGGACGATCGCTTCTACATCCTCGTCAGTGGGAGTTGCGCGGTAGAGCGGCACGGCCGACGTCTCGGCTCGCTCGAGACCGGCGACTGCTTCGGCGAAGCCAGCTACGTGCCGGGTGCCAAACGCACCGCGACGATCCGTTCCGCGAGTGCCGTGACGGTGCTGAAAGTAAGCTCCACGCTGCTCGAGCAGGTTTCTGCTTCGTGCCAGCTGCGCTTCAATCGCGTGTTCTTGCGCACGCTCATTGGACGCTTGCAGTCGGGCGAGACGAGCTCCCCCGCTGGTAGCAACATCCTGACCGATCGCTGAGCAGTTTCCGCCGGCGAGTGAGGTCGGGGCGCGCGGATGCTAATCTTCGCACCCCGTGCACATACTTCTCATCGAGGACGACACCGAGGCCGCAAGGTTCCTCGTCAAAGGATTGCAAGAGAGCGGCTACTCGGTCGATCACGCCGCGGACGGCCGGGATGGCTTGTTTCGAGCTACGGAAGGGCAGTTCGACCTGGTCGTCACGGACCGGATGCTGCCGCATGTCGACGGACTGGCCATCATCCAGACCATGCGCCAGAAGGGCATCACGACACCCGTGCTGGTGCTCAGCGCCCTGGGCAGCGTGGACGATCGGGTGAAAGGCCTGAAAGCGGGCGGCGACGACTATCTGACGAAGCCGTTTGCGTTCGTGGAGCTCCTGGCGCGCATCGAAGCCCTATCCCGCAGGCGCTCGAGCGTGCCGGATGCCACGAAACTCAAGGTGGCTGACCTCGACTTCGATCTTCTCGCGCGGCGGGTGACCCGCGGCGGCCGCGAGATCGAGCTGACGGCGCGTGAGTTGAAGCTGCTCGAATTCCTCATGCGGCGTGCGGGCCAGGTCGTCACGCGCACCATGTTGCTCGAAGGCGTCTGGGATCTGCACTTCGACCCGCAGAGCAACCTCATCGATGTGCACATCAGCCGCTTGCGCCAGGCGATCGACCGCGGCTCGGATCGACAGCTCATCCACACCATCCGCGGTTCGGGTTACGTGCTGCGCACCGAGGATTGAGCGGTGATCCGCCGCGCCATTTTCAACACGACGGCGTTTCGCCTGTCCGTCGGCTATATGTTTCTGGTCACGCTCGCAGTCGCGGTCACTCTGGGCAGCGCCTATCTGCTCACCGACGGCCTCATCACCGATGAGGTGGACGTCATCATCGATACCGAGCTGAAGAGTCTCCAGGACCGCTACGCCCGTACCGGCATTCCGGGCGTCGCCGATGAAATCAACCTGCGGGTCGACAGCTGGGGTCGCATCGGCGCCGTCTACATGCTCGTCGATAGCAACTTCGAGCGAATCGCCGGCAATGTGACGCACTGGCCGTTCGATACGCTGCCCACCGAGACCCGGCCCGAGTTCGAGATCGCCACCATCGAGCCCGGCCGCCGCGCGGTTCATCCTGTCAGGGCAGCTGTGCGTACGCTGCCAGGCGGCGATCACCTGCTCGTGGGTACCGACATCTCCCAGGGACGCCGCTTCGCCGAGAAATTTCGGATCGCCATGCTCTGGGGCATCGGCCTCACGTCCCTGGCGGCGGCGCTGACCGGATTCTGGTTCAGCTACCGGCTGGCGCGCCGTGTTGGTGACGTAACAGGTACTTGCAAACGCATCCTCGCGGGCGAGTTGGGGCGGAGGTTGCCGGTAGCAGGTGCGAACGATGAATTCGATGCGCTCGCGACTTCTGTCAATGATGTCCTCGATCGCCTCGAGGATCAGGCGCGCACTCTGCGCGCGACGTTCGATAGCGCCGCACATGACTTACGGGCACCGCTTCATCGTTTGCGCACGCGTATGGACGCGCTGTTGTTACGTCTACCGCCACTCGAGACGGCGGTTCACGAGTCGATCGAGTCGGCGCTGCGCGAAGTGGACCATATACAGCGAACGCTGGCGATCTTGCTGCAGATTGCACTGGCGGAGTCGGGTGCGCCATTGGCTTCGCCCGCGGCGGTCGATGTTGGTGAACTCGCCACTGAGCTGGCCGAATTGTTCGAGCCTGTCGTGCGGGACCGCGGCCTCACCCTGGTCGACGAGGAAGACAGCGGCGCGATCGTGCAGGGCAATCGCCAACTGCTGGCGCAGTTGGTCACGAATCTCATCGAGAACTGTCTGAAATACGTTCCGACGGGTGGCCGGATCGACCTGAGTGTGAAGCGCCTGACGGATAGCGTGTGTCTCGTCGTGAGCGATGACGGTCCGGGTGTGCCGGCTGATGACCGGATGCGCGCCGTACAGCCGTTCGTGAGAATCGGGCAAAGCGGCAGGCCTGATAGCAGCGGCCTCGGCCTGAGTCTCGTCTCGGCGATCGCGCGCCTGCATCGCGCGCGGCTTACCCTCGAAAACAACGATCCCGGTCTGCGGGTGGTGGTCGAGCTGCCACTGAAATGAAAGAGTTTAGGGGCCTACCAGTAGTACCGTCCCTGGAGCCGCAACCCGGCCGGCCATCCATGGCCGGCGCCTCAGGGCGGGGCGGCGCCCTTCGGCCCCCGGCAATTCTTAACGAAAGTGGAGCGCTGCGCCCCGGTCAGGCTCTTGGCATCCGCCTGCTTGTTGCAAGCCTTGAGGGACATGGGCTTTACGGGGGTCGCACTCGCGCTGCTGGGCGTGGCCGTGGTCGTAGCCGGCG
>JAQGOE010000286.1 GCA_028293725.1 Gammaproteobacteria bacterium | reverse complement strand
CGCGTTCAGGTGCGGCGGGTTCGCCGTGAAGCATCTGTAGCATGTCCGCCGCGTGTCCAAGTGTTGGATCTGGCGGAATTGGCGCGAGACCTTTTTGTAAGCGAAGTATGCCGGGCGTGAATACGGCTGGCGCGGCGACCAGGGCTAGCGCTGTGTTGATGTCGTCACCATCGTCGATTCGCGCAACGAGAGCTCTAACCGCATCGAACACCGGGCGTTCCAAGAGTTGCGCATCGACCGACTTCAAGTGGGCGAACACGCGTTGTCTGGCCGCGCCCAGGCGTCCGTGGACATCTGAATGATGTGCGGAGAAATCGCCCGTGCCTGGAAGAGTGCTGAAGTTCCCGGACAATTCGCCTACCCGTCTGGAAACCTCGTCTGGTGTTCCTGTCCGCTGTTCCCGCTCGGGCAACTCTTCGAAAAACCCTCCCCACAGCAATGTCACGACACGCTCGAAGGACGCATGATCAACCAAGTCGTCCAGCGAATGCCCCCGGATCACCAACCGACCCACCTGCCCATCAACATCGGACAGCACCGTCTCCGCCACCACCACGTCGTCGAGCCCGCTGATCATCACCTTCTCCAGCTGTGCAAAACCGCTTCAATGAGTCCATCCTGAGCGTTTTATAATTGACGTCAATCTTGATGGATTGCATCAATGTGAGGCGCCCATGAGCTGGTTGACTGCCCCCGAAGCCCTGCAGGTGCTGGGTGTGCGGCCACAGACGCTATATGCGAATGTGAGTCGCAAGAAGATCCGGGCGAAGCCGGACCCGAAAGACACTCGGCGCAGCCTCTACCACGAGGCTGATGTAAAGAAGATGGCGCGCCAACATGGTGGTCAGCGCAAAGCCACGGCTGTTGCCGCTGCGGCGATTGAGTGGGGGGATCCGATCCTCTCGTCCGCAGTGTCTACTGTTGTAGAAGGACGGTTGTACTACCGGGGGCAGGACGCGGTGAGGTTGTCGGAGGAGAAGGCGTTCGAGGAGGTGGCGCGTATTCTCTGGGGCGTGGATGGAGTCGATGGCCAGCTTGGAGAATCACCAGCCGCGAAGGGTGCTGGCTGGCTCGACGGAAGGCGCGCAGCTGAGGGCGGGGGTCCGGGCGCACGCGGCCAAGTTATGCGGTCTGTGGCCGACGCGGCGAAGCTGCGTCAACGGGCTTTGAAGGCTCCTCGCGAGGTACTGAACACCCCTCACCGCTCTCAGAATGGGTCTTCTTCCGCGCTACCTTTGCAAAGGGCTTTTCTCGCGCTGGGCCTGCGTGCTGCTACGGACCTCTCTTCGTATGGTCGCGCGTTGCCGACCTTGCAGGTAGAGGCGGAATTGGTGTTAGGCACGCTCGCAGATGCGATGTTGGATAACGGCGCAATGGCGGAGGGCGGCTCAATGTCACGCTGGCGTGGCAGAGCAATGCCGATGCGTGCCGGAGCGAGACGCGTGCGTACTGGAGTCGCGGCGGCGCCCGGCGGGGTGGTTCCTATGCGTAGCGGGGGGGCCCCCGCGGGCCTCGGGGACAGTTCTGCTCTACATGACCGAGCCGCCGCGAACTGGCGTCGGCCGGACGCGGCGGACATCCTGAGGCGCGCGCTGGTCCTTCTCGCAGACCACGAATTGAACGCATCGACTTTTGCCACCCGTGTGGCCGTATCTACCGGTGCGCCCCTGGCGGCTGGGGTGTTGAGTGGCCTCGCCACTTTGACTGGACCGCTGCACGGGCGGGCGTCGCTCGGCGTGTTGGAGTTGATGGCTGGCGTGAATCGAGCCGGTGCGGAGGTGACGATACGCGACTGGCTTTCTCAGGGTCGTCCGATCACCGGGTTCGGGCATCCTCTGTATCCGCTAGGCGATCCAAGGGCGACCGCTTTGTTGCAACAATTTCCTCTGCCTGCCGAATACGCGGAGCTTCGCGACATTGTTGAAGAATCTATCGGTGAACGACCGAATGTGGATTTCGCACTCGCCGCACTCACGAAAGTTTTCAATCTTCCCCAGGAAGCACCGCTGATTCTATTTGCGCTCGGACGCTGCGCGGGTTGGCTGGCTCACGCGCTGGAGCAAGTCACGACCGGACATCCGATCAGGCCTCGCGCGCGCTATGTAGGGCCGCCGATTCCAGCGTCCGCCTAAGTCGGACCTGGCACCCCCCTGATCGATGTCAGACGGGGTCCTTGTCGGCCAGGCCGGAGTCGTCCTGATATGCGCCGGCCCGGTCTTCCCCGGTCTTACCGGCGTCGTCCAGGTCATTGTCGGCCCCAACGTTGTCGGCCTCGACGTTGTCGGGATGCCCCGACTCTCTGTGCGCCTCGAGCACTGCTTGCAGCTCGCTCAGCTTGCCAGCTTCAGCCGCTGGCTTATCAACGCGCCTGCGGACAATGCGCGGAAACCGCAATGCAATGCCCGACTTGTGCCGGCTCGAGGTGGCGATGCCTTCGTACGCCAGCTCGAAAACCTGCGTTTGCTCCACCTGCCGCACCGGCCCGAACTTCTCGGTTGTATGTGCCCTGATCCAGCGATCGAGTTCCAATATTTCGTCATTGTTCAAACCCGAATACGCCTTCGCAACCGGCACCAGTTCGTCGTTGCTCCACACACCGAACGTATAGTCGGTATACAAGTTGGAGCGTCGCCCATGGCCCGGTTGCGCGTATAACATGACGCCGTCGAAAGAAAATGGCTCGATCTTCCACTTCCACCAGGAGCCGCGCTGACGCCCTGTTCCATAGGGCGAATCGAGTGCCTTGAGCATGAGTCCTTCCACGCCCCGTGCCCGCGATTCCCCGCGGAGCTTAGCTAGCTCCTCCCACGTGCTCGCGGTGATGGTTGACGAAATACCGAGGATATCCGGAGCATCTTGAAGCAGCGCCTCGAGACGTTCACGACGCTCATGAAGCGGCAACGGCCGGACGTCGGTGCTGTTCTGCTCCAACAGGTCGTATGCCAAAAACCGTACCGGCACTTGTTTGAGAATCGCGGGACTCAACTTCTTTCTGCCAATCCGCTGCTGCAGCTCGGCGAACGGTCTGATGGCGCCGTCGCGCCAGGCAACGAGCTCGCCGTCGAGCACTACCCCGTCGGGCAGTTCAGCCGCGGCGGCTGTGATCTCCGGAAATCGCTCTGTCATGAGGTCTTCGCCCCGGGACCAGATGAAGCACTTCCCCTCACGGCGGATGAGCTCGCTGCGAATGCCGTCCCACTTCCATTCCGCTAGCCAATTGGACACGGCACCCAGTGTCGCCGCGGGGTCACCCTCCAGTGGCGAGGCCAGGAAGAACGGATACGGTGCCGCCGGATCTGACGTCGGTGGCGCAGTGGATCGCAAACTTTCCCAGAACTGCGCACTCGGACGCCACTCACCCATGATCCGTCGGGTTACATCCGCGCGCTCAATGTGCAAAACCTCGGACAACGCCCGCGTAACCAGCAACTCGGACACCCCGACACGCAACTCGCCGGTCAGGAGCTTGTTGAGGATGAAGCACTCCCGGTAGGGCAAGGTGCGCCACCAATTGACGATTGCGCTGTGTTGCTGCTCCTCATCCACCTCTCGCAGTGGTAACAGGCGGTCTTCAATCCAGGTCGAAAGCGCAATATCAGGGACCGCGGAGGCCGCAGCCAGGTCGCTTTCCATGAGTAGTGCAACGGTCTCTGCCAGATCCCCCACAGACGCACTCGACTCCTCGACGAGCCATTCGGGGAGAGCACTCGCCTCCACCAGCCAACGCCACAATAGGGTCGGACCGATGAACCGCTTGAGGCGGCGGCCCGACAGAATGTAGGCCGCCCACGCGGCATCGGCCGGCGCCGCAGTGGTGAAGTAGCGGACCATCGCGGCGACCTTCAGATTCGTGGAGGTCGTGGTATCCAGCTCTTCGTACAACTCACTGAAGGCGCGCATCAGTCCTCGTCGCCGAAGGACGTCCGCAGCGCGCTTGCTTCGACGCCCTTCTCGTTGAAGTAGCGTGTGAGCGCGTCGGAGTAACCGTGAGTGAGCAGAATCCGCTTCGCCCTGGACGCCATGCAGGTCTCAATGAGAGCGGGCCAGTCAGCGTGGTCCGAAATGACAAAGCCCCGGTCATAACCGCGCCGGCGGCGGTCGCCACGGACCCGCATCCATCCAGAGCAGAAGCCGGTCGCGTGGTCGCCGAACCGTCGCGTCCAGGGAGTCCCGGCGGCGCTGGGTGGCGCAAGGATCAAGGCTCCGCGGAAATCCGTTTTCCTGTCGGTCCCGACGGGGAGAGTGGGCAGCATGCCGACACCCGCCCTCCTGTAAACGCCGGTCAGTGAGTCAACAGCGCCGTGCACATAGACGGGCTCATCCGTGAACGCGCGTAGCTCGGAGAGAACCCGCTGCGCCTTTCCAAGCGCGTAGCAAAACAGAAGGGAGGCGATCCCCCGCTCGCGGTTCGAGCGCCACCAGCGATGCACTTCCTCGACGACCCGCGTCGTGTCGGGCCAACGGTAGACTGGGAGGGCGAAGGTGGCTTCGCTGATGAAAACATCACACTCGACGGGCTCGAACGGCGCGCAGGTCGGGTCCGGCTGGCGCTTGTAGTCGCCTGAGATCACCCAGACGCGACCTTCGTGCTCGATACGAACCTGAGAGGACCCGAGAATGTGTCCTGCGGGGTGCAGCGACACCGTGGTGCCTCCCAGCGGGACCCGCGCCCCGTACTCGACCGCCGCCAGGTCCCGGTCCCCGCCCAATCGCTGCCGCGCGATACCCGCTCCGGGACGTGCGAGAATGTAGCGGGCGCTTCCGTGGCGTAGATGGTCGCCGTGACCATGTGTGATGACGGCGGTTTGCACCGGTTGCCAGGGGTCAACGTAGAAATCTCCGGGCGGACAGTAAAGGCCGTTCGGGGTGACGACGACCAGCGGTTCGGAATCGGAATTCATGAATATCCAAAGCTTGGGCGATACGCTTGCCGAAAAACCGCGGCCGTCACGACAGCAATGTGCCGGTGCCGTGCTGATGATTAGGCCGGCTGCGTTCGGTTACAACCCGGAAACCGCGCTGACCAACAAAATGCAGCAGGCGTCGGACGGTCAGGATTCGAGCGTACCGGCCCGTGCGGAGTTCGATGGACTCGTGCGGGCCCTGCAAAGCGAGGGCATCACAGTATGCTCGGTGGAGGATACCACCGAGCCTGTCAAGCCCGATGCGGTGTTTCCCAACAACTGGGTGAGTTTCCACGAGGACGGAACGGTTGTTCTCTATCCGATGCAGGCCGAGACCCGCAGGCGCGAGCGCCGGAGGGAGGTCGTCGATGCCGTGGTCGAAAGGCTTGGATTCAAGGTGACGCGCCTGCTGGATCTGACGCATCACGAGCGGGAAGGGCGCTTTCTGGAGGGGACTGGAAGTCTCATTCTCGATCACCTCGAGCGGATCGCGTATGCGAGCATATCCCCGCGCACTCATCCAGCAGTCGTCGAGGAGTGGGGGCGCGAGATGGGCTACGAGCCCTTGGTTTTCTCCGCCGTCGATCGCGCGGGAGTGCCGCTCTATCACACTAACGTGTTGATGTGTGTCGGTGCGCGAATGGTTGTCATCGGGACCGAGGCCGTTGCACCGGGTGATCGTGCCAGGCTACTCGACCGCCTGCGCGCTGGTGAACGCGAGATTGTTGAAATAGGCCACGCTGAGATCGAGCGTTTCGCGGGCAACATGTTGGAGCTCGCCACCTGGGACGAGGCGCTTGGAGATTCCCGGGTGCTGGTCATGTCGGAAGCCGCCCGGCGAGGACTGCGTCCCGACAATTTCGCGCGCCTGTCCGCGTGCACGGATGCGGTGCTCGCGGTTCCGGTCCCCACAATCGAGAGGCTCGGAGGCGGCAGCGTTCGTTGCATGCTCGCCGAAGTGTTCCTGCAGGCGGCTTAGCGGCGATATGCAAACAATGGACGTGATCAAAGTCATCCTCAGCTATCTGCTGGGATCGGTCGTCGGCGGCCTCGTGGTCGGCCGCTTGCGTGGTGGCGTCGATATTCGACGACTCGGCAGCGGCAATGCCGGGGGCACCAATGCGCTGCGGACTCAGGGCAAGGCGTTCGCGTTCTGGGTCATGTTGATCGATATTGGCAAGGGGTGGGTGGCAACACGGGTCGTGGCGCCATTCCACTCGACCGAACCCTACGGCTGGCTCGCCGCGGCGTGCGGGATCGCAGTCATATTGGGTCATGTTTATCCGCTTTGGTATGGTTTTCGGGGCGGCAAGGGAGTGGCGACGCTCGTGGGCGCCGCGTTGGGACTCGATCTGTGGCTGTTGCTGCCGATGTTGGCCACTTGGCTGGTTGCCGTGATTCTGTTTGGGTTTGTGGGGCTCGCGTCGATGCTTGGGGCGCTGGCTCTTGCCGTGGCCGGTGCTGTTGGACCCTGGGTGCCCAGGGCGCCTCTCGTGACTTTCGGTGTGTTGAGTGCCGTGCTGATTGCGTTCACGCATCGATCCAACATAGCGCGCATGCGTGCGGGTACCGAGCCGCGCGCGCGCCGGCTCTGGATGTTTGGGCTACGGCGCGGGAGCGCGTGATTGGACGTTGCAAGGCCATTGATCGCGCGTGTTTTTGCCGAGTTGTCGGATGGGCAGTTCCACTCCGGCGAGGACCTTGCGCGGGCTCTCGGCGTGAGCCGGAGCGCTGTCTGGAAGGCAGTAAAGTCTTTGCGCGACCTGGGCGCCACTTTGCACGCCGTTCGCAACCGTGGCTATCGGTTGGCGAAATCGAGTGAGCCTCTGGCGGCGGAGCGGATCCAGGAGAAGCTTTCGCCGGACGTGCGGCCGCGCGTGCGCAGTCTCGAGGTCGCCTGGTCCGTGGGGTCGACAAACACCGTGCTCCTCTCCCGCCCGAATCCTCCGAACGGGTCGAGTGAAGTGATGCTTGCTGAGTATCAGACCGCCGGCCGCGGGCGGCGTGGACGGGCGTGGCTGGCGCCCCCGGGTGGGGCGATCTGTTTGTCGTTGAGTTGGACGTTCAGGGACGTGCCTGCGGATCTGAGCGCGCTCGGGTTGGTGATCGGGGTATGCGAGTTACGTGCGCTGCACGTGCTGGGTGTGAGCGGTGCGAAATTGAAATGGCCTAACGATCTGGTAGTCGATGAGCGGAAACTGGGCGGGATCCTCATCGAGTTGCGGGCGGAGACGGATGGTCCGGCCTGTGTTGTGATCGGCATGGGCCTGAATGTGTCGCTGGGAGCCCCGGTGCTGGCGAAGATTGCCGAGGCGGGGAATGCGGCAACAGATCTCATTACCGCGGGGTTGGCAGAGCCTTTGCGGAACACTGTCGCGGCAGCACTGGTTAACTCGTGCATTGACGGCCTGTTGGAATTCGAACGGCACGGGTTGCGACCGTTCATCGAGAACTGGCGGGATGCGGATGCATTGCAGGGCAGGATGGTGGATATCAAAGGGGGCGCCGGGGAGGTGACTCACGGGTTGGCGCGCGGAGTCGACCTGCATGGTGCGCTGTTGGTCGAGACGCCCGATGAAGGGCTCAAGAAGTTTGTTTCGGGGGAGGTGTCGGTGAGGGTCAGCCAGTCGTGAGTTTCTTATGGTGAGTGGCACGTCGTGAGCGTCCTTCTGATCGACATCGGCAACACACGCATCAAATGGGCTCGGTTTGATGGCCAGCGGCTGGGGCGGCAACGCGCGGCGGTGCACTCGGGGTGGGGCGGTGAGGATTACGCGCGGCGAGTGATCGGGTCTGGCCCGCGGCTCGACCGCATCCTGGTGGCAAGCGTTGCGGGGGTGCGAATTGATCGAAGTCTCGTGCTGGCGGCGCGGCGGGCGCGGGCTCCGGCGCCGGAGTTCGTAGTGTCACAGCGGCGGGCCGCTGGGGTCACGAGCGGCTATCTCGAGCCCTGGCGGTGGGGCGTAGACCGTTTTGTCGCCGCCATCGGCGCGTATCACCTTGCCAAGGGACGGGCGGTCTGTGTGGTTGGTGTTGGCACCGCGATGACCATCGACCTGGTTGATGCCGCGGGACGCCACCGAGGTGGCGCCATCATTCCCGCGCCGACGCTCATGGTCGACACGCTGTTGAAAAATACGGACGGCATCCGCCGACGAGCCCAGGGGGGCGCCGGTGGCGGTAACAGCCTCTTCGGTCGCTCGACCCGGACCGCACTTGTCCAAGGCTCCCGTTATGCTGCCGCCGCGTTGATTGACCGCGCCGTCGACGAGGCTCGCGCTCTGGTCCGTGGGCGGTCGCCGCTGGTGGTGCTGACCGGCGGTGGCGCGCCCTTGGTACAGCCGCTGGTGCAAAGCACCTGCGTCAGCGTCCCTGACTTGGTACTAAGAGGTCTTGCGGCTTTCTCCTCAGAACCCGCGCACCGTAAGGGCGCAGCCTGATTTAGAATCAGTCCGTGCGTGCAGTATTCTTTTTACTCGTGTTTGCCAACCTGGCGTTTCTCGCCTGGGCCGAGTGGGTTGACGCCCCTCAACCGGCGCTGGCCAACGAGGCCTACGCCAAGCTGCCTCGCCTCAAGCTAGTCAATGAACTACCAGAGAGCGACGCCCGGCCTTCGTCGGGCAATGGCAATGCGCGCAAGACGGCGCTGGAGGTCGCTCCGCAGCCACCCCTGACAACGTCCCGTTGCCTGTCGGTCGGCCCTTTCGACGATCAGCCCAGCGCCACCCGCGGTGCCTCACAGTTGCGCGAAAAGGGGCTCGCACCGCGGCAACGGGTCGAGAAGGGGGAGATCTCCAAGGGCTTCTGGGTCTATATCGGCGGCCTGAAAACCGACAATGACGTCGCCGACGTCCTGCGGACCCTGGAGCAGAGCCACGTCGAAGACGCCCACCTCATGTCGGATACGGGCGATGTCCACCAGGTTTCCGTGGGCCTTTTCAGCGAACGGGACCGCGCCGCCCGGCGCGCCGAGTCGGTCCAAAAACTCGGCCTTCACCCGGAGGTCGCCGAGCGCAAATTGCCAGCTACGCTGTTCTGGATGGATGTGGATCTACCGCCCGGGGCGGTCAGCCCGACGTCGCAGGAAGTAGTGGCCGCGGGCGGCCCAGCCTCCCGCGCCGAAGTCGTGCCGTGCCCCGCGGATGCACCGTCCCCCGGCACTGCCCCGGCGCCGGGTACTACGGAGCCCTTCCGTACCAAGGTGGCGGGCGCCGCACCCGCGTCAAAGGTGCCCTGACCCCGGCTGCCCGGTACAATGCGCCCCCGGTTGCCGGCATAGCACAGTTGGTAGTGCACCTGTTTTTAATGCGGAAGTGCTACGCCTTAAATGCGATAAAATGCCGTAAAGGGCGTCGTTTTGCGGCACCGTGCACCGGGTCTAGGTGCAGCAATAGGTGGAATTCTGAGAATATGCCGGCTTAGCACAGTGGTAGTGCAACGGTTTTGTAAACCGTAGGTCGGGGGTTCGAATCCCTCAGCCGGCACCAACAGCTCGATCAAGGAGGGGGGCTTGTTGGCAGTAGGCGTGAGGTTTCTATGCGAGTGCAACGCGAAAGCCGAGATGCCTCCAGGCGTCAGTGGGCCCAGTCCGCGCGCGTCATGATCATGAAAGAGAAGCCGCGCTCGGAGGGTGAGCGATAAGCTCCTACAGCATCGAGAAGCAGGCTCGCCACAGCCGTCATCTCCCAGCCGTCCTGTTCCGTCGCACTCCAGTGAGCGGCTGCGAGTTTCAGCAGGCGATGCTGTGCCCCGTACCCGCGGACCTCCCGCATACGTGACTTCACGTTCTCGAGGTACGAATCGTTCGCCCATGACCACAGCCACGTGTTGGAGCGGGTCGATACGCTTCCGACGAACACGATGTCCACGATGACTCGCGGCTTGCCGCTGTGTGAAAAGAGCAGCTGGCCTGTCTCCTGATCCCAATCGAAGCGCTCGTATTCGCCGATCCGAAATTTCTTCCACAGGCGCGTCTGTCTTTTCTCCAGGAAGGACACGGCTTTGCTGATGAGCCGATTGAATTCTTTTGAATCCTCCAGCCAATTGCGCTCGCGCAGTTGTTCATAGCAGAGGTCGCAAACCAATTTGATGTTGGCCAGAGCCATCGCGCTTTCGGTCCACTCGCCGGCGGCTTCCAAAGCGGTGTTGCAGGTGTTGCACCAGGCGTCGGGACAATGGGCGTCCGGCAGGTGTTGGACGCCAGCGCTTTGCAGAAGGGCTTGGCTAGCAGCGGCAAGGTCGCGCTGTACGGCATCTACTTCGATACCGACCAGGCGCAAATCGAGCCCGAATCTAAGGCGCAACTCGACGCCATGGCGAAGCTGCTCAACACCAGTCCCTCCCTCAAGGTCTACGTCGTCGGGCATACCGACAACCAAGGCCAGTTCGCCCACAACGCCGAGCTCTCGCAGAAGCGCG
>JAQGOE010000218.1 GCA_028293725.1 Gammaproteobacteria bacterium | reverse complement strand
CGCTGACAGAGATCATGGGCAAGGCCGTCGCGGCCGGTATCCCGGTCATCTGCCTGGAGCGCGACATCAGCGCACCGAACTACACGACCTTCATAGGCGTCGACAACCGCGCAATCGGACACATGGCAGGTGAGTTTATCCGTGACGAACTTGCCCGCCGCAACGGCGGCCCTCACGGTAAGGTCGTGGAAATTCGCGGCCTGTTAGGAGTAGAAGCGCAAACCGAACGGCACGACGGCGCGCTACAGGCATTGAACGGGTCCCCCGACATCCAAATCGTCCACGAAGCCGTAGCAGACTGGCTGCAAGCCAACGCTCGCGAACGCATGCTCGAAATTCTACGCGCCGAGCCCAAAATCGACGCCGTCTACGCCCACAACGACCCAATGGCGGTCGGCGCGTACCTGGCAGCCCGCGAACTCGGCCGCGAGCACGAAATGATCTTCGTCGGAATTGACGGACTCGGTGGCCCCGCAGGCGGAATCCAAAAGGTCATCGACGGCGTGCTGGCCGGGACTTTCTACTATCCACTCTGCGTAGACAAGGCCGTCGAAATTGGCAATCGCATCCTACGCGAGCCCGGATTCAAGCCCGAAAAGCGCTACCTCCTGGACTCGAGCCCCGTAACACCTCAAAACGCCCCGCAGATGTATCAGCGCCTTACCTTCTAAGCGCGCAACGATGTCGGTCGTTCTCGAAGCCAAGGGAATCCAAAAGCACTTCGGTGCCACCGCAGCCCTGCGCGGCGTAGATTTCACCCTCCAGGAGGGTGAGATTCACGCCCTGCTCGGCGAGAACGGAGCGGGTAAGAGCACGCTCTCCAAGATTCTTGCTGGTGTCGTAAGGCCTGACACGGGCGACATCCATCTGCGCGGCACACCGGTCAAAATCGCAAACCCAACCCACGCCCAGACCCTGGGCATCGGGATGGTCTTCCAGGAACTCGATCTATTTCCGCACCTCACCGTCGCGGAAAATCTCGCCGCCGGAAATGCCGCGGCCGGGGAGGGCGTCTTTGTTCGGCCGCGCGCCTTGCATCGCTGGTGCGCTCCCTTTCTGCAGCAAGTCGGACTGCCCATCGACCCCGGCACACGCCTAACCACACTCTCAGTGGCCCAAAGACAACTCGTGGCCATAGCCCGTGCCCTCAGTATGCAGGCCCGAATCATCCTGATGGACGAGCCCACCAGCTCCCTATCGCAAGAGAACGTCGACGCGCTGTTTGCCGTCCTGGAGAAACTGAAGCAAACTGGCGTATCGATCGTCTACGTCTCCCACAAGATGGAGGAGATACAGCGCCTCTGCGATCGCATCACGGTAATGCGCGATGGCATGCACATCGCGACCGTGAGCTCGAAGGAGACTCCCATCGAGTCACTCATTACGTTGATGGTGGGAAGGAGCCTGGGAGCCCAGCATCGCGCAACACGAACCCCAGGTGACATCCTTCTCGACGTCCGCGCTCTCGCGACGGACTCTGTTTCGGGAGTCCGCTTTCAGCTTCGCGCGAGCGAAGTGCTCGGCATTGCTGGCCTGGTCGGCTCGGGCCGGAGTGAAATCGGCGCCGCGTTGTTCGGCTTGCGCGATCCTCGCCGCATCGATGCCACCCTGGAGGCCCGCCAGTTCATTCCCGCCGGCCCAGCAGACGCCATGCGAAACGGATTCTGCTTGTTACCGGAAGAGCGACGCTCCGACGCCATATTTCCACAGATGTCGACCCTCGAAAACTCCACCATGGCCGTGCTCAAACGCCTAAAGCGCCACGGCTTTCTCACCGACAAACAGGAACAGACCGCCACCGAATCCTTGTTTGCACGACTGAAGATTGCCGCCACCAAATCGGCGGCCCCGATCGCCTCTCTCAGTGGAGGCAATCAGCAGAAAGCGATCCTGGCGCGTTGTTTGTTACCTGACCCCCGAGTGTTGTTCCTGGACGAACCTACCCGGGGAATCGACATTGGTGTAAAGGAGCAGATCTATGAGCTCATAGACGAGCTCGCCCAACAGGGCAGGGGAATCATTCTCGTCAGCTCCGAGCTACCTGAGCTATTGCGTTGTTGTGACCGAGTGCTAGTCATGCACGAGGGCCAGCAAACCGGGATAGTGGAGGTAACGGACACCTCTCAAGAGGAGATTCTCGCCCTGGCCACCGGCGTGCGTGTCGAGGCAAATCCCCCCAAAGCCTCGTAGGTCCGGCGGTTGGTTACGATCCGAACGAAGCCGATTGTCGTGTGAAATCAGCACGTTACTGATTCCCCTGACAGTGTTCTCCACAGTGCCAGTACAGTACGACCACACCGCCTCTGGATGACCGGATCCCGGTCAACAAGAATCGCTCTCCATTGATAACGGTGGAGACCCCAGTGAATAAATGGACCGTGTTTGCTTTCGTGTTGGGTGGCGTCGTCTCAACGGAAGGCTATGCAGCGCCGACGGGATTGGTAACGACCGAAATCCGGCTGCGATACGACCATCGCGACCTGACCTCTCCCGCCGCTGCGCACCGCCTGTTGAGACGGATCCGCGACGCGGCCCTCGAATCATGCGGCGCCTCCCCGTTCAGCCTGCCTGAATTCAAGGCTGCGACTGTGGCGTCTCAATGCTGGAGAGACGCCGTCGACAATGCCGTGCGCCGCATCGATGATCCTCTGCTAACCGCAGCGGCACGCGAAGGTCGACTCGCTAACACCGGGCGCTCGGCGGAATCTTCCCAACATTTGGTCGTCGCCGCAGTCCGCTATTCCATGCCCCTGGAAAGCGTAATGGCTCGTTCAGGGCACGCCGCAACGCATAATCCGCAAGCGCGACACGCATCCCCATTCGGGGTATAGGCAACCTGCATGCCATGCACGCGCTGCTTGAATCGATGCAAAAGTCCCAGCCTGCGGTAATCGACCTTCTCGATGCGCCGGATCTCAAAGACGTTCTCCGGGCACACCCGCACACAATCTCCCTTGCCTTCGCACCGTTTGAGGTCCACCACCGGCACGACGGTTCCCGGTTCCTGCTTGCAAGTTGCCTTCGATCTACCGCCCTCCGGCATTTTCCGCGTGTCCGTGCCGCCGCTAGGCTCACGCAACACCCTTCCAGTAATCTCGCTGTTTCGATCAGTCATGAGCGCGCGGTCTGGTGGTTCCATACGAATGAGGACGGTTCACGCTCGAAAATATTGTATTGAGCGTGGCGCTTGGAGCGGACGCGACCGGCCCCACCGTGACCGAATAAACGAGCACAGGCCCGAACAGCCCCGAAGGCTGAAGGGGCGACCCGGCGCTATAGGGTGTCACATCCGTGACGGCATATTTCCTCGTAACCTCGGGCTGCTGGTCGCCAATGAGCCGGTTCACCCACGAGTTCGTGACTCTGATAGCCAATTCATTCGTGCCCGGTTTCAATGCCGAGGTGACCTCCACCCGGTAGGGCGCATGCCACACAATACCGAGCGATCTCCCATTGACGCTGACCTCGGCCAGATTCTTCACATCGCCGAGATCCAACAGCAGCCGCGTATGCCCTGAAATCCAACCGTCCGGGACCTCAAAGGTCCTGGTATACGTTGCAGTCCCGGAAAAATACTTCACGCCGACATCGGAGTTATCGCTCCACGACCCGAGCGTTTGGAGCGTGATCGACGCAGGCGCGCCCCGTCCCGGCTGGAAGTCCACCTTCCAGGGTCCCTCCAGACTGGCGATCTGCCTTTGCGTCACGCCGGCGACAGTTTTCGACAGTTCCTTGGTTGAATCCCGAAAGACCACGAACACCGTGCCCCACGGTTCCAGGTGCAACGGCACCGTGGTGCGGCCCTCCGCAATCTTGAAGGAGACCGGTTCGCGTTGCGCGATCTCCGCGCGCCATAACTCGGGAGCCTTTCCGACGACCCGAAATGAGGCTTCCACAGTAGCTTCGCGATCGCTACGGTTGTCAACGAAGTAAATATCTCCATTGGCCAGTCGGCGATGGACATAAAGAAGCCGCGCGTCACCTTGTTGACCACTGTAGTCAAAGTCCCTGGCGAGCGGTAATGCTGCAAACGCCTGAGCCGGAGTCTGCCCCGCATACACACTCCCCTTGCCCACCCGATGCACACCAGTCCCATCACCAAACACCTCATCATCGAGTCGTTTGAATTCCGCCGGATCATCGGCCAGACTCGGATCATCCACCGGCTTACCGCCGGCAATGACTGCGCCATCGAACACCAGTCTGTGAATAGCCCGCAACACCGGCAACGACATATGCCGGCTATAGGGATCGAGCCCTAACACGCTATAGACCATGCCGCTGCGAGAAGTAATCTTCCCGTCGCGAACACTCAACTCATGAATCAACCCGTCGGCGTTGATATAGTCGAAACCATAGCCCGGCGGCACCCCGGGTGCGCTGTCCTGGAAAATGGCGGTCAGATTGGAGTCTTCGCCATAATAATAGAGGAGATCCGCCGCAAATCGACCTTGCTGCAACAGATAACTGGTCCTCGCCAGGTAGTCTGTCCAAGGACGCGCCTGCTCCGCCCAGGTCTCGTTACGGTTGAACCACTGCCCGAACGGTCCCAGAGTCAGCCCGGGCGCGGCGTCCACCAACGGCTGGTGGGCGGATTCATGGATGACAATGCGGTTGATGCCGTTGAGAAACTCCTGGTCGGCCACCGGCTTCAACGTGGCCGGTGACCACGCCCAGGCCGCGACCGATGCGGTCATCGACTCTGCGGCAATCAGATTCTGGCCGTAAAGGTGGGCTACCGAAGCGGACTCCCGATCATCCGCATCGAAGCCGAAACTCTCATCGTAAGTGCCGGGTGCCTGTACCCACATCGCGCTCATCGGAATGTCGACGAGCTTCTTAACCTCCATCCCGTCAGCCAACAGCGCTCGCCCGACCTCGTGCGACTCCCCGTAGTGACCGAGACCATGCTCCTTCAGAGAGGCCTGCACCTGGCCATAGTGCTCCTCAGCAACGAGGTCGGCGATCGTTCTGCGAAAATCCCACAAAAAGCGATCGCTGCTCGCGGAACTCCCAACGACCACTCCAGCGAGCACCGGCGCCCAGGGCAGGGGATCGTAGCCCCGGCGCTTGCGAAATTCCCCGATCATATTGTCAGTCCAATTCTGCGCTCCGGCTTCCCAACTGTCGGTAACCACATACTGGATGCCGTGATGCCCAACCAACTCGGGACCCACAGCCTTCTCGTAGCTCTTCAAGTACCCGTCCATATACCTTTTCACGTACCGAGCGTTCAGCTTGTCGACCTCCAACCCAGTTGCCTCCGCGGTGGCAGGGTGATTGGTGATCCCCAACAAAGAGTAACCAAAGCGCAGCACCACCCAATGCCCCGCGGGCGGAGTCCAGTCGAGCGAGCCATCGGACCGCATCTTGCCGGTCAAATTGATGACGTCAGATCGATCGACCACCGCCGCGCGCTCGAAGGCCGGCGTGGCAAACGGATACAGATCCGGCATCGGTGCGAATCCGGCCTTGTCCTCGAACCGGTTAACGCGCGCCGCCGGGTTGAAAGCCAGCTCGGCGATCTCATAGTTGCCCGCTACAGGCCCACGTTTGATCCCCATGGCCCCCGGATCCAATCCCCGCAAATACGCGGGCAGTGGTGGTGGCTCAGGCCGCGTGAAAACGACCCGAAAGAACTTCGCGGTCAGCGTGGGAAAAGACACGGTGTGTTGCGGTGTACCACCCTCAATCACCCGTGCAATTTCCCAATAGTGTTGGCCATCATCGCTGGCCTGAATCGAAACCGAAGGATTGGCGACCCCGGCCATCCGTCCCGACACGACGTTGAATTCCTTCATCACGCATGTAAGCGAGCGAATCGCCTGCGGCGCGGAGAACTCGTACTGGATCCAGACGCTTTCACCCACCGTCTTAGGTATCGGAAGTCGGGTCACCTTTTGCAGGTCACCGTCATATAGCATCGCGCCATCGGGTGAGCCCGCGCTGGCGGTGACCTTCGGATGCAAAGATTGGAGGGAGACCTCAGTGTCCGGCCTCCGATACGCCACCACGAACGCATCCGCGTAGTATTGTGGTATCGGCAAGGCTCCCTCGGGGGGACCCAAAAAATCGTGAATTCCCAGGTCCTGGAAGGCACCACTAACCGATGGAGGATGCACCAGGGTGCCTGTGAAGGGTTTGCCACCTTCGATCGACGTCACGCTCCAGACGTATTTCTTCATCGCCTGTGCCGGCGGCACCCAGGGACCGCCGGTCTCGCTCCAGCCCGGCGAGCTCGCGATCGCTTCCTCCATGTCCAATCGCTTCCCTGACGTGATGGCATATTTGAAGGCGCTCCGCCACGCGGGCGTCATATACACCAGCCGCTTGTCCACAACCTGCGGAGTGGCCAGCGCGGCATCGAACTGTTGGAAACCGGCAATCCCGATCCGATGCATCCACTCCAGGTCCAGCCGGATCCCTTCCTCCGTAATATTCCCGTTCATCCAATGCCACCACACCCGGGGACGCGCGCTCGCCGGGGGATTCTCGAAGCCGCTCTCCAGTGGGTCGGGCTGACCCCGAGCCCAGCTCGTGCCCGCCAGGAGCGACAGCAGCATATAAGCGAGCGGCGGCCAATGGAGTCGCCGGCGGTGATCGGACCCGCGGCCGGTGCTGATGCCGGCCACAGCGCGTTTTTTGTACTGCTTCATGAGGACCCCCTGATATCGGCTGAGTTTACCCGAATGGCAACCCAACCCGCCCTGGCTTCCCCTGCCGCCTCGTGTCGGTAGATTACCTGCGTGGGTTGGTCGTACTATTCACCACCCACGGAACGGTCGAGGCATCATCGGTGCGGCAACGCCGCTGATCGTCAGGACGTGTTTGTTGTGGCCTGCGCTTCCGCGCCGCGCATATGGTGTTGCGGGTGCACTCGTATCTAGCGCCTTGATTCCTTCGAACCCAGAGGCTTCACGGTGACATTTATCCAGACTCTGCTGAGCTCATTGCGGGAGATGTTTCCCAATGTGTTGGTTTTCTCTCTGCTCCCGCTGATCCCCTTCATCATTGCCGAGCAGATCTGGCCCGTCGACAAGGCACCCCGCGTTCCGGACTACGCCATGAACGTCCTGATCGGCATTTCGACTACCTATCTTTCTCTACCCCTGGGCATCGCAGCGGGTCTGTGGAGCGCCCAACTGCGGCACAGCCTTCCCTGGCAGCCATTCTCTTTTACGTTTCATAGCATCACCTCTGAGGGGTGGCGGACAGATCCGGTCGAGTTCATCGATCCGTCACCGCAGGAAACAACGGCGTGAGGTGCTGGAACAGCGTGTTGTCCCACACCGTATCGAAGAGAAAGCTCTCCGCGACCCGTCCGTTCTCTCCCAGACGGAAGAGCAGGCCGTCGTCCCGGTATGAAGGCAGCTCAAGGCCATAGTCATGCATGACACGTGTGGCGTCGCTCCAGAGCCCGGCGACATCCATTTCCGGGGACGCCGGCGGCATAACGAACACCGTTTTGAGGAGTGCCTTCGGGGCATTGAGCTGTTCAACTTCCCAACGCACCCCTGGACTGTCGTGGGGGACCATCAAGATCAGATCGGCGGAATTCATCATCGCAGCCACGGCGTCCTTCCAACCGTCGCCGATGCCGATACTGTACGAACGCCCTCCACCAAAACCCTCGGGACTTCCACCGACGGCGTGGAATCCTACGTGCTCCAGCAAAGCGCGATTGAGCACTGACTCGAGCGGCAACGCCGCAGGCTCCACGTCGAACTGCACCGCGAAAGAACCTGGATCGCGAAACCGATTGTCCAACAGGAGAGCTCGTGCGCTGATCAACGGACGCAGGAACACCACATTGCCGCGCGTCCTGCGCTCGTCAAAACCGGCAGGCGTGCGCGGCGTAGGAAAACAGGCACGATCCAACCGCTGCAGCGCCTTGACGGCCACGGAAAGAAACATCGTCGCCGGGTCTGTAGTACCACTCGCGATACGTTCCCGGATGCCGGCCGAGAGACGGTCGTCAGACAGGAGACACGACACCACGGCATCGTATTCCTTCTCCGCGGCCCCCAACAGAGCCTGATCGCCGCCGCTCTGCTGTGCCAGCGCCTCGCAGACTTCCGCGATGTTGAGCGTCGCTTCTGTCCATTCCAGGGGGTGGGTTTCGCGGGTATGAGGCTGCCGAGCGGAAGAGAAGTATTCCAAGGCGCGCACGTACTCGCGAGGGTCACCGGCGGCGGCCAACCGACTGTGGATCCGGCCCAGATCCTGGCTGACATCGGCGAGTTGGTGTCCCATCTGCAGCGCGGCGAATATCCTGGCGGCCTGCTCGGAACCGAAGCGGGCCCGCGCGATGTTGCTCTGCGGATCGCCAATAGTGTGGGCGAGGAATGCACGCGCAAGGTTGCTGACTCCCATTGCCCACTGTTGTGGGTGCGTGTCGCGGGACAAGACTTCAAGTGACGCACGCAGCGCCCGGATCGCCACCTCGATCGCCTCGGGTGCCGCCCGCAGAGCAGGCCTCATCACATTATAGGACACGCGCTCCTGCTCCTCAGGGGTTAGTGTGTCGTGCCTGAAGCGACGCTTTCCCTCTTCGGTTTCTGCTGGCGAGGGCGCCGGCTCCGATTGCAACAGCTTCAGCGCACCCATCAGGTTAAGTGTAGCGTACATCTCAGGGTCGTCGCCGCGACTTACCCCACTCAGGATATTCTTGAGGTACCCCTCGGGCTCATCCATTGGCGCCGCGGATGGTCTGGAAAGGCGAGCGAGCCGCTCCTGAATCTCTTCTTTCCCTGCTCTTGGCCCGTCGTCGGCCAGCACTATAGACGCGCGGTCGGACCGATGTGAAAGCACAGCGTTTTCCAGTCTCACGGTCCACTGCGCTATCTCGTCGGTGTCATGTGAAAAGCTTTTGCCGCGCACGGCCCTGTGCAAGCGATGCAGGCCATCTTCCCCACGCATGATCCGCACGAGCTCGTACTGATCTTCGATGGCGAAATCGCCCTCCACAGACCACACGTAGGTCAAACTGTCGGCAGACTCGTTCATCTGGCGAAACATGAAATCCCCTGTCGTAATCCTTGCGCGCAACATGCGTTCAACCGACACGAGCAGTCCGCGAAACGGCATCGCCCCGGCACCGCATCTCACGTCCGTGGTGACGAGCTCGCGCCAGTCGTTCAGTGAAGCGTGCCCCAACACCCATTCCTCAATGCGTTGCGCTGCTCTTCGAATCCGCCTGCGACACACCCAACCGTCCAGGCCATCAGGGAATAGAAGCTCCTCAGGTTTTTCTGTCTCGGGTCTGCCGCCGACGGCCAGCTGCTGATACGCGTATTCCAGCCGCGCCTGGAGTGAGACGATCCAATCATCGGTGTCCTCCGGCGCCCTCATGATTGCAGACTCGAGAACCCCGATCGCGCGTTCCAGGTTATCCGGCCGCTGACCCTTCTCACGCCTCATGAGCACGTCCGCCAGATCGCTCGTGGCCAGGATCCAGGCATCGTGCGCGCTCTCAGGACTCCATTCCTCCAGCGCCTGCTCAAGGTGATGAAGTGCCATCTCGACTTGCGCTGCGCGGTCGGACGACCCCTGCCAGCTCCTGCGTACAACGCCGAGCGCGTACTGCGTCCGAGCCCATTCGAACGGCACCTTCGCGCGCGGGCGAAGCGTCAGCGCTTGTTCGAGGTAACGCACGGCTTCAATCAAATCTTCATTGCGGGTTCCGGAGTTGCGCTTCCCCAGCGTCTGGCCGAGATTGTGCAGGGTGGTTGAGCGCAACCGGTCGTCGCCCGCGCCGGCGTAAAACGGCAACAGGCTTCGCAGCAACGCGACCGCCTCTTCGAGGTCCGCGGCAGCATCGCTATTGGACAGCGCATTGGCGAGTTCCCCCCTGATCGCCGCCCACGTGTCGGGATCCAGCCGGCTATCAGCCAGGCGCAGCGCTGTACGCCCGAGCAAAACACGTCGGGCAGGATTCGACATCGCCGCCGGTGTCTGCATTTCAGTGGTCAGCGCCGAGATGAAATTGTTCGCCGCGACTGCCCTCTGCACGTCGGGCATGAGCCCGGGTTGGTCGGCCAACACCCGCGCAAGCCGGTCGGGCGAGTCCGCGTGCTGACGAATCACCGCCACCGCAGCCTCGGAAATCGGCTCGGTATGCAGATTGGCAAAAAAGTTCGCAAAGGCGGCCTGCACACCGTCGCTCCTGCAGGATTGGAGCACCTGCCACCGGCCCCGGATTCCCGCGAGCAGTTTCGGATCGCTTCCGTACCGTGCAATCAGAGCATCGACATACCCCTCCGTCTGCCCGCTGAACCGCACAGCACCCTCGTCAGCAACCATCTGTTGCATCTCGTACAGGTCGGTGCTATTCGCGAACGCCGTAAAGACAGCCGCGACACGGCCAGAATCCGGATCCGTCATAGCGATCCCCCTGCAGGTTCACCGGGGCCGCGGAAAGCTCAGGCGGGCCTGAATCTCAGTCCTATGCCCTTGGTTGTCCGCGCGACAGAAGGGCTAGCCCGCATCGTCAACTTCAATGAATCTCGCATTATCCTGGAAGCGCCGCACCAACGCTGACTTCCCCATGCCCTTGCGGCCAACGAAGACGAGTTTTTTCCCCAATGCATCGGCCAGCCCGGCCTCGTAGTTCACCCATTGAGAGGAGTCCCCATATGGCGAAGAGACGATGACAACAGTGTCGGCTGCGTCCATCGCAGCCTTAATTGCCTTGCGAAAGTCTTCCCCGGGGGCTATGGACGACTGGACATCGAAGAAATCAAGCGGCTGTGACGGCTTGGCCAGAAACTGGTTGAGCCTTGCCTTCAAGGACTCCGCGAACGAGCGATCTTGAGTTGCGTACGAAATAAATACTTTCTGCCTCATGGCGTCGCTCCGTTCCTGACGAGATTGCGAAGGTCATCAATGATGGTCTTCCACTGCAGTGCCGAATTGCACTGACTCGACAGAAGCAGCGGAGGCACGTGCTCTCTGGCCTTGAGCTCCCCAAACTCGAGATGATGAAGTAACACGAACGTTTTGACGTCGAAGGCATCCGCATACGCCAGTTCCATCCACTGTGCTGCACCGCCATTAATGGTGCTCGGCGACACCAGGAAAACAGTGGCCACGGACTTGCGAACACTCTCCTTGAGAGCTGCGGCGATCTCCTTTTCAGAGCGCGCCTGATCACGCTGATAAGTCCACGCTGAAACCCGTTCCGGGCCGAGCATGGATTCGATAGCGTACTGCAGCAAACTTGCCTCGAACGCATCGTCCCCGGAGTACGAGATGAAAACCTGCAATGGTGTCATGGGATGTTGGATGCCAAATCTCAGCCGCAACTCAACGCTCATCCTGGCGGTCGCCTGCGCCTCTGGTGGATCGAGTCTTTGCCTGTATTTTCATCCGTCTAAGACAGGATGGCAAATCGCCCCCCCAAGCGTTTCGGAGGGTGTAGCTCCGGGTGAAGAACACAGCGGCATCTGCGACCGCTTTCGGGCAAGGGCGCAGCCAGGAGCGCCGGTCGTAGAAGTGATAGTGCGGGCGTGCTTGTGGCGTTGTTTGCTGCGGCTATCCAGATAGCGGATTGGCGTCGTGGGCGCGCAGTATCCAGGGGCGCGCTGACCGCGGCCCTGTCGGATGCGGAGCCTGTACGTCAGTGGCTCGAAGAACGCTTTAGCCTTAAGGATCAGAGATTTAACCACCGAACCGATTGGCCAATCTAGGCGTCGGATCAGGCCAAGAGAGTCGCAAGTTTGGTACAGTGGTGCTTATGCCTCGTGTCAAGGTCAAACCCGAACTTCTGCGATGGGCGCGTGAACGCGCCCATCTGAGCACTGACGCGCTCGAAGGGAAGTTCCCGAAATTGAATCAGTGGGAGAGCGGCGAAGTATACCCGACGCTCAAACAGCTTGAAGCTTACGCGAAGGCGACGCATGCGCCGATCGGCTACCTCTTTCTGAACGACCCGCCAGTCGAGCCGCTGCCCATTCCGGACTTTCGCACGATCGGCGGACAGCAGATAGTCCAGCCCAGCTCGAATTTGCTCGACACAATTTACATCTGCCAGCAGCGGCAAGCGTGGTATCGCGAGTACGCAATCGACAATGGAGATCCCGTGCTTGCGTACGTCGGGGCAACCACGGTTGATAGCGACGTGGTCGTAGTCGCTCAAGCTATGCGTAAGGCGCTCGGATTTGATCTCGATGAGCGCAAGGCGTGTTCGACTTGGACCGAGGCGCTGCGTAAGTTTATTGCGCAAGCCGATGCCATCGGTGTGATGGTCATGTGTAGCGGCGTCGTAATGAACAACAATCGGCGGCCGCTTGACAGCGTCGGCGACGAGATAGACCGGCAGATGGAGCAAATCGACCGCTTGCTCGGACGGGAGCAGACATTTCAGGCCGACGTCGAGGAAGACGGAGGTGCAAGATGAGCAGCTCTGGTTAACGCGGCTCAGGCCGCCAGTACTTACGCTCGCGAAGCCGATCTTCTCAACGTCGCCCTATTCGGCCAGACCGCCAAACGATGGCGCGACAGCAATCCCACTCTCGAGGGCAATATCCGCGACAGCGCTACCGTCCAGCAACTTCTCGTGCTGGTAGCGTGACCATCGGTCTCGCGACCTCCGCCGGCTTTACGACAACAACACTGGTCGAGGAGGTTGGTTTCCCGTCGACACCCGCCGCAGTAATGACGAGGCGGTACTGACCCGGGGCAATATTCAGGCGCCCCCACGTCTTGCCGCCAATGACCCGCTCCTCCTTCACTACCTCCCCATCCGGGCCTTCCAACGCAACAGAGAACGTAAAATCCTTGGTCTTCTCGGCATTCCCGATCGTGGCCTCAATGGACCCCGGTTGTGTAGTGGTCTGCCGCGCCTCCTGAGTCTTGTCCACCTGTGCCCTCAGTGAATCCAGCTGCGCTTTGACATCCTTTTCGAGCTGCGCCATGTTGCTCTGGAACTCAGTCACCCAGTCCTTGGTTTCCTGAGCGACGACACCTTCGACTGCTCCGCGACACTCCTTGGCTTTCTGGATCAGCGCGGTAATCTGATCCGCGCTTGGGGCAGGGCTCGCAGCTGCGGTCAAAGCTATCCAGTCCATCCTGAATTCCTCGAGCCGTTTCCGAATGTCTG
>JAQGOE010000215.1 GCA_028293725.1 Gammaproteobacteria bacterium | reverse complement strand
GTGGCTAGCCACGAGCCGAGCAGGATCAGCGCAAGCCCGAGGACCGCGCCCGGACCGAAGGATTCATGTAACACCAGGACGCCCAGGAGCGCCGCGACCGCCGGATTCACGTAGGTGATGACGGCGGCGCGCGCCGCTCCGATCTGCGCTATGAGGTAGACGAACAGCCAGAGCGCCAACGCCGAACACACCACTCCCAACACGACGAGCGAAGTCAACACCAGCAGCGAGGGTACCCTGGCGGGCAGCGACCAGAGCGTCGTCGGCAGCAAGACAATCGTTGCGATCCCGAGACTCGTGGCGACCGCGCCCAACTCATCGGCACCGGCTAGGTGACGCTGCACAATGAGCGTGGCTATGGCATAGCCCAGGGTCGCAAGCACAATGCACGCCACCCCCACCCACCCGAGCACTCCATCCACGGCGTCGAGTCCGAGCAGTGTGACGACGCCGACGAGTCCGATGACGAGCCCGCATAGGCGGCGCATGCTCAGCCGCTCACACACTCCAAACAACGGCGACAGCAGAATCACCATCATGGGCACAGTCGCGATCAGGATGCCGGCCAGCGATGAAGTCACCCATTGCTCGCCGACCGAGATGAGCGCGAAGGGAATGACGAGTTCGGCAAACGCGTACGCCAGCACGGGCCCCTTATGCCGACCGAGACCTCGAAGCGAGCCGCGGTGCCAGGCCACGGGCAGCAGGACCATGGCTCCGAGCGCAATCCGCGCCCAAGCCACACCCAAAGGAGGAACCTCGGTGAGCGCCACCTTGATGAAGAAATAAGGCACGCCCCAGATCACACACAGTGCGGCGAACGTGCCCCCTACACGCCACCTCACTAAGCGCGTCCGAGTATCGCCTGCACTCCGGCGTTGGCGACCTGCGCGTCCTGGTCCGATTTGACGCCGGAAACGCCCACCGCTCCCACGCAGTGGCCGGCGACGATGACGGGGACGCCGCCTTCGAGAGTCGTGAAGTCCGAAACAGACAGAAAGGCCGTACGGCCGTTCTTCACCACGTCCTCGTAGAACTTCGATTCACGGCGCGAAATCGCCGCAGTACGTGCTTTGCCGAGCGCGATCTGCGCAGACAAGGGTGCTGCTTCTGTGAGCCGCAGAAACCCCAGCGGATGACCGCCGTCGTCCACAACCGAGATCGAAACCGCCCAGCCGTTCTTCACGGCCTCTACCCTGGCCGCATCCAGTGCCGCTTGTACGTCTTCCACTTCCAGCGCGACTCTTGACTTCACCTATGACTCTCCCGATTAGCTGCGGCAAATTATGCCCGGTATCATGAGCGCTTGCTCCGGCTGCCGTCTAAAACCTCATGAACCAAACCACCCGCCACCCTGAAAATCCGCACGCCATCGGCCCGTTGGGCGTCGCCCCCCTGCTGCACGACTTTGTGAACAAAGAGGTGCTTCCCGGGACGCGCGTCTCCGCCGATGCGTTCTGGCAAGGACTGTCCGAGCTGATCCGCGACCTGATGCCGGTGAACCAGGCGCTCCTCGCCAAGCGCGACCACCTGCAGGCGCAGATCGACGCCTGGCACCGGAAGCAGCCCGGCGCGACCTTCGACGCGGCCGCTTACCGGCGTTTTCTGACGGAAATCGGTTATCTCACAGATGAGGGTCCCGCTTTTCAGGTCGAGACCGCCAATGTGGATGCCGAAATCGCGCACATCGCCGGTCCGCAGCTCGTCGTGCCTGTGGATAACGCGCGCTACGCACTGAATGCCGCCAACGCCCGTTGGGGAAGCTTGTACGACGCGCTCTATGGCACCGATGCAATCAGCGAGGGACTTCCCGCTCCGACCGGAGGCTACGATCCGACGCGGGGCGCGCGAGTCATTAGCTACGTCCGAGCATTCCTCGACGAACAGTTCAAACTCGTGCAGGGATCGCACACAGATGCGCAGTCTTACGTCATCAAGGACGGCCGCCTCGCCGTCCAGCTGAAGGGATCCGGTTCGGCAACGACTCTAGCGGACTCCGCCGCCCTGGTCGGGTACCTCGGCGACGCAGCCTCGCCGACCGCCGTACTCCTCAAACATCACGGACTGCACGTCGAAATTCGGTTCGACCGCACCCACCCCATCGGTAAGACCGATGCCGCAGGAATCGCGGACGTCGTCATCGAGTCCGCCATCACCACCATTCAAGACTGTGAGGACTCGGTCGCTGCGGTAGATGCCGCCGACAAGGTGGGCGTGTATCGCAACTGGCTGGGCCTCATGAAGGGCACCCTGCAAGCGACCTTCCCGAAAGGCGGCAAGCAGATGGTGCGCACTCTGAATGCCGATCGCGTCTTCACCAGTCCCTCGGGTGGCACGGTGACGCTGCCCGGCCGCAGCCTCCTTCTCGTACGCAACGTGGGTCATCACATGATGACCGACATCGTCACCTACAACGGACAACTGGTTCCGGAGACGTTCATCGATTGCGCGATCACCTCTCTGATTGCGTTTCATGACCTCCACGGCGATGGCCGGTTCCGCAACTCGCGCGCCGGCTCCGTCTACATCGTGAAGCCGAAGTTGCACGGTCCCGAGGAAGTCGCGTTTGCCGACAAGCTGTTCGGGCGTGTCGAGGAACTCATCGGGCTGGCACGCAACACGCTCAAGATGGGCATCATGGACGAAGAGCGCCGGACCACCGTCAACCTGCAACAGTGCCTGCGCGCCGCGCGGCAGCGGGTTGTGTTCATCAACACCGGATTTCTCGACCGCACCGGCGACGAGATTCACACCTCGATGGAGGCCGGCGCGATCGTGCGCAAAGGTGACATCAAGCAGGCGAAGTGGCTGGACGCCTACGAGCGCAATAATGTGGATGTGGGGCTGGTTTGCGGACTGCGTGGCAAAGCGCAGATCGGCAAAGGTATGTGGGCCATCCCGGATCGAATGGCCGAGATGCTACGGGCGAAGATCGGCCATCCCCGCGCTGGTGCGAATACCGCATGGGTGCCCTCCCCTACGGCCGCCACCCTGCACGCGCTCCACTACCACATGGTGGATGTCGCGAAGGTGCAGGCGGGGCTCGTGGGACGTCAACGCGCTTCGCTTGACGACATTCTGACGCCACCGCTGGCGAACCCGCCGGCCTGGCAGGCCGCGGACATCGAAGCGGAGCTCAACAACAACGCCCAGGGCATTCTCGGTTACGTGGTCCGCTGGATCGACGCGGGGGTCGGCTGCTCGAAGGTGCCGGACATCCATAACGTGGGGTTGATGGAAGATCGGGCGACGCTGCGCATCTCCAGCCAACACATGGCGAACTGGCTACACCACGGAATCTGCAGCAAGGAGCAGGCGATGCAGGCTCTGCAACGCATGGCAAAGGTGGTCGATCAGCAGAACGCGAACGATCCGGGCTACCTGCCTATGAGCGGGAACTTCGACCGCAGCATCGCGTTCGCCGCCGCATGCGCGCTGGTGTTCGAAGGCCGCACGCAGCCCAACGGCTACACCGAAGGGCTGCTGCGGAAGTATCGTCTGGATCAGAAGGTCAATTCACGCTAACCGGCGTGCTGGAGCCGACCGGGTAGAACCGGAAGCCCTGGTTCGCGCCGCCCGAGCACGACCATTGCTGGATGTTGCCGCGATCAGCGCTGCTCCAGTCCTGGTCGTCGAGGCACTTCGAGCTATTCTCGTTCATGATCGAGAACGCGGTCGGATCGCTCGAGTCGGTGACCGCGATCGAGAAGCGCTGCGCCTCGCTGCCGTTGTCCGTGTACTGCTGGACATTGGCGCCGTTGGCCGTGGACGCCGACGTCACGTCGATCGCCTTGCCGCTGTTGGTATTGAGGATCTTGTACCAGCCACTGCCCGCGTCGATCACCTGGAACGACTGCGCGCCGCTACCGTTGCAGGTGTACTGCTGCACGTTGGCGCCTGCGGCGGTGGAAGCCGCGTTGATATCAACGCACTTGCCGCTGAATACCACTTTCATGGTGTAGGTACCCGCCGGGAAGCTGCCGTTCACGGGCTGCGTCGCCGTCTTGGCGGCGGCCATGATGTTATAGAACTGGTAGTTGCTGGTGTTCACCCGGCTGAACCGGTCGAGGTCGTTGGTGGTTCCGACCTCATCGCGCTGTAACGCCCAGTAGGACAGCAGGCCGACACCATTCTGCATGGCAAAATTGGTCACCGCCGTCGCATCGCTCGCCCTGAAGATTTCGGCGCTGTCGTCGTTGTAGCCGATCATGGGGGTAATACCGATCATGGCCCAGATCTGCGCGGTGCTGAGGTTCGGGTAAAGCGACTTGAGCTGGCTGAACGTGCCATTCGCGGAGGCGATGGCCACACTGCCCTCGGCGCGGCCCTGCGTGCCATCCGTGCCGTAGTCCATCGTCATGATGTTGACGATATTGATGTTCACGCCCGCCGCCTTGGCGCTCTTCAGAAGGGTCATGGCATCCGACGGCAGACCGTCCGGATCGACCGGCAAAGTGAAGGACACATAGAGGTTCGGGTACGTCGCCTGTAACTGCTTCAGTACGGTGTTACGCGTAGTGTTGAGGCTGGTCTGATCGAGCTGGCTACCCTCGATGTCGAAGTCGAGGTTGTAGATCTTCTGCGTGTCGATCACGTTCTTGATGAGGTTGTACATCGCGGTCGACGAACATGCGCTCTCGAGGTACTGCCCGTCGGCGCCGCCGAACGACATGATGACGCGACCACCGCCGGCGATGAAGTTCTGTACATCGGACTTCGCGCCGGAGTCATTCATGATCTCATCGAGGCCGCCGCCCAGCGTGCAACCGCCGCCGGAAACACCGAATGCCAGCGTTACGGCGCCGACGCCGGCCTTCTTGACGTTCGCGAGCGAGTTAGCTACATAACTGTTACTGAAGAAGCCCCAAGTGTAGAAGTAAGGTGCGACTTCCGTGGCGTGCGTGGCAAAGGTCGCAGCCGTGAGGGCTACTCCGGCCAGAAGTTTGGATCTCAACTTGGTGCGATGCTTGGTTTTCATTCCGTCTCTTGTCCCTGATTCGTTGTGCGTACTAAACGCGCGCGCATTTGATACGACGCACAGGAACGGGGCAATGTGGGCAGACGGAGACATGAATGACTGCACAGCGCGACAAAGGTCGTTCGCCATGCGCTCATCTGTGTAGCGTCGCCGCCCGGCGACGTGTCCGGTGGAGTTATGTCCTGTCGACTACTACAACTTCACCCCAAAGGTGGCATACCACTCCCGTGGTGCGTTGTAGGTCCCAAAGACCACCCCGCCTGCAAACTGGGGCTGACCAGTCGTGATGTAGCGCTTATCGCTGATATTCGTGCCGCCGATCGTGAATGTAGCCTTCCCACTTGGCGACACGTAACTCGCGGACGCGTCCACCATGTTCACATTCGGCCGGCCCAGCAGCGACGTGTTCTGCACATCGTTGAACATCTCGCTGGTGAACGTGTAGTCGACGCCGAGGCGCAACGTCCCGCCGTTGGCGATCTTCGTGTGCACGTCGGGACTCAGAGCTGCCTTCCAGCGCGGCGTCTTCGGCAACACCGGCCCCGTGGTGGCGATAGCGAATGGACTGATCGAGGTGTAATGGGCGTCCATGTAGCCGACACTGCCCGAAAGCGAGAAGTGGTTAGTGACGATGGACTGCACCTCCAGCTCCAAGCCTTTGATTTGCGCATCGCCGGCGTTTTCAGTCACCGGTGAGGTGACGACCTGGTAGGTGAGCTGGATTCCATCGTACTTGCTGAAGAAAGTCGCCGCGTTAACAATCAGGCGCCGGTCGAACCACTCCGATTTCAGTCCGAGCTCGTAGGTGTTATCCGTCTCGGGACCGAACGACTGTGCCGGCGAACCAGGCGGCAGCGGCGCGGTCAGGCGGGTCGTCCAGCCGCCGGTCTTGAACCCCTTCGCATACGACAGGTAGGCCATCAGATCCCGATCGAAGTGGTACTGCAAGCCCGCCGTAGGCGTGAATTCGTTGAAGTTCTGATGGTTCTCCCCCGGCGGATACATCTGGAACGGATTGGCGGGATTCGGGAAACCCAGCGCCTGCTGGCAAGTGAGAGTGGCCGGCGCGCCGATGACGCTTGCGGAGGCGTTATAGGGATAACAGCCGGAGATCTTGTAGAAGAACATGTTGAGGTCCTGCTGACCCCCGACGAAACTCTTGCGATCATCGGACTGGCGGCCGCCCAGGGTGAATCCGAGTTGGTCGGTGAGCTTGTAATCGAGGTGCACGTAACCCGCGTACGAGGTCGTGTCCAGGTTGTTAGGGCCGTCGATCTGCAGCAGGCCACCCCCGAAGGTGACGAAGTCGTTGATGTAACCGCCCTCGTTGAAGTAGTACAGGCCGGCGACGAGCTTCAGCCGTGAGTCCAGCAGGTCACCGATGAGTTGCACTTCCTCCGAGATCTGGTGCTGTCCTTCGGCAAAACTCAGCTCGAAGAAATTAATGGGCGAGCCGTCCGCGTCCAGCCCACTGGTCCAGTGCAGCCGACGCCAGCCGGTAATGGAGCGTAGCGCCAGGTCCTGGTTGAGCTTGAAGTCCAGCGTCAGCGCCAACCCGTAGGAATCCAGCTTGTCGAAGTTCTGACCGTTGGCATAGGTGGTATCGATATTCCCTGTGTTGGTGACGCCAGGTCCGTATGACAGACGGGTCGTGGCGGGGTTGAGATTCGCCTGCCAGAGAGGAGTACCCACCGTGTTTCGCGGGCCGCAGACGAGCGACGCCGTGGGAGCGAAGGCGATACCCTGCAGACACGCGTTGTAAAAAGCCCCGAAGACCGCCTCCGGTCCGGACGTAATAGTCTGCAATACAGTGCTTGCGGTGGAGGGTTGGTTCGTGTGAGTCCAGTCCGCCGCGAGCATCGCGGTGATCGAGTCGGTCGGCTTCCACTGCAACTTGCCGCGCAGAACCTGCTCATTCTGCCCGCCCTGCGTGTCGAAGGTCTCAGTGCCGGAGCTATGCAGAGCACCGACAGGGTCGGAGACATAGCCCGTTCCGGGATAGTGAATACGGTTCTCATAGCCATTGCGGAACTGCGACGAGAAAGTCACCGTTGACAGCAGGGTGTCCGCTATCGGCAGATCGGCCATGAGAGCGATGTCACGCCGGTTGTAGCTGCCGCCAGTCACCTCCGCATCGACTGCGAGCTGATTGCCCGGATTGCGGGTGACGATGCTGATCGCGCCACCGATCGTATTACGTCCGAAGAGCGTGCCCTGGGGACCTTTGAGAATCTCGATGCGCTCGACATCGAGGAGATTCTGGTTCGCGCCGACCGTGCGCGCGTAGTACACACCGTCGACATAAACGCCAACGGCCGGATCGAGGTTGAACGCGAAGTCGTCCTGACCGATACCGCGGATGGACGCAGACAGCACGGAGTTCGATCCGGAGAATGGCGCTCCCGCGTCGAGGTTCACGTTGGGAGTGAGCCGCGAAAGGCCGTGGATGTCCGTAATACCTTTACTCCGCAGATCACTCTCGGAGTAGGCCGTGATGGCGATCGGCACGTCCTGGATATTCTCGGCGCGCTTCTGGGCCGTCACGACGACTTCGGCGAGTTGCGCTCCCGAGTTATCTTCGACGGATACGGACGGCGGTAACGCGACTGGGGTGGTGCTTTGTGTCGTTACTTGTGCCAGGAGGGGCGACTCGACTCTTTCGTCAGCTACGCGCAATGCGCGCGTGGTGTGCATTGCGCTGTCGATTTCACGACCCGCTTCCTGGCTGGCGATCGCGAACGTACGCGCATTGACCTGCCGCGCAACGAGACCCGTGCCGCGTAACAGACGGTTCAACGCCGTCTGTGCATCGTACGTGCCGTCGACGCGGTGTGTGGCAGTGTCAGGTAGCAACTCGGTGTGATAGACGATCTGTAGACCAGACTGGTCCGAGAACACCTGCAGCGCCTGGTTAAGCGGCTGGCCCTCGATATGAAACCTATAGGTCGGCGGTGAGGCGCTGGCCGAGGCGCTGAATGACAACCAGGCCAGCGCGCACCAGCCCGCAACCCACGGCCTGATGCGCCGGCTCACGCCACTCGCGTACGAACTATCCATGTGCTTCCCCCTCAAAACATCACGGCACATCGCCGCCAATCCGGATCGTTTGATTCGCATCGCGAGTGACGGTGATGTGGTCCA
Source organism: Gammaproteobacteria bacterium (assembly GCA_028293725.1). The sequence goes on along the minus strand of JAQGOE010000215.1, from coordinate 15,753 downwards.
CCTTGACCAGAAAGTCGAGCAGCGATTCAGGGTCGTTGGCACCGAAGACCCCGCTGATCCGCTCCTCGCGCAGGCGTGGGTCACTGATCACGAGGGGCGGCGAGTTGTACCGGTTGAACTCCTCCACCACAGTCGACAGGGGTTCCCCCTCGAAGACCAGCCTGCGCTCGCGCCAGGCGAACGTCCGCTCAACGTTGGCCTTCCGCATCTGCACAGGGCGCCCCGGCTGTGCCTCCGCCTGCGTACCTGGAACAACCTCAACAAAATCGGTCCGCTCCGCGGCATTGGCCGGTGTGTCCACTTTGGCCTGTTTGTCGAGGACCAGGACGCGACCTTCCGCAACGGTGACGATGGTGCCCGACAGCGCGCGGTATACGCTGAAGCGAGTGCCGACGGCCTTCGCCGTGGCGAGGTCCGTCACGACTATGAACGGTCGCGCAGCGTCTTTGGCTACATCGAAGAACGCCTCACCCCGAACGAGCTCGACGCGCCGTTCCGCGGCGGTGAATCCGACACGAATCTCACTCTGCGTGTTGAGTTCGACGACGGAGTGGTCCGGCAGAACTTCCGAGTGTTGCTCGCCGAGGCCCGTAGTCACTTTGATGACCGTCGTCTGTTGCCAGCCGATGTAAGCCAGAGCGAACACACCCGTCAAAGCAAGGGCGAACCCCACCCGGCGCCACCGGAAGCCGCTCCGGTATGAAGTAGGTGGTGGTGGCGCCGCCGTCGGAAGCTCGACGAGATTGGAGTCGCTCGCCGCCTTGATGAGCTCGTCCCGCGAGCGTCCGCCACCCACATCCGGATGCGCCAACCCCTCCCACACCTCGACGGCACGCAGGTATTCGCGAACGTGTACCGGCGACTCGCGCAGCCAGTCCGCAAATGACTGCTCGCAATCCACGGGACGATCCGGCGATCGCAACTGGACGACCCATTCCGCCGCCTGGCGCATCACTTCGGAGGGTTGCACGGGCATTATTTGTCCCCCTCATCCGCAGCGAGCCCGAGCCGCTCCCGCAGATGTCCGCGGCACAGGGCCACGCCTTGTGAGAGATACTTTTTCACCATGGCGACCGAGATGCCGAGTTGCACCCCGACCTCGGAGTACGTGAGCTGCTCGCGCCGATGGAGGACCACGGCCGCCCGGCACTTCGGCGACAGCCGCTCGAGCGCGGCCGTCAGGGCATGCGCCAGCTCAGCTCGCCAGATGTCGGCCGACGGCTCGCTCTCGATGGACTCGAGCCGCTCGAGCTCTGTCGGGCTGTGGGGCAGGCGATTGCGGGCCAGCAGGCGCCATTCGTAGACGGCATTCGAGGCAACCCGAAACAGCAGCGCCTCAGGGCTTCGGACCAGATCCTTGCGCTCGATACGCAGCAGCCGCAGGTAGATTTCCTGGGCGAGATCCTCGACCTCGGCACGATTGCCGACCCGCTGCGAGAGATAGCGCTTGAGGTCACGATCGTTGCGCTGAACGATCCCCTCCAGCCACGCGTCCTTCGTCGGTTCAGTCATTACGCTATCGCCCCGCGAGCGCCCCCTTATAAGAGTATGACCGGCTATCCCCTGAATATGGCTACCCGCGCCGAACCGATCCCCATCCGGAGCGCTGTTCCGACGATAATGCGAGCCGATGAGACTACCGACATCTCCCGCCGGTGCGGTCCCTCAGAGGCTCGTAACCTGCCTTGCGCTCCTGGCTAGCGTCGCACCCGCGGCGGCGCTGGCCGCATCGGCAACAATGCCGGCCGGCGGCACTCCGCAGGAACCCTCCCTGGCCATCTTCTTCGGCCAGATCGTCGCCCTCATTGTGTGCGGCCGGCTCATCGGCGAGCTCATGGAACGCATCGGCCAACCCGCCGTCATGGGCCAACTCATCGGCGGCATGCTCCTCGGACCTTCCGTGTTCGGCAGCCTGTTTCCGACTCTGCAACACGCCCTGTTTCCGTCCGCCGCCGGCCAGAAGGCTATGCTGGATGCGGTCTCGCAACTGGGCATCCTGCTGCTGCTGTTGCTGACCGGAATGGAAACCGACTTGTCGGTGATCCGCAGTTGCCGCCGCACGGCCGTCAGTGTCTCGTTCGCCGGTATCGCTATCCCCTTCGCCTGCGGCGTCCTGCTGGGCGAGTGGTTGCCGGCAGCGCTGCTCCCCGACCCCAACAAACGCCTCATCACGGCGTTGTTCCTCGGCACCGCACTCTCCATCTCCTCCGTCAAAATTGTCGCCCTGCTGGTGCGCGAGCTCGGCTTTCTGCGCCGCACTGTCGGCCAGGTGATTGTCGCTTCGGCGATCATCGATGACACGGTCGGTTGGATCATCATGTCAGTGATTTTCGGCCTGGCGCTCCATGGCGGAATCGACTTCATGAGTGTCACGCGCAGCGTGGTCGGTACCGCCCTGTTCCTGGTCCTCAGTTTCACCATCGGACGCCGTATCGTTTTCTTTCTGATTCGCTGGGCGAACGACCGATTCGTGACCGAGTTACCCGCGATCACCATGATCATTGTCGTGGCCGGGCTGATGGCCTTGGCTACAGACGCCATCGGTGTTCACACTGTCCTCGGCGCGTTCGTGGCGGGAATTCTCGTGGGCCAGTCGCCGATCCTGACGCGCCACATCGAAGAGCAGCTGCGCGGCCTGATTGTCGCGCTGTTCATGCCGGTCTTCTTTGGCATGGCCGGCCTGTCCGCCAATCTGCATGCGCTAACCAGCATGAATATGTTGCTGCTCACCATCGGCCTGATTGTCATCGCGAGCATTGGCAAATTCTCGGGCGCGGTTCTGGGTGGGCGTGTCGGCGGGTTGACGCTCGCGGAATCGCTGGCGGTCGGCAGTGGCATGAACGCGCGCGGCTCGACAGAGGTCATCATTGCGTCCTTCGGCCTGGCGATGGGCGCGTTGAGTCAGAATCTCTTCACCTCGATAGTCACCATGGCCGTCGTGACGACCATGGTGATGCCGCCGATGTTACGTTGGGCCGTGGCCCGCTTGCCCATCCGTGCCGAAGAACAGGAGCGGCTCGAACGCGAGGATCTGGAGGAGCGCGGTTTCGTGTCGCAGCTCGAGCGCCTGCTCGTTGCCGTGGACTCCAGCTCCAGCGGGCAACTTGCCTCCCGCCTGGTTGGATTGCTCGCCGGAGTCCGGCAAATTCCCACGACAGCCCTGCACTTCGACTATGCGACCGCGCAGGCACTTCCCGGAACCGAGCAGCAGGCCGAGCGTACCGCCACCGTTCTGACACTGGCCGCGGAATCGGGCGGCGAAGCGTCCGGCCCGCCGGGGGAACCCGACCCACCCAAACATAACGTCGACATCACGGTACGCGTCGAGGAGGCGGGCGCCACCGAGACGGCGATCAGCGAGGAAGCCAAGAAGGGTTATGGGCTGATGTTCATCGGACGCGAGCCGGCCTCGGAAGGCAACAAGTTCACCGAGCACGTCACCCGCAGCGCTGTCAGCTTTGGAGGACCGATCGCCATCGTCATCGCGCGTGACGAGCGCGGCAACGGCGTCGGCGATCCTATCCACGACGATGAGGACCCGGACGACGAGACTCCGGCCGGCGAGCGCATTGGCGAACCTCGCAGTCGACCGCTCAACATCCTGGTCCCGGTGACGGGTACTCCGATATCCCGGCAAGGCGCGGAGTTGGCCGTCGCTTTAGCGCAAGGCTCCCGTGGCAGCGTGACGGCGTTGCATGTTGCCGGGCCCTCCTCACGCGAGCGGCCAAGGTGGGGCGTTCGGTTGAGTACGGCACTGGCCCCCGACAGCAGCGCCGACGCGACCATCCAGGATGTCATCGAGCTCGGTAAGGCCTATGGCGTCGAAGTCAAAGGCACCATCCGCAGTCGACGGACCGCCGAAAACGCCATCATTCGTGAGATCCGGGGCGGCAACTACGACCTGCTGGTGATGGGCGTCAGCCCGCGCCCTGGCGACCAGCTTTTCTTCGGAGAGGTGCCGGCGGATCTGCTCGAGCGGTCGCCGTGCTCGCTGGTTTTCGTCGCGAGCGAGCTGGCGGCGTCCTCTTACACGACCGCCTCGTGAACGAAGCACCAGCGCCAATCTTCCCCCGGCTCGAAGGACTGGATGATCGGATGACGGGTGGCGTGAAAATGCGCCGTGGCATGCCGGTTCGGCGAGTCGTCGCAACACCCCACGTGACCGCAGGTCAGGCACAGGCGCAGATGGACCCATTCCCCACCCATCTTCAGGCAATCCTCGCAGCCTTCCGCGCTCGGCGTCACTTTGCGAATTTCTTTCAGATGCGGGTCGCTCATAGGGTTGCCTCCAGTCGGATACGAGGCTCGGCAGCATAACGGATGCCCGCCGTGCTAATTTGCCGCGCTATAGCGCGTCTAGGAAAATCATGGCCAAAATTCATCTCATCGGTGGCGAAAAAGGCGGAGTAGGCAAGTCGATGGTGGCGCGCCTCGTCGCGCAATACCTCATCGACCATTCGATCCCCTTCCTGGGATTCGATTCCGACCGCTCGCACGGGGCGCTGCTACGCTTCTACGCGGGCTACGCCTCCCCCGTTCTCGTCGATCGTTACGACAGTCTCGACGCGATCGTGGAGGCCGCCGCGGAACAGCCGGAGCGGCGCATTCTCGTGGACCTCGCGGCCCAGACACAGCAGTCCCTCACGACCTGGATGGACGAATCGCAGCTGCTGGGACTGGCGCCCGAGCTGGGCCTGCAGATCCGCTACTGGCACGTCATGGACAGCGGGAAGGACTCGGTCGATCTGCTGAAGCAATTGCTCGATCGGTATGAGCAACGCCTCTCTTACGTGATCGTGCAGAACCAATTGCGCGGCGACGATTTCCCGATCCTGCGGCAGTCGGGCCAGCTCGAGCGGGCGCAGGGCTGGGGTGCCAACGTCGTGACCGTCAAGCGCCTGCAGGACGCCACGGTGACCAAGATCGACGCCAACAGCCGCAGCTTCTGGGCCGCCGCCCAGGCGGATGACAAGAGTGGCGCGCGGCTGGGACTGCTCGAGAGGCAGCGGCTGCGCAGCTGGTTGAAACACGCTTACGAGGAGATCGCCCGGGTTGATCCATAGATGACAACGCTATTCGACCGCATCCTGGAAGCCGATGTCGGTATCCGGCCGCAGGTGCCCGTGACGCCGTTGGATCTGAGTCCGGCATTGTCCGCATCGCTCGGGTGCGAAGTACTGCTGAAGTGCGAGCACCTCCAGCCCACCGGCTCGTTCAAAGTCCGTGGCGCCGCCAACAAGGTCCACATGTTGGATGAGGCCGCGCGCCGGGCTGGCGTGATTACCGCCTCCACCGGAAATCATGGTCAGGGCGTCGCCAGGGCGGGAGCCCTTGCGGGCGTCGCGGTAAGCGTCTATGTCGGATCGGCGACGGCTCCGCAAAAAATGGCGGCGATCCGCGCGCTTGGCGCCCAGGTTGTCGTGATCGACGGGCCGCCGATAGAGGCGGAGTTGGAAGCGCGTCGCCAGGCGGAGATCCAGGGTAAGACCTACATATCGCCCTATAACGACCTCGATGTCGTCGCCGGTCAGGGCACGATTGGCGTCGAGCTGGCGCGCCAGTCTCGCGAGCTCGGCGCGGTGTTTGTTTCCGTGGGCGGCGGCGGGCTCATCAGTGGGATCGGTACTGCTCTAAAGCGCCTGAGTCCTCACACTCGCGTCGTCGCTGTATGGCCCGAAAACTCGCCCTGTATGCTCGAAGCACTCAAGGCGGGCACCATTGTGGAGGCGGTCGAGTACCCCACCCTCTCAGACGCCACCGCCGGCGCCGTCGAGACGGGGTCGGTGACATTTCCGATCTGCCGCGACGTGATCGATGAAACGCTCACGGTGACGGAAGCCGAGATCGCCTCTGCCATGCGCACTGTCGCGCAAACGGACCGATGGATGATCGAAGGCGCCGCCGGCGTCGCGGTTGCCGGCCTCGTCAAATCAGCGGCCGCCTGGCAGGGTCGCAAAGTCGCTGCCGTGATCTGTGGTCGCAACATTGCGTTGGACAAGTTCCTACACGCGGTGAGCGGCTAGTTCGCTAAACTGCCAGCACCAAACAGGCCCGATAACAAGGAACACGGGAGGCGTCGGTGGACCGCAGAATCAGGATTTTGTTGATTGTCGTAGTGGTGCTCGCCCTGGCCTATCCAGCGGCGGCCTGGTTGCTCGGGATGTCAGTCGAGCACCAGTGGCACGAGCGCGAGCGACTTGCCATGGAGCGGGTGCCCTACATCGAAGTGATTAAGAGCGACTATCGTCGCGGTATCTACAGTTCCACCGAGGAGGTGACCTACGCACTCGGCGGCCCGACGCTGCGGAGCCTACGCGCCACGGGCAAATTGGATTTGAGCGGGAACGGACAGTTCACGGTTCGTAATACAGTCCATCACGGACCGTTGCCGCAATTGCGGACATTCGCGCCGGCCACCGTCGATACAGAAGTCATGCTCCCCCCGGAGGCGAGCAAGGATCTGGCCCTGGCGCTCGGCACCAGCAAGGGCACACTGACCATCCACACCCGGATGAAGTGGTTCGGCGGCAGCACGACGCTCGTCAAAAGCGATGCATTCCACACCAAACCCCAGGATGGCCGCGAAATCGATTGGCGTGGCCTCGATGCAAGAATCGAATTGGGTCGCGAGTTCGGGACGGAGACTATCGATCTGAACGCGCCAGGCCTGAATCTGCAAGGACCGCAGTCCAGCGTGAGTTTCGCGAACCTCGCAATGAAACTCGATTTGCAGGCCGCGTTTGACACTCTGACGGTTGGCACGGTTCATCTGTCGCTCGGTCGCCTCGACGTGGGGCAGCCAGCCAAGGATTTGAAAGCCACGATGCAGAACCTGACGTTCGAGAGCAAGTCCTCCGTCAACGGCGATTACATGAACTCCGATGCGTCTATCGGCATCGATAACCTGCAGGCCGGGAAGTTCTCCGCGACCCGGCTCTTCTACGAACAGCATCTCGGTCACCTTCACGCCCCCTCGGCCGCCGCCATGAGCAAGGCGCTCCGCGTGACCCAACAGAGCGACCCGACCAACTCAACGCCGGCGGATTATACGAAGCAGTTTGCAGAGGCCTTCAGGACATACGGCATCGATATCATGGTGCACGACCCGGTCCTCAACTTGCCACGGATCGGTTTCACCACGCCGGACGGCGAGTTGCTCGTTTCCCTGAATGCGACCACACCAGGGGTAACGCGCGCGGACCTCGATGTCGCCCCGCCACTCCTTGGGGCCGCCCTGGTAAAACATCTGCAAGCGTCCCTCGATGTGCGTATCGACACCGCGCTGCTCGACAAGCTCCTCGATAGCACCGGAAAGGGCGACACCATCGCGGCGCAGATGCAGGGCCTGCAGCGCCAGGGGTATCTCAAGCTGGATGGCAAGGCATTGCTCACGCATCTGACCTTTCAGAGCGGCCGCTTGAAAGTGAATGACCTGCCCTTTCCGCCCATGCCGGCCGCGGGACCGGGACCTGCGGCGCCTGGTATGCCTAGCGGCCCTCGCACTCCGCACTAACCTCGACGGCAACGGCCCGCGACACGACGTCCCGCCACCAGGCGGTCTGGCGCGCCGCAAAATTCCGTGGCCGACTGTGATACTCCGCCCGCGGGGCGGTATATATCGTCATGTTCGTGCAGCAGGCGGTACCGGGTCGATCGATGGATCAACTGTCGGCCGAGGAATTGGACACGCGCGGCGCGTGGGATGCGCTTTACGCCGACCTGGCACCGCGCGTCTACAACTATTTCCGCTATCGGCTGGGTAGCGAAGCCGATGTAGAGGACCTCACCTCCCGCACTTTCGAAAAGGCATGGCGCTCACGAGCAAGCTACCGGCGCGACCTGGCGGGATTCTCGACATGGCTCTTTAAAATCGCCCAGAACGTGGGCGTTGACTATCGCGCCGCGGGGCGCAGCCATCTCCCACTCGAAGCCGCGCTCGATGTCGCAACCGAAGGGACTCCGGAACGCCACGCAGAACTGCGTTCGGACCTCGCGAGACTCGCAACACTGACCGCAGGCCTACCCGCTCGCGAACGCGAGTTGATTGCACTCAAATACGGAGCCTCACTCAACAATCGCCTCATCGCCGAGCTCACCGGCCTAAGTGAGTCGAACGTCGGCACGGTCCTTCACCGCCTCGTCAAGACCCTACGTACTCAATGGTACGGGGACGTGAGTACCCTCGATGAATGACGACTTCCTCCATCGCCTGCGCAAGGAGCCTCCACCTGGGTTTCTGACGGAACTCAAGGACAAACTCGATCGGCAATCTGCCCCCGCCCGGCCACGCCGGCTGTCATTCTCGCGTGGCCTGGCTGTTGGACTTTTGCTCGCCACCACGGCATTCGCCGTCACGTCCTTATCGATCAACAGCGCACCGAAATCGCTGCATGCGTTTTTAGCGGCGCCGGTGGAGTTCGTGGCCAGGATGAGTGGCAGTCCGTCGCCAAGCGAGGATCGCCAGCATCACGGCCGTGCTCCACTGGGTCCGGCGTGGCTCCCGACTCATGTGGCTCCGCAATCCGAGGGGGATGCGCTGGAGGCGGAGCCTCCTCCGGCCTCGGGCACGGCGGTCGCCGTCTCTCCAGTCGCGGGGGAGGCAAAATCACCCTCGATACAGCCGGCCGCCGTGCCAACCGGTTACGAAACCCTCAACGTCATTGCCGCGGCGAGCCTCTACCCGCACGCCCAGACTATCGCCGACCATGTCGGCAAGTATGTTGGGCAGATGAGAGTGTCACTCGAGAAGAACGGAACGGCTCTCAACAGTCTGTGCAACCCCGACCCCAAGGGCAATCCCTCCGTCGCCGAGTTGTATCACCGGGTCACGCCGGCAGAGCTGCGCACTTGCCCTCTGAAACTCACGGAGGTTGCAGTCGGCCACCAGGCGATCGTGCTCGCGCGCGGCCGGCTGTACGGTCCACTGCGGCTCTCGGCGCGCGCTTTATTCCTCGCCCTGGCCCGGCAGGTTCCGGTACCCACCGATCCGGCACTCCTGCTCGACAATCCAAACACCACCTGGAATCAGGTCGACGGCGCGCTCCCTTACGATCGCATCCATGTGTTTGGCCCCGAGCTCAGCTGGGTGCAGGGGAAACTCGCCGCCGCCCTCCTGCTCGAGGCGGGTTGCAACACCTACCCGTGGCTCGCCGACCTGCGCACCAGCGATCCAGCCCGCTACGACGAGATCTGCAAAACTGTCCGCAACGATGGGGTCTATGAAAGCAGCGCAGAAGGCGGCTGGGCCTTTTCCGACAACCTGGTGCGCGACCCGACAACACTGGGCATCTACACATTGTCCGAATTCGAGCGCTCGCAGGATAAGGTGGTCGCTAACCTCATCGACGGCGCCGAGCCCTCGGCCGAGACGATCGTGGCCGGCACGTATCCGGCTTCGCGAACCCTGTACCTCTACGTGAACAGACGTTACTGGGGCAGCAGCCTCTTCGACAGGGTCCTCACCAATTACCTGTTGCCAATCAACCTCTATGGCAACGAGCCCGCGGTTTGGGGCTTCGTCGCACTGAATCCCGCGGAGCGGGCCGCGGTCCAGGCGACTCAGTAAAGATACGAGGATTTCAACTACCGACACCGGAGAGACCTATGCGTATGACAAGTTCTGCCAGCATTGCGATCACTTTATTGAGCCTTACGGGAGCGGCTTTTGCGCAGTCCTCACCCGAGAAGTCGACCGTCGCGACTGCGAGCGCTGAGACTGCGAGCGCCGAGCACATGGAGAACGGCGTCCCCTTCTACAAGTTGATCGCCACAGTGGCGAAGAAGACTGGTAAGAAGTTCATTGTCGACCCCAGGGTCCACGGCGATGCCGGGATCGTGGGACAAGACACTTCCAACATCAGCTTCAGCGACCTTCTGACCATACTCCACGTCTACGGATATGCCGCAATCGAGTCTGGCGGCTACGTCAGCGTCGTTCCCGATGCAAACGCCCGCCAGGTGCCCATACCGCTGATCACGGGCAAGGAGACCCGTCCCGATTCCGAGTTTGTCACCAAGGTCATCACCGTCAGAAACATTCCGGCGGTCCAACTCGTTCCCCTACTGCGCCCAATGATCCCTCAGATGGGACACCTGGCGGCGCTTCCCTGTGTCAACAAACTGATCTACGTCGATACCTTCGCCAACCTGCAGCGCCTGCAGGCCGTCATCGAGGCACTCGACGTCGGCGAGCCCTATAAGCCGGCGAAGTGCGACGACGGGTCAGCACCGCCGAGGTAGCCTCGTCAAGGAACGATCACGAATGGTGCGGGGCCGAAACTCAGGGGCGCAACGTCGGTGCCGGCGTTGAATGGCAGGCCGGGGGTCGAGCGGTCGACCAGGAAGAGCGCCAGCGGGCCGCCAGCAACCGCCGGCTGAGCGAATGCGATAGTGCTTCCATCCGGGGATAAAGAGAAGAAAGGGGAAAAGACCGACTGCGAGCCAGGGGCGTTGAGTTGGGTTGCGGTACCGGGTTGGTTGGTCTGGATGAGAAAAATGTCGAAGGTGCCCTGCGCCCGGGAGTCGGCCGTGTAGACGATCGCGGAGCTGTCTTGCGTGTATTTGAAAGCTGCGAAGACTCGGTCGGACGGATAGACGGGACTGATGCGCGCTAAGTTCTCCGGATGCGCGGTTGTAGTTTCGTAGAGTGCGATCCCGGCGGTTGTGAGGACAGTCATCAGAATTCGCTGGCCGTCAGGGCTAAATATAGGCGCGCTGAGTTGCGTGCCTGCAGGCAACGTGCTGCCAATCTGGGTGTATGAGCCTAGGCTGTCCAAGCTGGAGAAGTATGCCGTGGCCACGTAGGTGGACTGGTATGAGCCACTTTCTGTAACTGCGGCAACGTGGCCCTGTGCAGCGACATCAAAGCCCTGTACTGCCGGTCCAGTTCCGGCGAAATAGGGCACGGTCGGCGCGATGGGAATCTCCACTCCGGGATGCGCCGTGTCGACCGCATACACGCCGCCGGTGACATTGTTGCGGCTAGCTTGATAGACGATTCGTGAGCCATCCGTGGGAGCCCGCAGCGAGCTCACCATGCCTGTGGCGATGGTTGGACTCATCTGGGTGACAGATGACCCAAGCTTGGCGAGGTAAACCGTTGAATTCGAGCTCCAGTCCGTCGGGGAGTGACTGATGTAGAAGACTGTCGCGTCGGCGTTGCTGAAAACGTAGTCGTTGACCTGCTCGGTCGCGAAGGTGCCCGCGTTGACCTGCACTTGCGAGGAGTCGTAAATGCCCCTTAAAAAGAGCTCCGTGCTGTTGTAGTAGCCGGTGATCCCGTCAATCGGGATCAGAGCCGAGGTGCCGCTGTCGCTAAGAACCAGGGAACCCGTGCCCAATCCCCCCAGCCCCGTGTCGAACGGGGAAATCGGGACAGCGTGCAGATCCGCGGCTACCCAGGCCTGGGGTCCGCTGGGAGGGCGCACGTTGTAGATCATCGTTCGTCCACTGGCGGACACTTGCATTGCCGTGCTCGAATTCGGGGCGATTGGCAGGCTGACCACGGAGGATTGGTTCGTGTCGTTGTAGTTGACTTGCTGGTTTGGCCCTGAGGAAGTCAGATAGACGAACTTTTGCAGTGGACGCACTCCGATTGTGAGAGTGGTGGGCACTGACTGTTGGTTGGTGGCGTTGCTGGTATCAACCGCTGCGTAGGTCAAAGATGTGGTTCCCGCGAATCCGGGTGCAGGTGTGAAAGCGATGCTTCCGTCCGCATTTGCCGTCGCTGTGCCGTTCGCGGGCGGACTGATGATCACAGAGGTCAGTACGTCCGCATTCGCCTCGGTGTCGTTGGCGAGCACTTGCACAGTGACAGGAATGCCTGGCGCCGTGCGCGCGGAATCGGGAACCGCCACGGGTGGATAGTCTACGCGCTGGACCGTAATCCCGATCGTAGCGACTGTAGTGAAACCGTCGGGATCGGTGATCGAGACGCCGAAAGAGTCGGTGCCATGGAAGTGTGCGGTGGGGGTGTAGTTGAATTTGCCGGTCCCGTCCGGGCCAGTGAGTGTGCCGTGTACGGACGGTGTGGAGACGGTGACGCTGAGCGGCTCGCTCTGTGGGTCCGCGAGGCGGAGATCACCGGATAGCGACTGATCTTCGCTTACGGAAAATGACGTGGACTGAATGGTCGGTTTGAGATTCACCTGTTGGACGGCGACCGTAACGAGCGCTGTCGTGCTGGCGCCCGCCGTGTCGGTGACGATTACCTTGAAGGTGTCGGTGCCATAAAAGAGATGACTGGGTTGATATGTAAAACTGCCGTCTCCGCTCGGGCCTGTCAGGGAACCATGCGCCGGCTGGACGGCGACGGAAGCGACCATCGATTGTCCCTGGGGATCCTGAAGCTGAAGAGTCGTCACCAGGGGCTGGTTTTCATTAGTCGAAAACGAGGTGGCACCGATCACGGGCGGTTGCGGCGGGGACGAGCCACTGCCGCAGCCAGCCGCGAGGATGCCAAGGGGGATGAGCGCGAACAGCCGGGCGAGCGCATTGAAGCGCAGTCGGAATGTGGGAGCCAACAGAAATCCCTTCCAGTTTCTTCTTTTTGAGCCTTGCCAGGATGATATAGGCGGCGCGTCTTGGGGTCACGCTAGAACGCTTTCGGTATGCGTCGCTCCGTGCTGTGGCCGCGGCTGTCAAAACTGACTGCGATCTCTTGGATCGGGAGTTACACTGTGAGCGCGGAGCCTCCCGCTGACGCGGTCTACGGTCGGTGGGCATCTGAGGAGAGTTCTGGGATGAAGTACCTCCCCCTCGTCTGGGCCGGAATCTGGCGCAAACGCAGCCGCGCCGTGTTGCTGTTGCTACAGATCGCCAGTGCGTTCCTGCTCTTCGGTCTGCTGCAGGGACTGAATTCCGGGATCAAGCAGGCGATTGCCCGCGCACACGCTGACCGACTGTACGTCGGCAGCAGCGTCTCGCTCGGTGTCCCGATCCCGATGGGGCTGCTCCCCCAGATCCGTAACGTCCCCGGGGTCAAGCTCGTCACTCCGTTCATCCAGTTTCCCTCCAGCTACCAGAAGCCGAGCCAGGCCATTCCGCTGAACGGTGTCGATCCCGAGGCTTTCTTCGGCGCCTTTCCCGACGACGTCGTGCCGCCGGAGCAGGTTCAGGCGCTCAAGAACGACCGCTCCGGGATGATACTCGGGGCGATTCCGGCCCGGCGCTACGGACTGAAAGTTGGAGATCGGCTGCCGTTGCAGACTCAACAGCCCAAGAGCGACGGATCCACCGCCTGGACCTTCAACATCGTCGGTATCTACGACGTTCCCAGTCAGCCGAACGGAGCCGGCGCCGGGATCGTCAACTATAACCTCCTGAATGAAGCACGGCTCGCAGATCGCGACACTACGCTGCTGTTCATCGCCTTGGCTGACAGCCCAGCGCACGCCCCCGCCGTTGGTGCGGCGATTGACAAAGCATTCGCCAATTCATCTCACGAGACGCGCACGCAGTCCGAAGGCGATCTGATCGCGACTCAGCTGCAGCGCATCGCCGACATCGACTTCATCGTTGGCGGCATCATCGGTGCAGTATTTTTCGCGCTGCTGCTAGCGACGGGCGCGCTGATGATGCAGTCCATCCGCGAGCGCGTACCGGAACTCGCCGTCCTGAAGACCGTTGGCTTCCCAGGCCACCTCGTGATGATCCTGATCCTCCTCGAGGCCGTGCTCTTCTGTGTCTTCTCCGCCGCGATCGGGCTCGGCCTGGCATCGATCATTCTGCCGCAGGCGCGAACGCTGATCGGCATCACTTCTATGCCGGTCAACGTCATAGTGACTGGCCTCATCTTTGCCGTCGTGCTGGCGATCGCCGGCAGTTTCGTGCCCGCGTGGCGTGGCCTGAAGCTGCGGGTGGCGGAAGGGCTCGCTGACCGGTAGTGAGAGGGAAGCAACGCAGATGACCTTTTTCAAGCAAACCATTGCACTGACTGTTGCAGGGTTGAGTAGCATCAGCCAACGCCGAGGCTCCTCGTTCGTGACGCTCATCGGCGTCACGGCTGCCGTCGGCGTGCTGACCTCCCTGCTCGCGATCCGCGAAGGCGCCAGTATCTTCAACGGGGGTAAGGCACGGCCCGACATCGTCGACGTGATCAGCCGCGGTGCCACCTCGACGCCGCAGAGCGTGATCACGCGCAATACCCTTTCAGTAATCGAGTCGGCGCCCGGAGTGAAGCGATCCCCTGACGGCAAGCCCTACGTCACTGCGACCACGTTCGTGAGCGTCGACGCGATCAAGAAGAACGGCAAGAGAGGCAATGTCTATCTGGTTGGCTTCTCTCCCGGTGTGGCGCTGGTCCAGTCGAATATAAAGATCATCGAAGGACGGCAGTATCGGCAGGGACTGCACGAGGTGACCATCTCCGAGCCCATCCGCAAGATGTACCGGAACATGGACATCGGGGACCACCTCGTGCTGCTGAGGACGGAGTGGACGATCGTCGGCGTGTTTGCCGGCAACGATTCCATCGGCGACAGCGTGCTGCGGGCCGATGCCGATACTGTCATGTCGGCGTTCAACCGCAACACCTTCCAGGCCGCTCAGGTGCAACTCGAGTCGCCCGCGGCGTTCCGCCAGTTCAAGGACTCGCTGACGAGCAACCCCGCGATCTCCGTCGAAGTGCGTACCTTGGCACAGAGCATGAAGGACAACTTCGGCCAGCTGAACTCCCTGCTCGACTTCGTCGCGTACTTCGTTGGGACGGTGATGGCTAGCGGAGCGGTGTTCGGCGCCCTGAACAGTCTCTATGCCTCGGTCGAGGCTCGACGCCGCGAGATCGCGACGTTGCGTGCGATCGGGTTCGGTGGTGCCCCGATCGTGGCCTCTGTACTGATCGAAGGCATGCTGCTCTCGCTGCCAGGAGCGTTCCTCGGCGCACTCATCGCGTGGGCCTTGTTCAACGGCAACGTCGTAGATGTGTCGGGTCTCATCTTCAAGCTGACGGTGACACCGCATCTGCTACAGGTCAGCATCTTATGGGCGCTCGCCATCGGGCTCATCGGTGGCTCGTTGCCCGCTCTCCGCGCCGCTCGTCTACCGGTTGCCACTGCACTGCGCGCGAACTGACGGAGGGACACCTCGCGGCGCTTCCCTGTGTCAACAGGGGGTGTTTGGTTCCGCGCCCCGATGACAGTCTTCTCTCGGTCGTGCGCGATCAAGACTGGTGGCTGACAGAACGGCGGTAGCGTCCGCCAGCGGCTTTGCCAGGCCAATCGTATGTTGATCTGGGCGAACGGCGGAGAGCATGAGGTATCTCTCCGGCGGCGCTGTCAGGAAGTTGACAGATTTTGGACGATCGTCCGAACTCGGACAATCTCCCAAAATCTGTCCGGGGCCTGACAGCGGCTGGCAAGGGTAGTACCTCGTGCCCCCTCTTCCGGAGGCGACGAAGGGTCGACAGCTCCAGTTCGCTAACTGGCCCTGATCGGCGCGAGCCGGCCATGACCGGGCACTCACGCTTGCCGCCTACGTTTCTACAAACCGGACTTTCAGATTGTCGTACTGCAACAAAACCGTGAGCATGCTGCGGCGCACACCCGGCTGCACGGAACTTGCGGTAGTAACCGATCCCTCCCAGGTTCATGATGCTCGCGCACAGTCTCACCAAACCTGACCAACAAAACCTGAAGAAAGGAGACTCCGATGTTCAGTATTTCACATTGGGCCGCTTCTGCCTTCGTAGTGTCGATCGCGATACTGGTCCCACGCGGCGCGGAAGCGGAGCGCTCGAACGGTGACGTGATCGTCGAG
>JAQGOE010000196.1 GCA_028293725.1 Gammaproteobacteria bacterium | reverse complement strand
GACATGCAGCGCTATGTCGACCCGTGGCTCGGCGAACCCGGACAGGCTGCCTTTTACCGACAGATCGCGCAGATGGATCGCCGCTTTACGGACGAAATCGAGTCACGATACGGCGAGTTGCGTTGTCCGGTGATGATCCTTTGGGGAGAGCAGGATCGTTGGATTCCTCTGGAGCGGGGGCGTGAGCTTGCAGCCCGCATTCAAACCGCAACGCTGCGTTGCGTGCCGGATGCGGGGCACCTGGTGCAGGAGGATGCCCCGGAGGCGGTAGTCGCCGCCCTGCTCGGCTTTCTCACCTAACGGGAGCGCTGGGTGCATAATTGGCGCCGCCGACGCCCGCACCGGCTTACGAACCCAAGAGTCACGACCTATGGAAAAGACGTTTATTTCAGCCGATTCGCTGCTGCGTGACTCGATGGAGCTCGCCAGGCTCATTATACGCAGCGGCCTGCGGCCCACTTTTCTCGTGGCCATGTGGCGCGGCGGGGCGCCGATCGGTATCACTGTGCAGGAAGTGCTCGAATACCACGGGATTCACGCCGACCACATCCCGATCCGGACCTCTTCGTATACAGGGATCGATCAGCAGGCCAAAACCGTCCGCGTGCATGCGACCGACTACCTGGTTTCGCGCGTCTCAGCCGAAGACGAGCTTCTCATCGTCGACGATGTGTTTGATTCGGGGCGCAGTCTCGAGGCGGTGATGTCAGAGCTCAAGCGCCGTTGCCGGCGCAACCTGCCGGCCAAGGTCCGCATTGCCACTGTCTACTACAAGCCGACACGCAACCGCAGCGCGCTAGTTCCGGATTACTACGTCCGCGCCACCGACGCGTGGTTGGTTTTCCCACACGAGATCCAGGGCCTCACCCGCGAGGAGATCCTGGCGAACAAACCCGTTGGCGAGGACTTCTTCGCGCCAGCGCTCACGCTAGATAAATAAATCGCGCCACGCAGAGCGCCGCCAGAAGGTAGACCAGCCAGTCGCTGAGCCGCGCCTGTCCGCGCACCAGTTTCAACACCGCGTAACTCGTGATACCGAAGGCGAGTCCGTTGGCGATTGAATAGCTCAATGGAATGATGATCACGGTCAGAAAGGCGGGAATTGCCTCCAGCGGGTTTGACCATTCCACCTCGGTCAGAGCTCCCATCATCAGGGCACCGACCAGAATGAGTGCGGGCGCGGTCGCAACGGCCGGGATGGCCTGGACGATGGGCGCGAAAAACAGGGTACACAGAAACAGTATTCCGACCACGATGGCAGTGAGTCCGGTGCGCCCACCGACCGCCACACCGGAGGCGCTTTCGATGTAACTCGTGACGGGACTGGTCCCCGCCACCGCGCCTATCAACATCGAGATCGAGTCGGCCAGCAGGATACGATTTAAACGGGGTATCGAACCGTCCTTGGCCACCAGCCCGGCGCGCTTGGTGACCGCCACGAGCGTACCCACGTTGTCGAACATGTCGACGAATAGAAACACGAAGACGATCTCAACCAGGGATAGGCCGACGCCGCCCTTCAAATTCAAAGCGGCGGGGATGTCCAGTTTGAAAGCCGTGGACCCCAGGTCGACGAGGCTGTAGGCAGCCGGCGCGAAATGGGACACACCCAATACCCACGCCAGGATGGCGGTGAGCAGGATGCCGACCAGCATCGCGGCCCGCACCGACATGGCCTGCAACGAGGCAATCACCAGCAGGCCGAGTATGGCGAGTGCGGTCGACGGGGCGGTTAGTTTACCGAGCCCGACCACGGTGCCCTGGCTGGCAACAATGATGCCGGCGTCCCGCAGACCGATGAAGGCGATGAACAGGCCGATTCCGCCACCTACGGCGGCGAACAGTGAGCGGGGTAATGCGCGGATGATCAGCTTGCGCACACCGGCAACCGTCAGCAACATGAAGGCAACGCCGGAGAGGAATACGCATCCCAACGCGGTTTGCCAGGGCAGGCCCATGCCCTTCACAACGGTGAAGGTGAAATAGGCGTTCAGGCCCATGCCCGGGGCCAGCGCCAGCGGGTAGTTGGACAGGAATCCCATCAGGATGCTGCCAATCCCTGCCGACAGACAGGTCGCGACGGCGACACCGGCGACGGGCAGTCCGGCTTCACCCAGTATCAGGGGATTGACCACGACAATGTAGGCCATGGTCAGGAATGTCGTCAGCCCGGCAAACACTTCGGTACGGACCGTGGTGCCATGGCCTTGCAGGTCGAACAGACGTTGCAGCATAGGTGTGGGTCTTTATTCTTGAATTTTTCGGGGCTGGGTCAAAAAATCTTCCAGAGACTGGGCGGCGCGCTCGAGAGTGCGGGCATCGAGGGCGCTGCTGTCGCCTGCGGGGCCTTGGTGGACGAGCACTATGCAGCGAGTGATTCCTGCGGCCCGCAAGGGGGAGGAGCTGGGGTCCGTCTCGGTGACCGTCAATACGGGCGCATTCCGGATCGCGCCCGGATGGGCGTCGAGGAAAATACTACCGCGTCGCTCGTCCGCGGGAGAAGCCAGAACCAACAAGCCGAAGTGGCTGGGAAGACGCTTCTGTCTGATCTGTTGGGCGACCGCGATACCCAACAGGGAGCCGAGACCTCCGTCGCGGCATAAGACTTCGGTAGTCGAGTCGGAGTACAGGCCGACAAGCAGGCAGGGAACATTCGGATCGTTTTGCTGGACGCCCGCCAGGTTGCCGGCAGCGCCGGGATAGACCTCCAGATTGGCGGCGAGCATCCATTCGCGCAGGAGCGCGGCGGCGGTGGCCGTGGCATTGTGGGCGGTGGCGCTGGATACCAACCTGTCGCTCATGGCTTTGACCTCGGCGCCCGCTGGACTGGCGACCAGGTCAGCCAGGCGATAGCCGCCGATCAAACCGATCTGCGTCAGCGCCGTGTGCCGCTCCAACTCGGCGTCGTTGTTCAAACGGCTGGCCATCGCGGCCAGAATGGAATCGGGGTCATGCCCGCGTACTGCAAGGATGAAGGGAAACGCGAATTTCCCGTCGTAGGCGGTGTTGAGTAGCAGCAGCTGAGCGAATTCCTCGTCTGTGCAGGCGTCGAGGCCGGCGCGTCGCTGTTCGTGTGCTGAGGCTTCTGTGAGCTCCAACCGCTTGCGTCCCCGCGCACCGAGTTGCGGGTGCGCCCGGATCAATCCCAATTGCTCTTCGATCGGGGCCGCCTGTACGACGGCACGCATGGCATCGAGCAGTGCCAGGCGCGAGGAAAAGGGTCGTGCCGTTGCGGCGCGCTGTGCCACCCAGGGAGAGTGTTCGAAGATAGCGCCGAGGACCGAGGTGAACTCATCGACTGGGAGTGTATTCAACGCTTCGAGTGTGATCATGGAGCGCGCCCTGCGGCGCCGTGTCCGATCCACATCAAAACCGTCGCACGCTCCGCGTCGGTCATTCCGGTGAGATTACCTAGTGGCATGGTGCGCAATGTGACCTGTTTTTGTACTTCGGGTAGATGTGCGCGCAGCTGATCGAGCGTTTCGAGCACGACACCGTTGGGGGGCGCGTTGAAGCCGAACTGAGAGGACGGATGCGTGCTGTGGCATGGGACGCAGCGCTGCTCGACGATGGATTGGACTTGCGTGACGTCGCCGGGTGGTACCGTGGAAGCGGAACCGCCAGAGTTCGGCCCGGCGCCAGAGTTCGGCCCGGCGGCAGCATTGGGGCCCATGCCGGTACCGTCACCAAGGCCGAGGGCAGCGCCGAGCGGCGAAGGGCCACTCTCCGGGGCAAGCGCCACCACCACCCCCGCCAGCGTCAACACCCCGAGCGCTGCTGGCACCGCCGAGGCAACTCCGCGACGTCCCGCTGGCTTGTGCCGGGCGACAAACCAACCCCGAATGCAAGCGCCGGCGAAGCTCATTGCAATGAGCACGAGCCAGTTGTAGCGCGCGCCGTAGGTCATCGCGTAGTGATTGCTGATCATTACGAATATCACGGGTAGCGTGAAATACGTGTTGTGTACGGACCGCTGCTTGCCGCGCAGACCTGGGCCGGGATCGGGTTCCCGGCCTTCGCGTTTGGCTCGAACGAGCTCCCGCTGGCCCGGGATAATCACGATCAACACGTTAGCGACCATGATCGTGCCCAAAGCGGCACCGAACACCATGAATGCTCCGCGTCCTCCGAACAGATGACAGACTCCCCACGCCTCTACGGCGGTAACCAACGCCACCGCGACAGCCAGCGCACGCCCGTTACGGCCCAGTGGGGAACGGCATAGGCCGTCATAGACGAGCCAGCTCACTACCAACACTGCCAGAGTAATGGCGATTGCCGCAGACTTGGTGAGCGCGAGTACGGAAGGATCGATGAGATAGGCTTCGGCACGCAGGAAATACAACAGAAACAGAAGGCCGAATCCGGACAGCCAGGTCGTGTAGGCTTCCCAGTAGAACCAGTGCAGCGTCGGCGGCAAGACCGCGGGTGCAACTCGGTATTTCCGCGAGCGGTAGAAGCCGCCGCCGTGGACGGCCCACAACTCGCCCGCGACGTTGGGATCGACGGGCTCGGAGGCGCCCTGCGGCTCCAGGTGGTTATCCAGCCAGACGAAGTAGAACGACGAGCCGATCCAGGCGATTCCGGCAACGACGTGCAGCCAGCGGACGAGTAGGCCGCACCAATCCAGCAGATAGTCGATCAAGAATTCACCGTACCCGGACCGCCCGCGGCCGAACCACACGTCGCGCAATTTTCCGGGGCACAGGCCGGGTCACCGATTTCGGCTCGCCCCTGGATGAGGACCTCGGGTTGCCTAACCCCAACCGCAGAAATCCGCTGCATCAACTGGGCCGCTACGGCGACCGCAATAGCCGCCGGCCACTTGCTCTCGATTCCATCGACACCGATCGGGCAAACGAGCTTGCCGATCACATCGGCGCCGAGGCCGGCGCGTCTCAGCCGCGACCGGAACCGGGCGGCCTTGCTCGCGGAGCCGATGAGCCCGAGCCAAGCGAAATCGTTGCGCTCGAGAAGTGCATGACACAAGGCAAAGTCCAGCGGGTGGCTGTGCGACATGACAATAAAGTAAGCCCCCACCGGCGCTTCGGACACGGTCGCGACGCTGTCGGCGTCGTGAAGGACCCGCACTCCTCCGCTAAGCGTTTCGGGAAACAACTCGGCGCGGGAATCGATCCAGGTCAGACGGAGGGGTAACTCCGCCAGAATTCGCGCTAGCGCCTGCCCAACGTGGCCGGCGCCGTAGAGCCAGACAGCGGGGAACTCATCGTCCAGTCGCTCGATGAAGGTAACTTCGCCCGCCGCGTTACGCGTCAAAATTGGGTGAGCGCGCTGGCGGGGCTCGCGAAACAGGCGCTCGGTGATTTCCTCCCCCGCGCGTCGCGCAACCTTGTGTTCGACGCGGGCGCCCCTAATCGTGCTACTCAACACCGCGCACCCGCGGGCCCCGGCATCGCCGGCCTTGCCAAGCAATTCCAAACTGTCGCGAGTAAACCGCTCCAACCAAAGCGACACGACACCGCCACAACACTGACCGACATCGGCACCCAGCACAACCTTGGTGACCCGAGCCGCGACGGTCGCGTCTTCAAGCAACTCACGCGCGCCGGCGATGGCTTCCCACTCGAGCTGGCCACCCCCGATCGACCCCTCGACACCGTCGCGCCCAACTAGCATGAATGCACCGGGCTCCCGCGGCGTCGAGCCCCGAACTTCGGCTACGACGATACGCACGACCGCGGGCTCGCGATCCAGGAACCTAACGAGGGTAGGCAGCCAATCTCGAGGTAGCCCGTTCTCTCGAAGTAAGTCGCTCATACGTCGGCCTCCACGCGAGCGCCGGCGGCGGCCTGAGGCGCCGTCTCCGAGCGAACGCTTGCAAGGGAACGCAGTACCGACTCAGGCGTTGCCGGTGCGGTCAAATCGGGCTGCACGCCCGGCGGCCCGCAACTGGCGATGGCGTCGCGAATCGCCAGAAAAACAGAAATCGCCAACATCAGGGGCGGCTCACCCACCGCCTTTGAGCGATAGATGGTTTCTTCGCCATTGGGCCGCTCGTCGAGCAGTTTCACCTGCGAGTGGGGCGGCCAGTCGCGCGCGGTCGGAATTTTGTAGGTCGACGGCGCATGGGTCCGCAACTCGCCCTTCGCGTTCCACCACAGTTCCTCCGACGTGAGCCAACCCACGCCCTGAAGGAATCCACCTTCGACCTGACCGAGGTCGATAGCGGGGTTGAGCGACCGCCCGGCATCGTGGAGGATGTCAACCCGCAGAAGCTGCGTCTCGCCCGTCAGCGTATCGACGGCAACCTCACTCAAGGCCGCGCCGTAAGCGAAGTAAAAGAAGGGCCGGCCGCGCAGAGTGGCCTTGTCGTACTCGATCTTCGGCGTACGGTAATAGCCCGTCGCCGATAACGAGACTCGGGCGCGGTAGGCCTGCATCACGAGGTCGGCAAACGGCAGATGCCGCTCGCCGATGAAGACCTTGCCGTCGCGAAAAACAACCGCCGTCGCCGCGACGCCGAAAGTCTCGCAGGCGAATTGCACCAACCGCCCACGGATGGTTTCTGCCGCGGCCTGAGCCGCCTTCCCGTTGAGGTCCGCACTCGCCGACGCGGCGCTGGCCGAGGTGTTCGGTACTTTCGAAGTGTCGGTTGCCGACACACGAACCGCCGTGAGCGGCAATCCGAACTCGGTCGCAACTACCTGCGCAACCTTGGTGAAAAGCCCCTGCCCCATTTCCGTACCGCCGTGGTTCAGCAGCACAGTACCGTCGGTGTAGACGTGGATGAGCGCGCCGGCCTGGTTGAACATGGTGGCCGTAAAGGAAATGCCAAACTTCACCGGCGTGAGGGCGAGACCTCGCCTGACAAGCCGATGGGTGTCGTTCCATTCCTCGACTTGCTTGCGGCGCTCCTGATAGTGACTGCTCTCCGCGAGGCGATCGACAATCGTGTGAATGAGGTTATGTTCGACGGTCTGTCCGTAGTGCGTCACATTACGGTCGTCGATTCCGTAGAAATTGCAGCGTCTCACCTCAAGCGGGTCCATTCCCAGCGCCCGCGCGATGGAGTCGATGACCTGCTCGATGACCATCATGCCCTGCGGGCCGCCGAAGCCCCGGAAAGCAGTGTTGGATACCGTATGGGTCTTGCAGCGATGCGAGACGATGTCCACATTCTCGAGAAAGTAGGCATTGTCGATATGCATCATCGCGCGATCGTTCACCGGCCCGGACAGGTCCGCGGAATACCCACAGCGGGACGCCAACATCACGGTCAATGCGAGAATCCGGCCGCTCGCGTCGAATCCCACCGTGTAATCGGCCAGAAAGTCATGCCGTTTACCGGTCATGATCATGTCGGTATCCCGATCGAGCCGCAGCTTCACCGGCCTGCCGGTCTTCTGCGCCAGCACAGCCGCGGCAGCCGCGATCAGCGCGGGTTGGGTTTCCTTGCCGCCAAACCCGCCACCCATGCGCCGGCATTGGACGGTAACCTGGTTCGCCTGCTTTCGCAGGGCATGGGCGACGATCTGTTGTACTTCCGAAGGGTGTTGTGTCGAGCTGTGAACCAGCATGGCCCCATCTTCCTGAGGCACCGCGATGGCGATCTGTCCCTCGAGATAAAAGTGATCCTGACCTCCGATGTGGACGGTCCCCTGCATTCGGTGGGGTGCCTCGGCGAGTGCCTCTTGCGGTCGGCCTCGCGTGAGGCGCTGGGTTGGCAGAACGGTGATCCGCGCTGCCAGCGCTGCGCGAATGTCTAATATCGCGGGCAATGAGTCGTAATCGACACGAGCGCGCCGCGCGGCCTTTCTCGCCGCCGTGTAGGAATCCGCCGCAACGGCAAACAAGGGTTGACCGACGTATTGCACCAGGTCGGGCGCGAAGATCGGATCGTCGTGGACGGCGCTGCCGTAGTTGTTCTCTCCAGGAACATCGGCGGCGACCGCAATAGCGACCACTCCTGGGGATTCCCGGACAGGGGCAAGATCCAGCGCGCGAATTCGTCCGTGAGCAATGCTGCTCAGACCGAATGCCGCGTGCAGAGTGTTGGCCGGAAGGGGGATGTCATCCGCGTACAATGCCCGACCGCTGACGTGTAAATGTGCGCTTTCGTGACGCGTTGACATGACTTCAAGCGGACGCCGCAACCGCGTCGGCGGTGCGAGTAGGACCGTTTGAGCCGCCGTGCTCAAAATAGAAACGGCGCAACAGGTTACCCGCCGTCTGCAACCGATAAGCGCTGCTCGCACGCATGTCGGTTAGCGGCTTGAAATCCTCCGCTAGCTTCGCAACCGCGGAGTCGATGCTCGCTTCGCTCCAAGCCGCGCCAATCAAGGCGCGCTCGGTCGCCGGGGCGCGGGCGGCCACCGCCGCCATGCCACCGAACGCGATCCGCGCAGCCACGACGCGACCGGCCTCCACTTGCAGGGAGAATGCGACGGCGATGGCGGAGATATCCTGATCGAATCGCTTCGACACCTTGTAGCCTGCGACCCAACGCTGCGCCTTTGGGGCCGGCACTTTCACGGACATGACGAATTCGCCGGGCTCCAGGGCCGTCTGCTGATAGCCGAGGTAAAACCGCTCCAGCGGCAAGGAGCGTACCGTCGTGCCACGCCGCAATACCAACTCCGCATCCAGCGCAATCAGGACCGGCAGCGAATCACCGATCGGTGAGCCGTTGGCGAGATTCCCACACAAAGTCCCTGAGTTACGTACCGGTGGCGAGCCAAAGCGCTGTGCCATTTCAGCCAGTGTTGGATACGCGGCGACCACGGCACGCCAAGCCTCGGTTAGCGAAACGGCCGCACCGATCTCGACACCCGCGGAGTCACGACGAACCTGCTTCAGCTCGGCGACCGCACCGACGTAGACGATCGGCGGCAACTCACGCAACTGTTTGGTCACCCACAAACCGATGTCCGTGCCGCCCGCAAGCACCAGCGCGCCGGGCTCTCTTTCGAGCTCCGCCGCGAGTTCGTCGACCGTGAGAGGCGCAAAGAATCCCGGGAGCCGCAGCGCCCGATCGCGCCGGATCGTACGCAAGCCATCGCGATGTGCGGCGGAGCACGGTGTATCACGATCCCAGTGTGTCACGGGATATTCGCTCATCCGGACGCCCGCCTCGATGATCGGGCGATAGCCGGTACAGCGACAGAGATTGCCGGACAGCGCTTCGATCACCTGCTCACGCGTCGGCGTCGGTATCTGCAGATACAGAGCAAACAGCGACATTACAAAGCCCGGAGTACAGAACCCACACTGCGAGGCGTGGTGATCCACCATCGCCTGTTGCACCGGATGCAGGCTGCTGTCCGGTCCCGACAGGCTCTCGACGGTGACCAGTTCCTGCCCGTCAATCGTAGGTAGAAAGCGAATGCAGGAATTCACGGCACGATACTCGACGCGACTGCCGTCCGCGCTGGGCTCTCCCAACACTACCGTGCAGGCGCCGCAGTCTCCCTCGGCGCAGCCTTCCTTCGTTCCAGTGCGGTGCTCAACCTCGCGCAGATACTCGAGCACCGTCATGGTGCGGGGCAGGTTTTCCGCGCACACTAATCGCCCATCGAGGAGGAAGCGAATCCCGTCCACGCTATCCACCCCGATAGACAGAGTAGCTCCACGGGGCGATCAACAGCGGTACGTGGTAGTGCTGCTCGGGATGCGCGATGCCAATTCGGATCACGGCTTCCTCGATGAAGGCCGGCTCCGGCAGGATCACGCCGCGCGCCCGAAAGTAGCTGGCGACATAAAACGTCAGCGTATAGCGGCCCGCCACGAAGTCCGCGCCCGCGACCAGCGGTTTCGCCAGCCTGCCGTCGCTCCCGGTGGCCACACTCGCAATCAGGGTCGGCGTTTCCGCGAGCCAGGAATGGGCCTCGATTCGCAAGCCGGCGGCCGGCAAACCCGCGCTGATATCCAGAACATGCGTCGTCAGTTGGCCCATTGCCACTGATCCTAACGACAATGGCACGACCGTTGCAAACATCGTCCGAAAGGGTGATATATCCTTGGAAATCGCTATCCTGGAGACGCCACCACCATGCATTCGGCAGCAGGGTTCCTGAAAGGATTACCCAAAGCGGAACTCCACCTGCACATCGAAGGCACCCTGGAGCCCGAGCTAGCGTTCCGGCTCGCAAAGAAGCATGGCGTGGCTTTGCCGTACAGCAGCGTGGAAGAGCTGCGAGGGGCCTACCAGTTCTCGGATCTTCAGTCATTCCTGGACATCTACTACGCCGGCGCCAGCGTGTTGCGCGACGTGGACGACTTTCACGACCTGACCGCCGCGTACCTGCAAAAGGCTCACGAGCAGGGCGTGGTCCATGTTGAGATCTTCTTCGATCCGCAGACTCACTCGGAACGGGGGATCCCCTTTCGCACCGTGCTCGAGGGCATCACCCGTGCGCTACGCGAGGGAGAGGAAGAGTTCGGCATCACTCACCGACTCATCCTGTGTTTTTTACGGCACTTGAGCGCGGACGATGCGATGCGTACGTTGGAAGAGGCACTCCCCTACATAGACTTCATCACGGCCGTAGGACTGGACTCTTCTGAACAGGGCCACCCGCCGTCGAAGTTCACCGCCGTATTCGACCGCGCTCGCCGCGAAGGCTTGCTGACCGTCGCTCACGCGGGCGAAGAGGGTCCGCCGGAATACATCTATGAGGCACTCGACCTACTGAAAGTAAAGCGTATCGACCACGGTGTTCGCAGCGAGGAAGACCCAAAGCTGGTCGAACGCCTGGTGCGGGAGCGAATGCCCCTGACAGTCTGCCCGCTTTCGAACATCAAACTGAAGGTCTTCGCTGCCGTCGAGGACCATAACATCAAGCGCCTCCTGGAACGCGGATTGTGTGTCACCGTCAATTCCGACGATCCGGCCTACTTCGGCGGCTATCTGCTGGAGAACTTTGTTGCCATCGAACGCGGCCTCGGCCTGACACAGGCCGAGCTTGCGACACTGGCGCGTAACTCCTTCGAGGCATCATTCCTCGAGCCCGCCGACAAGCGTCATTGGCTGGCGGCGGTGGACGCCTACGCGAGCGAGTGAACCCGCTGGTTAGCGACCCAGACCTCGCGAATGTTGGCGCGCCCGGCGTGGTAGATGATTTTCTGCAGAACGTCGGCCGGCGCGTCGTTGCCGTCGAGACGCAGATTACTGTCCTGCGCGCGCGCATCGAGCAGGATCGCGTCGAATTGAAAGCCTTCTTTGAAGACCCCGATGGGCAGATCGAGCGCGATACCCCCGCCAGCCGTGGCGAGCCAGAAGGCCGTGACAGCATCGATCCGGGAGTCGGGGGAGCGGCGTTGATCACGGTCCTGCGCGGAACTTACTCCTGACTCGAGGCTTCGCGAGGCGATCACCGCATGCCGTGCGTTATCGAGAATCGACGGGCTGGCGCCGCCGGCGATGTCGGTCCCGAGTCCTACGTGCACCCCTTGCTGCAGGATCTTTCGCAGAGGGAACACCGCATCGGAAAAGTAGACGTTCGAGAGCGGACAATGGGCGATACCCGAGCCGCGCGAGCGGATCAGATCGATGTCATCGTCGCTGACGAAATTACCGTGGGCGAGAATGGTCCGCCGGGACAACAGCCCGAATCCGTCCAACGCCGCAGTATCCGTCCGGCCGCAGCGAGCCAACACGTAACCGTGTTCCCAATCGCTCTCGGAACAGTGTGTCTGAACGTGACAGCCGGTCTCGCGCGCCAACGCCCCCAAGCGGGAGAGCAGGTCATCCGAGCAGGAAGGAATGAAACGCGGCGTAATCACAGGCTTGATCAAGCCGGTATGGTTTCCCGGCATCGATTGGACATACTCGATGAAGGCGCGCGTCTCGGCTTCCGCAACAGCCGCGGACGGATCACGGTAGTACGGGGGACACTGTTGGATATCGTCCATCGCGACACGACCGATCAGGGCGCGCTGCGAGCGTCGCAGACAGACATCGGCCAGGATCTGGGTCGCGGGCAGATGGAGTGTCCCAAAATACAACGCCGTGGTCGTGCCATTGGCCAGCAGCCCCTCGACCAGCGACTCGTAGACGGTCTGTGCATAGGCCGGGTCCGCATAGCGAGACTCGAGCGGGAAGGTGTACGCCTGCAGCCATTGCTCGAGCGGCAGATCGAGCGCTTTGCCGAGCTGCGGCCACTGTGGCGCGTGCACGTGGAGGTCGACCATACCGGGCAGAAGATACTGGTCGGAGCCCAGCGCGATGAGCTCGCCGCGCGTCGCGAACCGACGTGCCTCCCCTTCCGCTTCGGCCGTCTCACGCCGATGAATTGCTTTGATGACACCGTCACCGCCGACCACGATGAGCGCCTGGGGGAGGACCTCCAGCTGCCCGCACACGGGCGTATGGAGCACCGTGCCGAGAAAGGCGCGTTCGCAGGATGGCGGCGATAGCATGCGAGCTCCGTTAGCGGATCAACGTTCTGGCCTGAGAGGCTGCGCCAACGACCACGGCGTCACTGCCATTATCGCCGCTTTCCAGGTAGCACGCTGTTGAGAAGCAGGGCGCACATCCCGCCCGTCGCGATGCCTGAGGAAAACATATCCTTTAACAAGGGCGGCAATGTGCTGCTGATTCCCGGCTCGAAGGTGACGCCGAGACCCAATCCAAACGACACCGCCGCGACAGTGCACGCCCGGCGATCGAGCGTCGTGGTCGCAAGGATGCGGACGCCGGCCACGGCGACGGTGCCGAACATGATGATCGTGGCGCCGCCCAGCACCGCGGCCGGCATCGCCTGGACGACTCCGCCCACGATAGGAAACAGACCGAGCACGATTAGCATGAAGCCCACGAGCAGACCGATGTGCCGGCTGCCGATACCGGTCAACTGGATCACACCATTGTTTTGCGCGAACGTCGTGCTGGGAAAGGAATTCAGAACGGCGGCGAGCATCGAGCTCACGCCATCGGCCAATACTCCGCCCCGTAACCTCGAGAGATAGAGCGGTCCTGCGATGGGCTCGCCGGTCAGCAGCGAGGTTGCGGTGATATCGCCGATCGACTCGATCGCCGTCATCAAGTAGAGGAAGGCGAACGGGATAAGCGCCGTCGCCCGGAATCCCAGCCCATAGTGAAACGGCGTGGGCGCGGCGAACCAGGGCAACGCCTTGAGATCTGAGAGCGAGACTTTACCGGCTAGCCCCGCGACGACGTAGCCGGCGGCCAGTCCCGTCACAACGGACAGAATCCTCAGCCACTCGCGGCGGCTACTGCTCATGATGACAATGACTGCGATGACGAGCGCCGCGAGGCCCAGATTGGCCGCCGACGCGAAGGTACCGTCGTGTTTGGCTTCGAACCCGCCACCCACGCTGGTGATGCCGACACTGACGAGAGTCAGCCCGATCAGCGTCACCACGATACCCATCACCAATGGCGTAATGATCCGGCTCGCCGAGCGGATGAACGGGCCCAACAGCAGCGGAACGAATGCGGTGACCAGGCATACGCCAAACACCGCACCGAGCGCGTGCTCACGCGATCCGCCCTCGGCCATGATCGCTCCGGCCAACGAGACGATGGGTGCGACAAACACGAAGCTGGTGCCTTGAATGCTGAGGAGGCCGGAGCCCACCGGCCCCAGCTGTTTGGTTTGCAGGATCGTGCCTAGCCCGGAAGCCAGCAACGCCATGCTCACCAGGAAGGCGCCGTCGGCGCTGGGCAGGTCGAGGATGCGAGCGATGAGCGCCGGGGGGGTCACGATCCCGACAAACACCGCCAGCACGTGCTGCAGGGCCACGAAAATCGACAGCCGCAGGGGCGGCTTGTCGTTCAACCCATAGATGAGATCCACGGGCTCGAGAGAAGCTACCGGCGGCGCATCGGTCAGGGTAGTGGCGTCCATATGGGTGCACGGAGTATGCAACGCGCGCGCCAAGTGCGAAATCCTGCCGAACGGGCATTGCCCGCCCTGGGCTCACTGAAAGGCATTTGCCCAAGTGGCGGCGCTTTGGCAGAGTCGCCTCCCTTCGCAGCGATTCTCATACCCAGGTGCCGCGCCCGATGAATATAAAAACCAGCCGCCCCCTTTTGACGCTCGTGGCCGCCACGCTTGCACTCTGCACGTGCGTTGCTCTCGCCGCCGATGGCGGGGCGCGACGCAAGGTCATCATCGACCAGGATGCGTTCGGTCCGGCGGGCTCGAACATGCAGGCCATCCTGATGCTGCTGCAATCGAAGGATGTGGAGGTGCTCGGCATTACCATACCGAGCGGCGATGGCTGGCGGGATGAGGAAGTCAGCCATACGCTGCGGCTGCTGGAGATCGCGAAGCGCACAGACGTCCCTGTGTACGCGGGAGCGGTCTGGCCGCTCGTACAGACACCAGCCCTCGTGAAGCGTTGGGAGAGCCTCTACGGCAAGCTGTTTTATAACGGCGCCTGGACGGAGACCTGGCCCGAAGAAGGCGCTGTGCGGCGCACTCCGTACCATGCCGACCCCTACTTCGTACCTGAATCGCAGGCCGGCACTCCGAAGTTGAAGGCCGCACAGGGGACGGCCGCCGAGTTCCTGTCCCGTAAAGTGCATGAGTTTCCCGGCCAGGTCACCATCATCGCCGCGGGCCCCATGACCAACCTGGCGCTCGCCGCGCGCCTCGATCCGCAGTTCGCGGCCCTGGCGAAGGAGCTCGTCTTCATGGGGGGCAGTTATAACCCGACCTCGTCAGGCAATTCTTTCGCCGCCGAGTACGCCAACAACCCGCGCCGGGAATTCAACATGCGCTGGGACCCGGAGGCGGCGCACATCGTGTTTCACGAGGCGTGGAAGCACATCACGCAGGTTCCGATCGACCCGACCACCAAGACCTTCTTCAAGCCGGAGTACATTCACGAGGTGGCCGGAGGCAAGGCGCCCTTCGATGCCTACCTCGGACAGTTTGGCCAGTCATTCCCCATGTGGGATGAGCTCGCCGTGGCTGTTTGGCTGGATCCTTCGATCATCACCCGCAGCAGTGATCTGAAGATCGATGTCACCACCGCTTTCGGGCCCAACTACGGCGACTCGTTGAGTTGGGCGGCGGCGGAGGCTCCGGGCTTGGGCGAGCAGACGGCGAAGGTGGTGTTCGAAGTGAATGTGCCGAAGTTCGACCGGATGACGCTAGATCTGTTGATGGCGCCGACGCCCGCTCACTGAACCGGCGGGTGATCGCGATAAACGGGCCATTTGCTCAGAAGCTCCATGACAACGGTCGAGCCCACCTTGTAAGCGGCCTCCACCGACGGCCCGAGCGCGCTGTAGCCCGCGTTCTCCTTCTGCATGTTCGCCGCCGCGCTCACTCCAGGCGGCGGCATCGAATAGTTGCTACCCGTGCGCAACACGAGAACCCGCTGGTCATCCACCTTGCCGGCCTTCTTCAGGTACGTGAGAGCCAATAGAGTCCCCGTGTCCTCCATGGCGGTCATGACGTAGTTGCCGGACCCGTGCGTCCAATAGCTCACCCAGCGATTCGCCCATTCATTCAGCAGCTTTCCATGCCAGAACGTCATTGACGACAGATCATCGCCCTTGAGCACGAACGGCGGTTTCTGCGCATTGGGATAGCCCTTGTACCGTGCGCGTGAGCGTTGTAGAGCGGGGCTGTCGCCGAGATTGATACCCCGCGTCAGTTGATAGGCCCAGTCGACCAACTTGGGGTTGAGTCGAAACACCTGGTTCTCGGCGACGATGCGCGCGTCCGGCTCGTACGGGCGGCTGGACTCGAGAGGGAAATAGCCTGTGGGCCAGTCCGGAGGTATTTCCCGCGAGTCGATCTCGTGTGCCAGGTCTCCATCGACCACGTACTCCGCCCACGCCGCGGAGCCGATCGAGGCGTCCTCGGGATCGACTCCGGCGATACCGGCCACGAGCCAATACGCGTGTGACAAATCGAACCGGGGGTCCATTCCCAACTCCATCACGGCCGTCGCGGAATTGGCGGTGCCCTCCCCCGTGACCATGGCGAGTACGCCGGCCTGGCGGTTCAGGAACAGGTCGTGGTGATGGGCGAAGGGGAACCGCTCATCCAACTTCTGGCGCTCGTGCCAGAGTTGAAACTCTCCGGGTGTGTCGCCCGTGTCCGCACCGATCTCAAACATGGTGACGACCACGACCTTCACTTCGATCGGCGCCGCCGCGCTCGCCGCCGCTGCAGCGGCGTGCGCGGACGTAGCCGATACGAGCCCGGCGGGTGCAAAGGCCACCAAACCGAGAGCGACCAACGTGGCGCGCGCAGGGAACCGCGCACGCCACGCCTGAAAGTGCCGCATCGGCTGCGCGCCCCCGGTCAGAACTTCGCTCGGAACTGGGCTCCGAAGATGCGCGGATCGTTGATGAATCCGAGCGTATCGGCGAAGTCGATCCCGCCAATGACGCGGATCTGGTTCGCGCAGTTACGGCAGAACGCCGCCACGTCGTACTTGTCATCCCCCCAGGTATAACCCAGCCGCAGTCCGACTTGCGTCAGCGGTGCCCCGACGAATTCCTCTGACTTATAGAGACCAAAGTTCATCGAGGTGCGCGTGGACATATCCGTGTAGCCATACACGCTGCTGCCGTTGGCGAGCGGATAGGCGTATTTCAACCCGAGGTCGCCGACCCAACGGGGCGCCTGGGGCAGTGGATTGCCGTTGATGAGCGCATGACCGTTGGCGTCGATCGGATTCAACACGTGGCAGCCCTGGCCCGGGACGGCGAAACTCCAGTTAAAGCAGGGAGCGACACCGAGCGTCGGGTCCTCGATTCGAGTGTCGTTGTAGCTGCCGCTCAGATTGAAGGTCACGCTCGGGATGGGATGAAACTCGAACTCGAGCTCGGAGCCCTTGCCTACCGTTTTCTGCGCGTTGATGAGCTGGATGGTGTTGGCCCCACCGCCCACCGCTGTGAGCTGCTGGTTCTTGATGTCGTAGTAGTAAACATCCCACGACAGGCGGGCCTTGTGATCAAACAGGTCCGCCTTGACGCCCGTCTCGTAGGAAATGACCTTCTCCGAGCGTGCCACCTGCACCGGCAACCCCGCGGCGGGCGGGCCGAAGCTCGGCGCCCGGAAGCCCGTCCCGA